>NZ_JBAPKZ010000005.1:0-155690 GCF_037083805.1 Roseovarius sp. D0-M9 | reverse complement strand
CTGCGATGGCTGAGGTCTCCGCGTCGGACGCGCCTACCGAAGGCACGAAATATGGGAGCGGCTCAAGCACCGGTGCGCCCGACTACCCACACGGAACGAGAAGGGACCCTCATTTGACAACGATGTGCTCTGCCGCCGAATCCACCATGATCACTCAGGCTCAAAAACAAGCAGTTCGTCGTGCAAGCGAGATGCGAGCAAACCAACTCGCGCCCCGACGCCAAGAGCTGTGCACAATTGCAACGCTTACAAGCAAAGGGGACTACAAGGGGGACACCATCGCAAACAAAACAGCTAATGCACTTATTTTGAATAAATACTCATAATGAATTGGTGCGGTCGAGAAGACTCGAACTTCCACGGGTGTTACCCCACAGCGACCTCAACGCTGCGCGTCTACCATTCCGCCACGACCGCACTGTCATGGTATGACGTGGCGTTTAGCGTCTCTGGGCAGGTTTGTGAAGAGCAAATTACGGCTCTACGAAAACACCGGCGTTGGCGCGCAACACGCGCTTTTCCTGTGCGCGGTGCCAGTGTATCACCCGCCCCATGGTAGAATGGAAAATATCGCCCGGTCTGACCGATTATGAAGAGGCTCTGGCCCTCATGGAGGCGCGTGTCGCCGATATTTCCGCCGGCACCGCGCCCGAGTCGATCTGGCTTCTGGAGCATCCGCCTCTCTATACTTCAGGCACGTCATCGCGGCCCGAAGACCTGATCGACCCCGACCGATTCCCTGTATATGAGGCGCGGCGCGGCGGGCAATACACCTATCACGGTCCGGGCCAGCGGGTCGTCTATGTCCTGCTGGACGTCGGCAAGCGCGGGCGCGACGTGCGCGCCTTTGTGCGACAGCTCGAGGCGTGGGTGATTGCGGTGCTGGATGCGTTCAACGTCACGGGCGAGCTTCGCGCGGGGCGCGTGGGCGTCTGGGTCACCCGTCAGGACAAGCCGCTTGGCCCGGATGGCGCGGCGCCCGAAGACAAGATCGCGGCCATTGGTGTGCGCCTGCGCAAGTGGATCAGCTTTCACGGGATCTCGATCAACGTGGAGCCGGAGCTGGAGCACTTCAGCGGCATCATTCCCTGCGGCATCGCCCAACACGGGGTCACGAGCCTTGTTGATCTGGGCCTGCCCGTCACCATGGAGGATGTCGATGTCGCGCTGCGCCGCGAATTCGACGGCATTTTTGGCGACCCGGCTGACCCGATCAAAGCCGAGTTCCTCCAGAACGTAAAAAACCCGCAACCCTGAAAAGGATTGCGGGTCACAGCGCCAATTGATCGTGTGCCTATCAGAAGGGACAGGACTGGCGCACGAAAGGGGGTTGGCGCTATCTTCTTCAGCCTTCGGACGGGTGCATCGCGTCTTCAACCATCAGTTCACCGTCTTCCATGCAACGTTGCATCACTTCGGACATCATGACGTCCGCGCCACGCGCATCTTGGCGCGCGCCTTCGCGACCAGCATCGTCGTTCATGGTGTCATCACCATCTGCCTGCTCGGTGGCAACACCAGCTTCGGTGGCATCTTCACCCATCGCTTGGTCACGCGCGCCTTCACGGCCCATCTCGGAAATCGCTCCCAACTGGTCGTAGGAGTCCATTTCATTGAATTCGCCGCATGTCATGGCAAATGCGCCGGTGGACATGAACGTGCCCAGTGTCAAGGCGGCGGCGGCTGTGCTCAGTTTGCGAAAGTTGGTCATTTCATTCTCCTAAACTTCAAATCAGACAACGCATCCCGGCGTCGTGCAGGGTCTTGCGTCGCTTGGGGTGTCAACACGGCAGCCGTCACGCTGGTTCCAAACGGTTTGATTTTTTTCGACATCACGCGCCGGAAAAGGCAAGCGTGCCATCGCCGGCATATTGATGATCCTTTGCGATATTCTGCGCCCAACAACGGTGAAGAAAGCGCGCGACGGGTGTTTCCAGCCGCATTCTGCATCGCAAAACGCCCATGAGGGGTGCGACAATTTAATTTGCGTTCTCATACACTCGGGCGTTGCCCGGTCTGACCGGGCACACTAAAACGACGTCCAGCAACGTTGCGCGCCCGTAGCCCATCCGCGAGCGCCCGGATCCATACCAGCAGGAGGCACCCAATGGCAGATGCAGCCATTCATGGCCACGACCACCAAGACGAACGAGGGTTCTTTACCCGGTGGTTCATGTCCACGAACCACAAGGATATCGGTATCCTTTACCTGATCACGTCGGCGCTTGTCGGCCTGCTCTCGGTCGTTTTCACCATTTACATGCGTCTCGAGCTCATGGAGCCCGGTGTTCAGTACATGTGCCAGGAGGGTGCCCGGTTCATCGCCGATTCTGCGGCGACCTGTACGCCTGACGGCCACCTTTGGAATGTGTTGATCACATACCACGGCGTGCTGATGATGTTCTTCGTGGTGATTCCCGCGCTGTTCGGCGGCTTTGGCAACTACTTCATGCCATTGCAGATCGGCGCGCCGGACATGGCGTTCCCGCGGATGAACAACCTGTCCTACTGGCTCTATGTCGCGGGCACGTCGCTGGGCGTGGCCTCGATGCTGACGCCGGGTGGCACCGGTGGCGCACTAGGTGCGGGCGTTGGCTGGGTTCTCTATCCGCCGCTCTCGACCAACTCGCCGGGCATCTCGATGGACCTTGCGATCTTTGCCGTGCACGTGTCGGGCGCCAGCTCGATCCTGGGTGCGATCAACATGATCACAACGTTCCTCAACATGCGCGCGCCGGGCATGACCCTGTTCAAAGTGCCGCTGTTCGCTTGGTCGATCTTCGTCACCGCATGGCTGATCCTGCTGTCGCTGCCGGTTCTGGCGGGCGCAATCACGATGTTGCTGACCGATCGTAACTTCGGAACGACCTTCTTTGATCCTGCTGGCGGGGGCGATCCGATCCTCTATCAGCACATCCTGTGGTTCTTCGGTCACCCCGAGGTCTACATCATCATCCTGCCCGGCTTCGGCATCATCAGCCACGTCATCGCGACCTTCTCGCGCAAGCCGATCTTTGGCTACCTGCCGATGGTCTGGGCCCTGATCGCGATTGGCGCACTCGGCTTTGTCGTCTGGGCACACCACATGTACACGGTGGGCATGTCGCTGACGCAGCAGTCCTACTTCATGCTGGCCACGATGGTGATCGCCGTGCCCACCGGCGTGAAGGTGTTCAGTTGGATCGCGACGATGTGGGGCGGCTCGATCGAGTTCAAGACACCGATGCTCTGGGCCTTCGGCTTTCTCTTCCTGTTCACCGTGGGCGGCGTGACCGGCATCGTTCTGTCGCAGGCCGGGATCGACCGCGCGTACCACGACACCTACTACGTCGTTGCGCACTTCCACTATGTGATGAGCCTTGGCGCCGTCTTTGCCATCTTTGCGGGGATCTACTTCTACTTCCCCAAGATGACCGGCAGGATGTATCCTGAATGGGCTGGCAAGCTGCACTTCTTTGCGATGTTCATCGGGTCAAACCTGACGTTCTTCCCGCAGCACTTCCTAGGCCGTCAGGGTATGCCCCGGCGCTATATCGACTACCCCGAGGCGTTCGCGACCTGGAACTACTGGTCGTCAATCGGTGCGTTCATCAGCTTTGCCAGCTTTGTGTTCTTCTTCGGCGTGATCCTCTACGCGCTGTTCTATGGTCGCCGCGTGACCGAGAACAATCCGTGGAATGAGTATGCAGACACGCTGGAATGGACCCTGCCCAGCCCGCCGCCCGAGCATACGTTCGAGCAGCTTCCCAAGCGGGAAGACTGGGACAAGGGCCACGCGCACTAAGCGCAGCCAGATCCAAGACCAAGGCAAAGGCCCCGGAGCGTTCCGGGGCCTTTTTCAATTCGATGCCTTCTCCCAAACCTCCCCAGATTGGAATTGACGCAGCGCAGAAATGTGAAACACTACAACCCTAGGTTTTGGTGCGGCAAAAATACGGGGCGGCAATTTGGAAGCTCTCAAGCATCCCAATCAGGCGGCACGGCTGGAGCGGCTTCGCAGCTACGATATCCTCGACACACCGCGGGACTCTGATTTCGACGACATCGCACTGCTGGCCTCGCAGATCTGCGGCACGGCCATTTCCGTCGTCAACCTGATCGACGCCGACCGACAGTGGTTCAAGGCCGAGGTCGGTCTGGGCGTGCGCGAAACACCGCTTGAGACGTCGATATGCAGCCATGTCATCCTTGAGGAGGAGTTCGTCGAGATCCCTGACACCCTTGAGGATCCACGCATGGCAAACAACCCGCTCTGCACAGGCGATCCGGGTCTGCGGTTTTATGCGGGCGCCCTTCTGAAATCGGATGACGGCCTGCCTCTGGGAACGCTGTGCGTTCTCGATTACGCGCCGCGCATCCTTACTCCACATCAGCGCGATGCGCTTCGGGTGCTCTCGCGGCAAGTGATGGCGCAGATGGACATGCGCCGCGCCCTCAACGCGAACAAGCTGCTGCGCCAGGAAATCGATCACCGCGTCAAGAATTCGCTGCAATCGCTGTCGTCCCTTGTCGGCATTCAAGAACGGCGCGCAGCTGGAAACGAGGCCCGCAAGGCGCTTCAGACCGTCCATTCCCGGATCGAGGCGGTTTCGCGTCTGCACAGCCAGCTTTACCGCACCGACGATCACTTGAGGATCAATCTCAAGACATATCTGGAAGAGATGAGGCAAAATATGACCGCCATGGCGCCGCACGGGGTGCATCTGGTCATGAACGCGGCAAGTTGCGCGGTGCCAACGGGTCAGGCGGTCGCCGTGGGCACATTGGTCAATGAGTTTGTCGCCAATTCCTACAAACACGCATTTCCGGACGGCATGGGCGGGACGATCACGATCCGGATCGGCCATGGCCAAGAGCCGGGCACGCTGCGCGTGTCCTGTAGCGATACCGGCGTTGGCCTGCCCGCCGAGGCGGACCCAGCGCGCGGCGGCTTGGGCACGCTGATCGCGCAGGTCATCGGCGCCGAATTGAATTCCGAACTCGAGGTCAGCTCATCGTCTGCGGGCCTGACCGTCGAACTGGAATTCGTGATCGAGGCACCCACGGGCGCTCGCGCCTAGACGCGGCTCAATACCCGCAAGGCTTGTGCCCGAAAAACACCTTGGTGACCTCTTCCGCGACGTCCCATGTCACGCGCGCGCCACCCCTCACGAACAGGCTGTCACCGGCACTCAAATCCCGCACCGCGCCGGTGCCATGATCCGTCAGGCGGCACCGACCGGCGAGGATCGTCATCATCTCATCCCCCTGCTCGGTGCATTGAAAGGCGCCGGGCGTGCAGCGCCAGATGCCAAATCGCGTGACATGCCCCGGCCCGCCCGCATCGAGACGGCCAAATGTGCGCGGCGCGCCCCGCAGGATCACGTAGTGGCTGGCCGGGTTATCCAGCGGCCATTCCTCCAGCACACCGACATCGCACCCCGGCGCATATCCGATCATCCCGCGCGCCCCGCGACAGGACCGCGCCCATGGGTGCCATCATATCCGTTCGGCTGCGCCGCGCGCCATCCCTCCAGCGCATCGGGCGCGGGCGCGAAGACCTCGACCAGCAGGGGGTGGCAAACCGCGGTATCGCTGGAATGCTGGGCCGAGCAATCGCCACCGGGACAAGCGCTGAGCGCGCCCAGAAGGTCGATCTCGGCAAAGAATTCAAGGTAATCGCCGGGGCGGACCGGGCTGGCCTTCATGAAATACTGGCCCGTCCCGCGGGTGAACCCGGTGCACATGAAGACGTTGAGCACATCATGCACATGGCGCTCAGCCTCGGCGAGGGGCAGCCCCGTCTCATCGCTGAGGGCGCGCGTCAGGTTGGAATGGCAGCAGTGATGATACTGCCCGCCCGCCAGAAGATGCCCCGTGTAGGGATCGCAGCGCGTGCCGATCACGTCATGGACGGACCCACCATATTGGTCGATGCCATACCATTCCAGCGTGTCCGCGGTGATCGTCGCCATGGGCCGCAGATGCGGCAGCGACGACCACATCCGCTGACCGCGAGTCAGATGTGTGCCGTGCAGGGCACGGGTTTTGCCCGAATAGAATCGCTCGTCCAGATCGTCGGCATTCCAGAGGTTCAAGTCGCCCACCTGCGGCCCGTCCACAGACGTGATTCGAAAGAAATGCCCGGCAGGCGCGCGGAAACATGCGGCATCGCGTGGCCGGGCCAGCACTTCGGCGATCTTGACCGCGCCCTGGCGCGCCGCAGCATAAAACGCAAGATCAGGCTGCGGCAGCGTTTCGGTCGGATAACAGATCACCGGCGGCACGTCGCGGCGCGCCTCGGCATCCGGCGGTGCAGTCACGTTCGGGGCGGGCTGGGTCATGGCGGTCCTTTCACGTGTCGGGCCTTTCAATTTTCAGGCGGCGGGGTTCGCGCAAAACAGACCTTGGGCGGCTTGCCCGTTGCGGTAAAGGTCTCATGTCCGCAGGTCAGACAACGGTAATAGCGCTGATCGCCCTCGTCGCGGCCGTGGTCCTCGCGCCAGCGGCAATTGCGGGTCCGCCGGTCGGAAAAGATCAGGATAAGGACAAAGGCCAGGATCAGCCCGATGACGACAAACATGACAAGCGCCTCTCCGATCCCTCTGGCCTGCGACAGGCCTAGCGTGGCGCGCCTGCGCGCTCAACCCGGCAGCTACCGGCGAATTGATGCTGAGCCGCACAAAACAGACCCTTTAACCGCGCCCTGCCCCTCTCTATAAGAGTGGACAACGGCGACCCAGAGTCGCCTTTTTCGCGTTTGCACCCAAAGACAGGACACTACACTTCATGTCCATATTGAGCAGAATTCCCGGAATGTTCACATCGGACATGGCCATAGACCTCGGCACGGCCAATACACTGGTCTACGTCAAGGGTCGCGGGATCATCCTGTCGGAACCCTCGGTCGTTGCCTACCACGTCAAGGACGGCGTGCGGAAGGTGCTGGCCGTGGGCGAGGATGCCAAGCTGATGCTGGGCCGCACGCCCGGCAGCATTGAGGCCATTCGCCCCATGCGCGAGGGCGTCATCGCCGATTTCGACACCGCAGAGGCGATGATCAAGTATTTCATCCGCAAGGTTCACAAGCGCACGACCTTCTCCAAGCCCAAGATCATCGTTTGCGTGCCCCATGGCGCAACCCCCGTCGAAAAACGTGCCATTCGCCAATCGGTGCTGAGCGCTGGCGCCCGGCGCGCGGGTCTGATTGCCGAGCCGATTGCAGCGGCCATTGGTGCGGGCATGCCCATCACCGATCCCACCGGCAACATGGTGGTCGATATCGGTGGCGGCACCACGGAAGTTGCCGTGCTCAGCCTTGGTGACATTGTTTACGCTCGCTCGATCCGCATCGGCGGTGACCGCATGGACGAGGCCATCATCAACTACCTGCGCCGGCAGCAGAACCTCCTGATCGGGGATGCCACCGCCGAGCGGATCAAGACCTCCATCGGCACCGCCCGCATGCCCGACGACGGACGCGGCGAAACGATGAAGATCCGGGGCCGCGATCTGCTGAACGGCGTGCCCAAGGAAACCGAAATCAGTCAGGCACAGGTCGCCGAGGCACTCGCAGAGCCGGTCCAGCAGATCTGCGAGGCGGTGATGACCGCGCTCGAGGCGACGCCGCCGGATCTGGCCGCCGATATCGTCGACCGGGGCGTCATGCTGACCGGGGGCGGGGCGCTCTTGGGCGATCTGGACCTTGCTCTGCGCGAGCAGACCGGCCTTGCCGTGAGCATCGCAGACGAAAGCCTGAATTGCGTGGCTCTGGGCACCGGCAAGGCGCTCGAATTTGAAAAACAGCTACGCCACGCCATAGACTACGATAGCTAAAGGCGCGCCCGCGCCGACCGGGCCCCCGCAAGATTGCAGGGGCCCTCGCGGCGTTATAGCCTAGGGGCCGGGGCGCGGCCCCCTCTCACCGCAGGGATCCCCCGTTTGGCCAAGGATCGCAAACAATCCGACGATTACGCAGGCCCGCTCAAGCGGCTGTTTCTGGGTGTGCTGCTCGTATGCCTTCTGGGTCTTTTCCTCGTGTGGCGCATTGACAGCCCGCGGGTCGAGCGGTTTCGCGCCGCCGTCATAGACGCAGTCGTGCCCAATCTGGACTGGGCGATGGCCCCCGTCACCGGCACCGTCAACCTCCTGCGCGATTTTCAAAGCTATCAGCGCATCTACAGCCAAAATCAGGAGCTGCGCCGCGAGCTGCAACAGATGCAGGCATGGAAAGAGGCTGCCCTGCAACTGGAGCAGGAAAATGCGCGCTTGCTGGATCTGAACAACGTGCGCCTCGATCCGCGCCTGACCTATGTCACCGGTGTCGTTTCCGCCGATAGCGGATCGCCCTTTCGCCAGTCCGTGCTGCTGAACGTGGGCGCGCGTGACGGTATCGTCGATGGCTGGGCGGCGATGGACGGCCTCGGCCTTGTCGGGCGCATTTCAGGGGTCGGGCAGAATTCATCCCGCGTGATCCTCTTGACCGATACGTCCAGCCGGATCCCGGTCACGGTGCAGCCCTCGGGTCAGCGCGCGCTGATCCTGGGCGACAATACGGCAGCGCCACCCATAGACTTCCTCGAAGACGCCGGCAGCGTGCGGCCGGGCGACCGGGTGATCACATCGGGCGATGGCGGCGTTTTTCCATCGGGATTGCTGGTCGGGCAGGTCGCGCAGGATCCGGGCGGACGCCTGCGCCTGCGCCTTGCCGCCGATTACGAGCGGCTCGAGTTCCTGCGCGTGCTGCGCAACCACGGGAGCACGCGTATCGACGACACCGGCGATCTGATCGCACCGGACGCGATGCCCACGCCCCTCTTGGGCGGGGATGCAGCAGCCGCGGTCAGGGGCTTTGTAGCACCCGACGCGGGGACCGCCCCCAATGAGTGAGAGGACGCGCGCGCATCTCTGGGCCATGCGCAGCCTTTTTGCGGCACTCTGCGCGGCGGTGATCTTTTGCCGGATCCTGCCGCTCAGCACGCTGCCCTCAGGATGGGCCGGGCCGGATCTCATCATGGCGCTCGCCTTTGCGTGGGTGCTGCGGCGCCCGCAGTACGCGCCGCCGCTTCTGATCGCGCTGGTGGTCCTGCTTGCGGATTTGATGTTTCAGCGGCCTCCCGGGCTTTGGGCCGCGTTGATCGTGCTGGCATGTGAGGCGCTCAAGGCGCGCGCGCCGGGCCTGCGCGACATGGGGTTCGGACCCGAATGGCTAATGGTCGCCGTCACCGCGCTTGGCGTCACGATCATCTATCGGCTGAGTTTGGCGATTTTGCTGGTGCCGCAGGCGCCGCTGGGGCTCAGCTTGATGCAAATGGCGATGACGGTGCTATGTTATCCCTTGGTGGTCATGGTCTCGTCACTCCTTCTCGGAGTGCGCAAGGCACGGCCCAGCGAAGGCGGCATAAGGGGTCGTATATGAAGCGTCAGACGCGCAACACGGCGGCTAGTCAGCGGCACATCACGCGGCGCGGCCTGATTCTGGGCGCGGGGCAGGCCGGGTTTCTTGGCCTTCTGGCGTGGCGCATGCGTCACCTACAGGTGGATCAGGCCGATCAGTTCCGCCTGCTGGCCGAAGAAAACCGGATCAAGATCCGGCTGATCCCGCCCGCGCGCGGACAGATCTTTGACCGCAACGGACTCGTCGTGGCCGAAAACGTGCCCAGCTACCGCATCATGCTGGAGCGCGAGGAGGCAGGCGATGTCGAGGATACGATCGCGCGGCTGGGCCGCCTGATACATCTTGACCCCGAAGAGCTGGAGCGCGCCCGCGAGGAAATGCGCCGCTCGCGCGTGCACCCCGTCACCATCGCGGACCGCGTCAGCTGGGAAGAATTGAGCCGCGTTGCCGTCAACGCCCCCGCCCTGCCCGGTGTGCGACCCGAAGTGGGTCTGTCGCGCCGTTATCCGATGGATCAGGAATACGCCCATGTGTTGGGTTATGTCGGGCCCGTCAGCGACTATGACCTTGGCAAGATCGAGGTGCCGGACCAGTTGCTTTTGGTTCCACGGTTCCAGATCGGCAAGGTCGGACTCGAGGCGATGCAGGAGGATCTGTTGCGTGGCAAGGCCGGCACCAAGCGGGTGGAACAGAACGCAGCCGGTCGCGTGATGCGCGAGTTGGACCGCCAAGAGGGCGAAGCGGGCCGCGACATCCAGATCACCACGGACAGCAACCTGCAATCCTACATCCACGCGCGGCTGGAAGGCGAAAGTGCCGCCGCCGTCGTCATGGATTGCGAAAGCGGCGACATCCTTGCCTCTGTTTCGACCCCGGGCTTTGACAGCAACCTTTTCGTGCGCGGCATCTCCACGAGCGCTTACAACGCGCTGCTTGAGAACAAATATCGCCCCCTGCCGAACAAGGCGGTTCAAGGCATGTATCCACCGGGCTCCACGTTCAAGATGGTCACCGCCCTCGCCGCGCTAGAGGATGGCGATGCCTCTGCCGAGGACACCGTCTATTGCCCCGGACACCTTGAGGTCAGCGGGCGGCGCTTTCACTGCTGGAAGCGCGCGGGGCATGGCAACATGGACCTCAGCACGGCCTTGCGCGAGAGCTGCGATGTCTATTTCTACGAGATGGCGCTGCGCACCGGCATCGAACGGATCAGCGCCATGGCGCAGCGCCTCGGTCTGGGCGTGACGCATGATCTGCCCATGACCAGCGTGGCCGAGGGGCTGATCCCGACCAAGGACTGGAAACGCAGTTCGCGCGGCGCCGAATGGGTGATCGGCGACAGCGTAAACGCCTCCATCGGTCAGGGCTTCGTGCTGACCTCTCCGCTGCAACTGGCAGTCATGACCGCGCGGCTCGCCACCGGGCGTGCGGTCACCCCTCGGCTGATCAAATCGGTCGGCGGCGTCGAGACACCGACAGGCCACGGCGACGACATGGGCATCAACGAGAACAACCTGCGCAACGTGCGGCGCGCCATGTATGACGTGTCCAACAACAAGCGCGGCACCGCATATGGAAGCCGCATCTTGACCGAGGGGATGCGCATGGCCGGCAAGACCGGCACCAGCCAGGTGCGCAACATCACCGCCGCCGAGCGCGCGCAGGGCGTGCGTCGCAACGAGGATCTGCCGTGGGAGCGGCGCGATCATGCGCTTTTCGTTGACTACGCGCCCTTCGACAATCCGCGCATCGCCGTCGCGGTCGTGGTCGAGCATGGTGGGGGCGGCTCGTCCGTCGCAGCGCCCATCGCGCGCGACATCACGTTGCAGGCGCTTTACGACGGCGATCCCCCGCTCGAGGCGTATCCCGCCGCTGACCGGGGCCGCATCAAGATCCAGCAGGACAATCTGCGCAACGCGCGCCCGCACCATGGCGCCAAGCCGAGCGACCGCGCATGAGCTATCTGGACTACTCGGTCAAAAGCGTTCCGACGGGCCTGCGCAAGATCCTCTATGTCAACTGGCCACTCGCCGTGCTGCTGGCAGCGGTGGCCTGCGTCGGATTCCTGATGCTCTATTCGGTTGCGGGCGGCTCTCCCACGCCTTGGATGGACCCCCAGATGAAGCGGTTCGGCGTTGGCTTCGCCGCCATGCTGATCGTCGCGATGGTGCCGATCTGGTTCTGGCGAAATATTGCAGGGCTGGCCTATGCGGCGTCTCTGGCGTTGCTGGTCGCGGTGGAATTCTTTGGCAGCGTCGGCATGGGCGCGCAGCGCTGGATTGATCTGGGCTTCATGCGGCTGCAACCCTCGGAAGTGATGAAGATCACCCTCGTGATGCTGCTGGCCGCCTATTACGACTGGCTACCTCTGAACAAGACATCGCGGCCCCTTTGGGTGCTGATCCCCGTCGTGCTGATTATCATCCCGGTCTATCTGGTGCTGAGGCAGCCCGACCTCGGCACCTCGATCCTGCTGATTACAGCGGGCGGCGGGATGATGTTTCTGGCGGGGGTTCATTGGGCTTATTTTACCGGTGTGATCGCCGCCGGGATCGGCCTTATCACCACCGTGTTCAAGAGTCGCGGCACCGATTGGCAGTTGCTGGCCGATTACCAGTTTCGACGCATCGACACCTTTCTGGACCCATCGACCGATCCGCTTGGCGCGGGGTATCATATCACCCAGTCCAAGATCGCGCTCGGCTCGGGCGGATGGACGGGACGCGGCTTCATGCAAGGGACGCAATCGCGGCTGAACTTCCTGCCCGAGAAGCACACCGATTTCATCTTTACCACGCTGGCAGAGGAATTCGGCTTTCTGGGGGCGATATCGCTGCTGGGCCTGTACGCGCTGATCATCGTCTTTTGCATCAGTACGGCGATGACAAATCGTGATCGTTTCTCATCGCTGTTGACGCTGGGCGTGGCTGCCACCTTCTTTCTCTTCTTTGCGGTCAACATGTCGATGGTCATGGGCCTTGCCCCGGTCGTCGGTGTGCCCCTGCCTCTGGTCAGCTATGGTGGATCTGCCATGTTGATCCTTATGCTCGGCTTCGGCATGGTCCAAAGCGCACATGTACACAAGCCGAGGTAATCCATGACAATTCAGATCCTGTTCGCCGCACAAGACCCCCGCTGGCCGCAATATGAAGGCCCATTGCGCCACGCGTTGGAGCGCACGGGCATCACCGACTTCAACCTTGCGCGCGACATCGCGCCCGAGCAGGTGGATTACATGGTGGTGGCGCCCAACGGCCCGGTGCAGGATTTCACACCCTACAAGAACTGCAAGGTGGCCATGAACCTCTGGGCCGGGGTCGAAAATATCATCGGCAACCCGACCCTGCACATGCCCCTGGCACGCATGGTCGATCACGGCCTGACGCGCGGCATGGTCGAATGGGTGACGGGCCATGTGCTGCGTCACCACCTTGGCATGGATGCGCATATTCACGGCCAGGATGGCAAATGGCGCACTCATATTCCACCCTTGGCCGAACAGCGCCGCGTCACGATCCTGGGCCTTGGAGAGTTGGGCGCCGAATGCGGCGATGCGCTGAATTACCTCAAGTTCGATGTCACCGGATGGAGCCGCTCGCCCAAGGATCTGCCCGGCATCCGCTGCCTGCATGGCGAGGATGGCCTGCGCGAGGCGCTAAGCACGGCAGAGATCCTTGTGCTGCTGCTGCCCAATACGCCCCAGACGGAAAATCTGCTCGATGCCCAGCGGCTTGCCATGCTGCCGCAAGGCGCGATCATCATCAATCCCGGCCGCGGCCCGCTGATCGACGATCAGGCGCTGCTGGAGGCGTTGGACACGGGCCATATCGCCCATGCGACACTCGATGTTTTCCGCACCGAGCCGCTGCCCGAAAACGATCCCTACTGGTCGCATCCCTCGGTGACCGTAACGCCCCATATCGCGTCCGAGACCCGCGACGAGACCGCCAGTCAGGTCATCGCCGAGAATATTCGGCGCGGCGAAGCGGGTGAGCCGTTTCTGCACCTCGTCGATCCCAAACTGGGTTACTGAGGCGTTCCGCCAAAAACCCGGGAACACAGCTTTGGGCGGGCCTGCGTCCTCAACAGGAACATTTCAGGTCTGGCCCAATTCTGTCCGGGGCGGTTATCTTATTTGAGCCGTGGGGGCCGCGACGGATCGGATCCGGGCGCGGCCCGCTCGGGCGGGGCAGAGGCGCGCGGCAGGTCAAAGCGCAGCCCCACCTTTTCAAACCTTTGTGCCAGCGCGCTTTGTGGCGCGGCAAAGCCGACATCAAGCGCGCCAGCCTCGATACCCGAAAATGTCAGCGCCTCGGACACGGCGCGCGTCAGCGCGCCTTCGGCACCCGGCGCGGTGCCAATGAACATCACCACATGCCCCGATGCCCCGCCCGCATAACGCACACCGGCGAGGCAGGCGTGGCTTGCCAGCCCTTCGGCGCGGGCCAGCTTGGCATCAAGAACACTCAACAGCGCCTCGGGCACACCCTCGGGCGCACTGACACTCTCGGGGCGGGCAGTCGCTTCGGCTCCGCCGCCTTGGCCCAGCGTCTCGGCCAGCCATCCCAGCGCCTCGGGTGGCAGCAGGATAGACGACGGGGCCGCATCGAGGTTTAGGCCCAGACCGGCCCCCGCCCCCGACAGCATCCCCGCGAGCGTGCGGCCCGGCAGCATCGCGTAGGGCGCAGGGCCCCCGCCGGTAAAGCCGGCCAGCCGCTCTTCGGTGTCAAAGGCCAGCGCGAAATCCGTGCCATCGACATCAAAGGTCTGCGGCGTCACATGATCGCCCGTCCCTTCCTCGGTCAGCAGCACAAAGAGCTGCGTGTCAGCAAGGCAGTGATAGAAGGCAAGGCGCGGCGCGCCTTCCTCGCTGGCTGCCTCCATCAGGGCGTGGGCGCGGTCCAGTGCGGTCTCAGTCATCTTGCATCACCTCCTCGACGCGGGCGCGCAGGGCGGGCAGAACCTCGTCCTCGAACCACGGATTTTTCTTCAGCCAACCCGTATTGCGCCAGGACGGGTGGGGCAACGCGAATGTCTCCGGGGCGCGGGCCCGCCAATCGCCGACGACCTGCGTCACAGTGCCGCGCATGCCCAGATGGTAGCGCTGCGCATGGGCACCAACCAGCACGCGCAGGCGGATGTCCGGCAGCGCCGCCATCACGCGGTCGTGCCAGGTCTTCTGACAGATTGGAGGCGGCGGCAGATCGGAGCCGCGCGCATCATACCCCGGAAAGCAGAAGGCCATTGGCACGATCGCCACGCGGGAACGGTCATAAAACACAGAGCGCTCCAGCCCCAGCCAGCGGCGCAGCCGGTCGCCCGAGGCATCATCGAAGGGCACCCCCGACGCATGGACACGCGCGCCGGGCGCCTGCCCCGCGATCAATACGCGCGCGCCCGTCGCAAACCAGGGCACCGGACGGGGCGTATGGCGTGTGGCCGTCGCGGCAAAGCGGCTCGCGCACAGTCGGCATCCGGCGATACGGGCCGCAATAGGGCTGGCACATGCGGTCATGAAGGTTCAGATATGATTGCGTGGCGCAGGTTTCCAGCCACGGTCCCAGCACGCCGCGCCATAATTGTTTCCAATCCAGCATAAAAAACCATTTTTACGAACGACATTTTGACAGTTAAGGCATAATTCTGCCTTTAACCCTATATAGAAGCCAAGGCAGTCCACATTTGGGATACGGGCCGCAAAGGCCAATCCCACGCAAGGCTCCACCTCAAGAGGGCCAGCACAGCAGTTTTTTCGGAGCGTTCCATGCTCGAGTTCGATAATGTCAGCAAGTCCTTCTGGACCGGCACACAGCGCAAGGTGATCCTTGATAAGGTCAGCTTTCGGGTGGAGTTGGGCCGCTCCATGGGGATTCTGGCACCAAACGGCACGGGCAAGACGACACTGATCAACATGATGGCCGGCCTCGAGAAGCCCGACGAGGGCGAGATTCGGCGCGGCTGCCGCATCAGCTTTCCCTTGGGGTTCATGGGCGGCGTCATCAGCAAGATTTCGGCGATGGAAAACAGCCGCTACATCGCGCGGCTCTATGGCCTAGACCCCGATTACGTAGAGGCGTTCTGCCGCTGGATGTGTAACTTGGGCGAATATTTCGACCAGCCACTCGGCACATATAGCTCGGGGATGAAGTCGCGCTTTACCTTTTCGCTGATGCTGGCACTCGATTTCGATATCTATCTCATTGACGAGGGCATGCCCAGTTCGACAGACGTCGAGTTCAACAAGAAGGCGGGCGAGATCCTGCGCGAACGCCTGTCGACGACCACGGTCGTGATCGTGTCGCACCAGCCCGCGGTGCTGGAGAAATTCGCGGCATCCGCCGCCGTCCTGATGGACGGCCAGCTTTATATGTTCGATACCTTGGAAGAGGCCAAACAGCTTTATGACTACGAAACCCAAGGCTAGAAAATTCCGCATCCGCCGCACGCCCTTGTCCGAGGGCGATGCGCAGAATCCCGAGAGCGGAGCACCGTCCGAGACAGCTTCGCCGCGCGCCGCGACGACGCAGCAAGATGCGTCCCAGGACGCGTCTGGTGCACCGCGCGAGGGCCAGGTGTCGAGCGCGCGCGAGATGGCCGGCTCGACCAGCATTGACGATATTCGCAGGGAGGGCCTGACAGGCCGCCAATTGCGTATGGCGCGCCGCGTGGCGCACAAGCACGGGCTGGCGCCGACCTCGGATTTTGACGCCGTGCGCCTTCTGCGCGAGCGCGGCATCGACCCCTTCCAGCGCTCCAGCATTCTGGAGCTGGTGGCAAACGATCAAAACGATGACGATATCGGCGATCTGGTGCCGGCCAAGGGCCGCGAGCTGGAGGCGCAGCGCCTGCAGCTGCCGCAGACGCGGCCAACGCAAAACACGCTGCCCTCGACTCATCACAGCCCGGCAGAGCGGCGGAGCGAAGAGATCGGCCGCATCCAGCGCGACATTGCCAAACGGCGCCGCCGCAAGCTGCTGCTGCTGCTGACCCGTCTGGCCGCCTTCGTGTTTTTGCCCACATTGCTGGCGGGATATTACTATTACGCCATCGCAACGCCGATGTATTCGACCAAATCCGAGTTTCTGATCCTGTCCAATGACGGCGGCGGGGGCGGCGGCGGAATGGGCGGCTTCAAACTGCCCAGTCAGTTCGCAACGGGGCAGGACGCGATCGCCACGCAGTCCTACCTTCTGTCCAAGGACGCGATGCTGCGTCTCGACCGCGATGTCGGCTTTCGCGAGCATTTCAGTCAGCCATGGATCGACCCGATTCAACGGCTTGACGCGGATGCAAGCAACGAGGATGCCTACAAGCTCTACAAGAAATACGTCAAGATCGGCTATGATCCGACTGAAGGCGTGCTGCGCATGGAGGTCTCGACCGCCGATCCCGAAGTCAGCGCCGAATTCTCGAACAAGCTGATAACCTATGCCGAAGAACGCGTCGACGATCTGTCCAAGCGAAAACGCGAGGACGCCCTGGAATCCTCGATCGAAAGCCTTGAACAAGCCAAGGAGGACCGCCGCGAGGCCCAGCGTGAGCTGGTCGCGATGCAGGAGAGCACCGTTCTGGACCCCGAGGGCGAGATTACGAATATCCGCCAGCTCATCGGGAATGTGGAATTGCAGTTGCAGGAAAAGCAGCTGGACCTGAATACACAGCTGAACAACTCGCGCCCCAACGCAGCCCGTGTAGAGGCACTGACCAGCGAAATCGAAGTGCTGAAAGCCGAGCAGGCCCTTCAGCGCGCGCGCCTTACGGACGCAACCGAGGACAACGCATCGCTGGCCTCCCAGACGGCCGACATCCAAATGGCGCAGGCAGACCTGATGACCGCCGACATGGTGCTTCAGGCCGCGCTGGAATCGCAGCGGATGAGCGCGAGTGAGGCGAACAAGCAGGTGCGCTATCTCACCGTCAGCGTGCGGCCCGTCGCCTCGCAAGATGCGTCATACCCCAGGTCGTTCGAAAATACGATCCTGGCGTTTCTGGTGTTCGCGGGCATCTACCTGATGATCTCGCTGACCGCGTCCATCCTGCGCGAACAGGTTTCGTCCTGAACAGAAATCTCTACCATATCCTTTCATCTGCCACCTGCGCGGCCTCATGCGCGCGAATGGCCCCAACGAATAGAGTAGCCAAGTGAAGACACCGCAGCAGACCGTCACACCGAACACGTGGGAATTCCTGCGCGATGCCATGATCACGCCAACGGGCTTTCGCGAATACGACGCCCGCTGGAAATACCCCGAAGAAATCAACCTGCCCGGCATGACGGCGCTTGGCCTAGGCCTTGGAACGCAAATCATTGCGCGCGGGATCGCGCCTGTGATCGCAGTCGGCAACGACTATCGCGACTATTCGCTGACCATCAAGAATGCGCTGATGCTGGGTCTGATGCAGGCGGGCATCAAGGTGCTGGATATCGGCCCCGCCCTCAGCCCGATGGCCTATTTCGCGCAGTTCCATCTGGATGCGCCCGCTGTCGCCATGGTCACCGCCTCGCACAATCCCAACGGCTGGACCGGGGTCAAGATGGGGTTTGAGCGCCCGTTGACCCACGGCCCCGATGAGATGTCCGAGTTGAAATCCATCGTGCTCGAGGGCCGCGGCCAGCGCCGGCCCGGTGGCAGCTATGAGTTCGTCGAGGGCGTGCGCGAGGCCTACCTTGACGATCTTGTCGGCGATTTTCGCATGACGCGACCGCTGAAGGTGGTCTGCGCCACCGGCAATGGCACCGCATCGGCCTTTGCGCCCGAGCTTTTTGCGCGCATGGGGGTCGAGGTGGTCCCCTCGCATAACGAGCTGGATTATACCTTTCCCCACTATAATCCGAACCCCGAGGCGCTGGAAATGCTGCATGACATGGCAGATGCCGTGCGCGCCTCGGGCGCGGATTTCGCACTGGGCTTTGATGGCGATGGCGACCGCTGCGGGGTGGTGGACAACGAGGGCGAAGAGATATTCGCCGACAAGATGGGCGTCATCATGGCCCGCGACCTCGCGCGGCTCTATCCCGGCAGCACCTTTGTCGCGGATGTGAAATCGACGGGGCTGTTCGCATCGGACCCTGAGTTGCAGGCGCATGGCGCCAAGGCAGACTACTGGAAAACCGGCCACAGCCACATGAAGCGGCGCGTCAAGGAAATTGGCGCTTTGGCGGGATTTGAAAAGTCCGGCCACTACTTCCTCGCCGAGCCGATCGGGCGCGGCTATGACTGCGGGCTGCGCGTCGCGGTCGAAATCTGCAAGCTGATGGATCGCAATCCGCAGCAGTCCATGGCCGATCTGCGCCGCGCCCTGCCCATGACCTACGCCACGCCGACCATGTCGCCCTATTGCACAGACCTCGAGAAATACGATGTGCTCGAGCGTCTCGTGGCCAAGCTTGTCGCGCATCATGAGGCCGGGATGCCGCTGGCGGGTCGCAAGATCGCGCAGGTCGTCACGGTCAATGGCGCGCGCGTCATTCTGGACAACGGCAGCTGGGGCCTCGTGCGGGCCTCGTCCAACACGCCCAATCTGGTCGTCGTCTGCGAAAGCAGCGAAAGCGATGCCGAGATGCGCGCGATCTTTGCCGATATCGACGCGGTGATCCGGACCGAGCCCTCCGTCGGAGAGTATGACCAGACGATCTGACACGGCATGGGGCGCGCATATCGCGCCCCTTTCGCTGGTCCCTGCCGCACCGCCGTTATAGGGTCGCGCCATGACCGAATTGCCCCAGACGACCGTCACCTATTCGCCCGATCAGGCCGAGGCGCATGACCGCATCGCCGAGGCGCTGCGCGCCGCTGGCGTGGACTTGGAAAATGGCACGACCACGCCCCCTCGCGAGGGCAAGGAGAGCGTGATGGCCGTGATTGGCAAGGCCGGATCGGGCAAGACGCTGCTCCTGGCCGCGCTCTACCACGCGCTCGAGGAGGCGGGGGTCGATATCGTCTCGGGCGATTACGAGGGCAAAAAGCGCAAGGACCGGCGCACGCTGGCCATACTTGCCCCCACGAACAAGGCGGCCTCTGTCCTGCGCATGCGCGGCGTGCCCGCGACTACGATCCACCGCATCCTGTATACCCCGGTCTATGACCCTGAGTATGAAAAGATCGCCGAGTGGCTGGCCGGAAATGGCGAGCGCCCCGAGATCGCCGAGATGTCGGAAACCGCGCTGGACCGCGCCTTTGCCTTTTACCAAACCAACAAGTCGATCCCCGGCGCGCTGGCGGCTGCCGGCCTCAAGGGCAGCGATTTCATCACAGGATGGAAGCGGCGCGAAGAGCCTCTGGATATCGGCTTTATCGACGAGGCATCTATGCTGGACACGCGCCAGATGGACGACCTCAAGGAGATTTTTCCCACGCTTCTGCTCTTCGGCGATCCGGCGCAGCTGGCGCCTGTCAACAGCTCGGGCGCGATGGTCTTCGAGACATTGCCCGAAGCCTCCAAGCTGGTGCTGCACCGCATTCACCGGCAGGACGCGGACAACCCCATTCTGGACCTCGCCCATGCGCTGGCCGATCCTGCGCTGGAGTTTCACGATTTCGAGCGCATGATCGAGGAGGCGGCAAAGCGCGACGATCGCGTCCGCTGGTCCAGCCGGGTCGAGGTGGATCTGATGGCGCGCAGCCCTGTCCTCGTCTGGCGCAACGCCACACGCATCCGTCTGATCAATGCGTTTCGCTCGGTCCACGGCGCGCCGCTCGATGCGCTGCTGGAGGGCGAGCCGCTGATTTGCGACGGCATCGAACTGCCCCTGAAGCACCGCAAGAAACGCCTCGATCTGGAGGCGCGCGGCCTCATCAAGGGGGCGCAGGTGATTTACCTGGGACCGGGGCGCAGGCCCGGATTTTCCCGCCTGCACGTCATGGGCGCCGAAGACCCCCAGTTGAGCGCGGCCAGCATCGTGAAGATCGAGAAGCCGGACGAGGAAGAGCCCTTCATCCCCTTCGCCGCCAACATGGGCGCGACATTCCTGCACGGGGCGGCCGTCACGATTCACAAGGCGCAAGGATCGCAATGGAAGGACGTTCAGGTCTTTGCCCCCGACCTATACGCCGCCGCGCGTATGGGCCGCAGCGAGGCGGGCCAGCCCCTATGGAAGCGCCTTGCCTATGTCGCGATCACCCGCGCCGAAGAGCGCCTGCACTGGGTCGTGCGCAACCGCCTGTCCAAGCCTGAACATGACTTGCGTGTCGACGATCTGCGCACCAAGCCCGTGCCCCTGACGCTGGAGGAAGAGCCGAGCGGTTGACGCAACCGCCCCGAGACTGTCCGCTTGGCGCCTCAGACCCTCTCGACGATCACCGGGATGCTCTGGTGCTGCCTATGCACATGATATGTGAACGGCCCGGCGCGGACACAGAAGTTTGGCTGTTCGCTGACTGAAAGCGCACATCGAAAATCTCACTTTCATCGCCGGGAAAGGATCAGGGAGTGATCGCCAGCCTGATGGCGTAGGCGACCACCCCAAGGGCAAGCACACTTGCGATCCAGATCGCGATGAACCAGCCAAGTTTGCGCAGCCCTGAGCGGTGCATCAATGATACCCTTCCTCGGGGTCCACCTTGCCACGGAACACCCAATAGGCATAGGCGGTGTAGCCGAGGATCATCGGAACCAGAACGACGGTGCCCACCAGCGCGAAAAGCAGGCTTTCATCCGGGGCCGCCGCGTCGACGATGGTCAGGCCCGGCGGCACGATATGGGGATAAAAACTGATCCCGATCCCGACAAAGCAGAGCACGAAAAGGCCCAGAGATGCGAGGAAGGGCTGTGCATCCTTGCCGTCGTTGAGGCCGGTGAAAAGCGCCCAGGCAGTGCCAAGAACGGCGACAGGCATCACCACGCTGAGGAGACTGCCCGGCAGATTGAGCCAACGGTCGAAGTATTCAGGGTTCAGGAAGGGCGTCAGCAGGCTGACGAGGCCAACAAAGCCGAGCGTTCCAACCGCCAGCCACCAGGCCAGCCCCTGCATCCGCCGCTGCAAGTCGCCCTCGGTCTTGAGGATGAGCCATGTCGCGCCCAAGAGGGCATACCCCACCACGACGGCCAGCCCGGTCAGCACCGAGAATGGGCCGAGCCAATCCCACCAGCCGCCTGCATAGGCCCGGTCTGCCACCTCGATCCCCTGGACAAGCGCGCCCAGCGCGATGCCCTGCATGAAGGCCGCCAGCAGCGAGCCACCGCAGAATGCGACATCCCAGACAGATTTCCACCGCTTCGTCCGCCAGCGATATTCGAAGGCGACCCCGCGAAAGATCAGCGCCAGTAGCATCAGGGTGATGGGCATGTAGAGGGCTGGCATCACCACCGCATAGGCCAGGGGGAAAACGGCAAAAAGACCGCCCCCGCCCATCACCAACCATGTCTCGTTGCCATCCCAGATGGGCGCGATGGAATTCATCATTGTCGCCTTCTCGCGCTCACTTTCGGCGAAGGGAAAGAGGATGCCGACCCCAAGGTCGAACCCGTCGAGGATCACGTAGGTCAGGACGGCGAACGCGATGATCCCGGCCCAGATAAAGGAAAGTTCAAACATCTGATGGCTCCTTATTCGCCGGGGATTGCGTCGCGGTCGGTTTGCAAGGCCGGGGTCGTGCCCGCCGTGCGGATCGGCCCGTCACGCAGGCCGAGGTGTGGGGTGCCTGCCGGTTTGTTCATCATTCGCAGCAGGTAGAATGTGCCCGCGCCAAAGATGAAGAAATAGACCACGATGAAGGCCAGCAGCGACGCTGCCACAGCCGGGGCGGCAACGGGCGCGAGGCTGTCTGCGGTGCGCAGCAGGCCGTAGACCGTGAATGGCTGGCGCCCGACTTCGGTCGTGATCCACCCCGCCAGCACCGCGACAAACCCCATCGGGCCCATCACGATGGCCGCGCGATGCAGCAGAGCATCGGTGTAAAGACGCCCGCGCAGCCGCCGCCACACGCTCCACACGCCAAGGCCGAGCATGGCAAACCCCAGGGCGACCATGACCCGAAAGCTCCAGAAAACCATTGCCACCGGCGGCTCATCCCCGTCGGGGACGGTATCAAGTCCGTCCAGAGGCGCGTTCAGATCGTGCTTGAGGATGAGGCTGGACAGCTTGGGGATCTGGACGGCGTAGTCGATCCGCTTTTCTTCGGCGTTGGGGATGCCGAACAGGATCAGCGGCGCTCCATCGGGGTGGCTGTCGTAATGTCCCTCCATCGCCATGACCTTGGCGGGCTGATGCTCCAGCGTGTTGATGCCGTGGAAATCACCTGCCGCAATCTGTAGCGGTGCGACCACGATCAGCATCCACATCGCCATGGAAAACATCCGCCGCGCCTGCGCATCGCTGCGGTTGCGCAGCAGGTGCAGCCCGCCGACGCCGCCCACGACAAGCGCGGTGGTCAGATAGGCCGCCAGAACCATATGGGTCAGCCGATAGGGAAAGGACGGGTTGAACACGATCTGCCACCAATCTTCGGGCACGAATTGGCCGACATCGTTGATGCCGTAGCCGGCCGGCGTGTGCATCCACGAGTTCACCGACAGGATCCAAGTCGCTGACATCAGCGTGCCGAAGGCCACCATCGCAGTGGCGAACATATGGAGTTTCTCGCCAACGCGGTCACGCCCGAAAAGCATGATGCCCAGAAATCCGGCCTCGAGAAAGAAGGCCGACAGCACCTCATACGCCATGAGGGGGCCAAGGACCGGCCCGGTCTTGTCCGAAAAGACCGACCAGTTGGTGCCGAACTGGTAGGACATCACGATGCCCGATACGACACCCATGCCAAACGCCACCGCAAAGATCTTCTTCCAGTAGTTGAACAGCGTCAGGTAGATCTCGTCGCGCGTCCGCAGCCACAGGCCATTCAGCACGGCAAGATAGCTGGCCAGACCGATGGAAAAGGCGGGAAAAATGATGTGGAAGGACACAGTGAATGCGAATTGCATCCGCGCCAGCGTCTCTGCCGTCATGCCATCGAACATTTCATGGTCCTTCCTTGTCAAAGGTGCCGGATCAGAGGCATCGGCGGGTCACAGCGTCACGGTGCGCAAATAGGGGCGGAGCGTGGTGTAGCCCTGCGGGAATGCCGCTGTGGCCTGCGCGTCGGTGACGGACGGCGGGATGATGACCTGCGCGCCGGGCACCCAATCTGCCGGCGTGGCGATCTTGTAGGTGTCGCTGGTTTGCAGGGCGTCGATCACCCGCAGGATTTCATCAAAATTCCGGCCCACGCTCATCGGGTAGGTCATCGTGAGACGGATCTTCTTGTCCGGGTCGATGATGAAGACCGAGCGGACGGCAGCGGTCGCGCTCTCGCTGGGGTGGATCATGTCGTAGAGCTTGGCGATCTCAAGGTCCGCATCCGCAACGATGGGGAACAGCAGGGTCGTCTGCTGCGTGTCGTTCACGTCCTCGATCCATTTGACATGCTCGGACACGCTGTCCGTGGACAGCCCGATGGGCTTGACGCCGCGCGCGGCAAAGTGCTCGGCCAGTTGTGCGGTGCGGCCCATTTCCGTGGTGCAGACAGGTGTGAAATCTGCTGGGTGACTAAAGAAAAATGCCCACTCACTGCCGATCCAGTCGTGAAAACGGATCGGGCCGGTCGTTGTGTCTGCAGAGAAGTCTGGGGCGGTATCACCAATGCGAAGGCTCATGTCGTATATCCTATATTTGAAATAGTGGTTTAATCTGGATACCCCCACTGGTTTACAAAAGCAATACTTTGAATGTATCTTATGAGTGCGGCAATGGGATGCATCATGAAACTGACCAGCTACACGAATTACGCCCTGCGCTCCTTGCAGCTTGCGGCGCTGAAATCGCCTGAGCTTGTGCGCGTCGATGACGTTGCCAAGATCCATGGGCTGTCAAAACCGCACATCATGAAAATCGTGCATGAGCTGGGCAAGGCGGGTTACCTTGAGACGGTGCGCGGTCGCGGCGGTGGATTTCGGCTGGCCCGTCCGGCAGAGGAGATGATCGTCGGGGACGTAGTGCGCATCACCGAGGGGCCACTGGAGGTGGTCGAGTGTTTCAATTCGGACAAGAACACCTGCCCGTTGATCGGGATCTGCATTCTGTCGCGCAAGATAAAGGAGGCCACCGCCGCCTTCATGGCTGTGCTCGATGATCTGACGATTGCGCAAATCTCGGCCAATCGCGGGCAGTTGATGGACAGGATCGCCCCGCTGGAACATCCCAAGCAAGAGGCCAAGACCCAATGATTGACACCAGCGCTTGGGTCGAGCGCTTTCCGGGCCTCTCGCGTCTTGAACCGCAGATCAAGGAGCTGTTGATCGCGCGCAGTTTCATTCAGGAGGTCGAGGCCGGAGCGACCCTCTTTGGCCCCGGCAACTCCCCCGAGAACATGCTCTTTTTGCTGGAGGGTTCGGTGCGGGTGCAACAGGTGTCCGATACGGGGCATGAAATCGTTCTCTATCGAATCCACGCCGGAGAAAGCTGCGTGCTGACGACGGCCTGCCTGCTGGCCTATGAGGATTATGCCGCCGAGGGCGTTGCTGAGACCGCCGTTCAGGCGGCGGCGATTCCGCGGCACGTCTTCGATGATCTGGTTGTTCAGTCCAAACCCTTTCGGGATTTCGTCTTTGCCGCCTTCGCCAAACGCATCACCGACCTTTTTCGCATGATCGACGAGGTGGCATTCCAGCGGCTGGATGTGCGGCTTGCCCACAAGCTTATCAGCCTGTCAGACGGCGGGGATGACCTTCTGATCACCCATCAGAAGCTCTCGGTCGAGCTGGGAACAGCGCGCGAGGTCATCTCGCGCCAGCTTCAGGAGTTCCAGCGGCGCGGATGGATCGCACAGGCCAGAGGCCGTGTGTCGATACGCAATCGCGCACAGCTTGTCGAACTGGCCGACCACCACGCCTGAGACGTGCCACCGACCAGAACGGGACCATTCGGTGACAATGTCACCGACCCTAGGGCCGTGAAAGGCATATACTGAATGCATCTTTTATGGGAGCAACGGAAATGACCACCAACATCGGCACGATGGATCGCGTGCTTCGCCTGATTCTGGGGATTGTCTTGCTGGTCGCCCCTTTCGTCGGCGGCATGGCGATCTTTGACTCCACCGCGGCCATCGCCGTATCCGTCATCGCGGGTATCATCCTGATCGCGACCTCCGCGATGAAGTTCTGCCCGCTCTACCGCATCTTCGGCATCCGGACGTGCCAACTGTGATCGAGACGGCATTCACACCTCTGCAGTCCCTTGGCGGGGGCGCTCTGATCGGTCTCGCTGCGGTTTTGCTCATGGCGGTGCTGGGGCGCATCATGGGGGCCACCGGCATCGTCGCGGGGCTGTTGCAGCCTGCGGGCCTTGCCGATTGGTCGTGGCGCGCGGCAACCCTTGCGGGGATGATCAGCGGGCCCATCGCCTATCTGCTCATCACCGGGCAGGTCCCTGCCCTGCAAATTCCTGTCAGCACGCCGATGCTGATTGTGGGCGGTTTCCTCGTCGGTATCGGCGTGACCTTCGCGTCGGGTTGCACATCGGGTCACGGTGTCTGCGGCATGGCGCGACTGTCGCCCCGCTCGTTCGCCGCGACGCTGACCTTCATGCTGGCCACCGGTATCACGGTTTTCGTGATCCGCCATGTCGTGGGGGGCTGATCCATGCGCTTGATCCTCTCGTATCTCATCGGTCTCGTGTTCGGGATCGGCATCGCCCTGTCGGGCATGATCAATCCCGCCAAGGTGCTCAACTTTTTCGATGTCGCGGGCACTTGGGACCCCAGCCTTGCCTTTGTCATGGGCGGCGCCCTGATCGTCACGGCGCTGGGCTATCGTCTGGTGCTGAGGCGCCCTGCCCCACTCCTCTCGGCCAAGTTTCAGCTGCCCACGCGCCGCGATCTGGATCTGCCGCTGATCGGCGGATCTGCGGTCTTTGGGGCTGGCTGGGGCATCGCGGGCTTTTGCCCCGGTGGCGCGCTCCCTGCCCTCGGCACCGGGCGCGCCGAAGTCTTCATTTTCGTCGCCGCCCTGCTGGCTGGCATCATCGCCGCCAAGGTGCTTCAGGCGAAACTCAAAAACCGGGCAACAGCCCAGGCTTAATTCAATCGAGGTATCCGTATGACCTATCCTGTAGACATGTCCGTCCATCCCGAGGTGTCCGCCCATTTTGATGAGGCGACCAACACGATCACCTATATCGTCAAGGACCCGGCCAGTGATCACTGTGCCATCATCGACAGCGTGATGGATATTGATTACGCGGCAGGGCGCATCACCTATGACGCGGCAGACGCGCTGATCGCCGAGATCGAGGCGCGCGGCCTGACACTGGACTGGATCATCGAAACCCACGTCCATGCCGACCACCTGAGCGCGGCCCCCTACATCCAGTCCAAACTGGGTGGCAAGATCGGGGTCGGCGAAAAGATCATGATCGTGCAGGAAACCTTCGGCAAGGTGTTCAACGAGGGCACCGAGTTCGAGCGCGACGGCTCGCAATTCGATGCGCTGTTCAAAGATGGCGATACCTACATGATCGGGCAGATGCAGGCATTTGCCATGTATACGCCCGGCCACACCCCCGCATGCATGGTCCATGTCCTGGGGGATGCCGCCTTTGCGGGCGATACGCTTTTCATGCCCGATGGCGGCTCGGCACGGGCCGATTTCCCCGGCGGGGATGCGGGTGTGCTATACGACAGCATCATGAAGGTGCTGGCCCTGCCGGACGACATGCGCCTTTTCATGTGCCACGACTACGCTCCGGGGGGCCGTGCCATCGCATGGGAAACCACCGTGGCCGCCCAAAAGGCCGACAACATCCATGTGGGCGGCGGCAAGACCCGCGAAGAGTTCATCGCGTTCCGCACGGCGCGGGATTCCCAGCTGGGCATGCCCCAGCTCATCATCCCGTCATTGCAGGTAAACATGCGCGCTGGCGCCGTCCCCAAGGACAAGGACGGCAACCCGATGCTCAAAGTGCCGATCAACGCCATCTGAAAATCGGAGCCTCTCATGGACCTCAAGACATTGACTGCCGGCCTGTCGGTCAGCGCGCAGATTTTTCCCGCCGACATGGAGGCCATCAAGAAAGCAGGCTTTCGCGCGATCATCTGCAACCGCCCCGATGGCGAGGGCGCCGATCAGCCCACGTTTCAGGAAATCGCGTCAACAGCCAAGAAAGAGGGCCTCGAGGCCGTCTATCTGCCGATCGTCTCTGGCAAGGTCAGTGACGACGATGCGGCGGCTTTCGACAAGGCCATGACAGAATTGCCCGGGCCCGTTCTGGCCTATTGCCGCACGGGGACGCGCTCGGCCACGCTGTGGTCGCTGGCGCAGGCAAGCCAGCAAAGCGTGGCCGATATCCTCGCCGCGACCAAGGCCGCCGGCTATGACATGGGCGGCGTGGTGCGGCGCATCGCCAACGGCGGCAAGACCCCGACAGACACGGGCGATGCCAACTACGAGATCGTCATCGTCGGTGCGGGGGCGGGCGGCATTGCCGCAGCGGCAAGCCTCAAGACACGCAAGCCCGACCTCGAGATCGCCATCATCGACCCGGCGGACATCCATTACTACCAGCCCGGCTGGACCATGGTGGGCGGCGGCGTGTTCGACGCGCAGGATACCGCGCGCACCATGGGGTCGCTGATCCCCAAGGGCGTGCACTGGATCAAAGCCGCCGTTGCCGCGTTTGAGCCGGAGAATAACGCCATCATTCTCGATGGCTGCCGCGTGGTCAAATACCAGCGCCTGATCGTCTGTCCGGGCATCAAGCTGAACTGGAACGGGATCGAGGGTCTGGTTGCGACGCTGGGCCAGAATGGCGTGACTTCGAATTATCGCTACGATCTGGCCCCCTACACATGGCAGCTGGTCGAGCGGATGAAGGCAGGGCGCGCGATATTCACCCAGCCGCCCATGCCCATCAAATGCGCCGGGGCACCGCAAAAGGCGATGTATCTGTCCGCTGACGCATGGCTTCGGCGCGGCGTGCTGAAGGACATCGACATCGCGTTCAACAATGCCGGTGGCGTGCTCTTTGGCGTCAAGGATTACGTCCCTGCCCTCATGGAATATGTCCACCGATACAGCGCATCGCTCAACTTCTTTCACAACCTTGTCGCCGTCGACGGCCCCGCCAAAAAGGCGTGGTTCGACGTGGCCGAGCCCGATACCGAAACGCGCCGGATCGAGGTGGAATTCGACATGATGCATGTCTGTCCGCCCCAGACAGCGCCAGATTTCATTCGCGTCTCGCCCTTGGCCGATGCGGCGGGCTGGGTCGACGTGGATCAGGCCAGCCTGCGCCACAAGACATATGACAACATCTGGTCCCTCGGCGACGTGATGAACGCCCCCAACGCCAAGACGATGGCCGCCGCGCGCATTCAGGCGCCTGTCGTCGCTGCAAACATCGTAGCCGACATCCACGGCAAATCGCCCGTCGCGCAGTACAACGGCTATGGCTCCTGCCCGCTTACGGTCGAGCGGGGCAAGATCGTTCTGGCCGAATTCGGCTATGGCGGGACGTTGCTTCCAAGCTTTCCCAAGGCCATCATCGACGGCACCAAACCCTCGCGCGCGGCGTGGTTCCTCAAGGAAAAGATGCTGCCCCCGATCTATTGGAAGGGCATGCTGAAGGGCCGCGAGTGGATGGCGAAACCCGAGGACGTCACCGCCAGTTGAAATATCCCCCCGGCCCCTGCATGCAGTACGTGGGCTAATTGAAGTTTCGGAATCTCCATGAAATCAACCGTCGCGCGCTATTTGCCCATCCTTTCGTGGGGGCGCACATATAATCGGGCCACCCTGTCCAATGACCTCGTGGCGGCCCTGATCGTGACGATCATGCTGATCCCGCAATCACTGGCCTATGCCCTGCTGGCGGGGCTGCCGCCCGAGGCCGGTCTTTATGCCTCGATCGTGCCCATCATGCTCTACGCCGTCTTTGGCACCAGCGGTGCGCTGGCGGTGGGGCCGGTAGCGGTGGTATCGCTGATGACGGCCGCCGCGCTCAGCAGCATCGTCGAACAGGGCACGATGGGATATGCGCTCGCGGCCATGTCGCTGGCGGGGCTTTCGGGGGTCATGCTGCTGGCGATGGGCCTCTTTCGGCTTGGGTTCGTGGCGAATTTCCTGTCGCATCCGGTCATCGCCGGATTCATCACCGCATCCGGCATCATCATCGCCGCCAGTCAGCTGAAACATCTGCTTGGCATCAATTCCGAAGGGCACAACCTTTTGGAACTGGTGATGTCGATTGGCGCGCACCTTGGCGAGATCAACTGGATCACCGCCGTAATCGGCGTGTTGGCGACCGCCTTTTTGTTCTGGGTGCGCAGCGGTTTGAAGCCGATGCTCACGCGGCTTGGCTTACCTGCTGGCCCAACGGGCGTTCTGGTCAAGACCGGGCCGGTCGCCGTTGTCGTCGTGACGACCCTTGCCGTCTGGGGCCTTGATCTGGCCGAGCAGGGCGTCGGCATCGTCGGCGAGGTGCCCCAGAGCCTGCCACCCTTCGCCCTGCCGTCCTTGTCACCCGCGCTGCTGGGGCAACTCTTGCTGCCTGCGTTTCTGATTTCGATCATCGGCTTTGTGGAGTCCATCTCGGTCGCGCAGACCCTTGCCGCCAAAAAACGCCAGCGCATCGACCCGGATCAGGAATTGATCGGCCTGGGCGCCGCGAACATCGGCGCATCCCTGACCGGCGGCTTTCCCGTGACGGGCGGGTTTTCGCGGTCAGTCGTCAATTTCGATGCAGGGGCCGAGACGCCCGCAGCGGGCGCATTCACCGCCATTGGCCTTGCCATCGCAGCCCTTGCGCTGACGCCGCTGATCTACTTTTTGCCCAAGGCTACGCTTGCCGCGACCATCATCGTCGCGGTCCTCAGCCTCGTCGATTTCTCGATCCTCAAGCGCAGCTGGACGTATTCCAAGGCCGATTTCATGGCGGTCTTTGCCACCATCGCCTTGACGCTGGCCTTCGGGGTCGAGGCCGGTGTGTCTGTCGGGGTCGCCCTGTCGGTATTGCTGCACCTCTACAAATCCTCACGCCCCCACATCGCCGAAGTCGGCCAGGTGCCGCACACCGAGCATTTCCGCAATATCCTGCGCCATGACGTGATCACCGACCCCAGCATCGTAAGCCTGCGCGTGGACGAGAGCCTTTACTTCGCCAACGCCCGGTATCTGGAGGACAAGATCCACAACCGCGTCGCAGACGATCCGAATATCCGGCACGTCATCTTGCAATGCTCGGCCGTGAACGAGATTGACCTGAGCGCGCTGGAATCCCTTGAGACGATCAACGAACGCCTGCGCGACATGGACGTTCAGCTGCATCTTTCAGAGGTCAAAGGGCCGGTGATGGACAAGCTGGAGCGCGAACATTTTCTGTCGGACATGACGGGCCAAGTCTTTTTGTCTCACTATCAGGCGTGGACATCGCTCAAGACAGGCGGCGCAGGCGCGCTTGGTCAGTAGCCGTCACACGTGGCGCGACTGCGGCCGCGCCGCTATGGCTTTGCCGTCGTTTCCAGCCCTCTATCCCGAGGTTGGGCCACGTTGACCCATCGGTGCCTTGCCAAACAAGATGAGCCCGGCAATGCCGATCAAAAGCCCCACTGCCGGCGCCAAGGCGGCGGGGCCGTTCAGGACATAGAGCGTCGCCGCGCTCTGCCCCAGCCAGAGACAGGGAACCACCAGCACCGCCAGCCTGTGCCAGCGCCCTGATATGAAAAAGGCGGCGCCAAGGCTGGCCAATGCCGTTGGGTCGGGCGCAATCCCGACAACCTCCGCGCTTTCGATGGACCGCCCGTGCAGGGGCGCGAGGGCGGGATAGGCAAGCGCTCCCGCCAGAAGAAGACCATAGCCCATGGCCTGCGCGGGCCTCGAAATTGCGCCTCCCGGCGACGGCCACAAAGCGAGAGCTGCAAAGGCAATGGCCTGCAGCCCAAAGACGGGGCCGGCATAGGTCATCGCCCAGTTGATCGGCGCATAGCGTTGCAGGATGAAATTCGCCCCCACCGACAGCCAAGCCAGCGCAAGAAGCCCGCAAATCAGGCGAACTCCGGCCCGCGGGCGCCTACTGTAAAGGACAAGAGCAACCAGCAGCGCCAGAGGGGCCAGCAGCGGCACGGGCCAGAGCGCGGCATTCTCCAGCTCAAACAGCCGCCAATACACCCGCTCGGAGAAAAGCAGCAGGTCCGACAGCTCGTATGTGAGCCACTCGCGCATCACAGACTGCGGAAATGCGAGACGATCCGGCGGCGCATCTCTGCATCCGGCATGGGCCCCCTTTCCGCGGCCTTGTTCTGCCGGACATGGGCAACCTTGGTCGTCGCGGGGATGGCCACCGTCAGCGCGGGATGCGAGATGATGAATTTCAGCAGCACCTCCGGCCAGTTGTCCACGCCCAGCGCGCCGGCCACATCCGGCAGCGGCCTGCCTTCCAAGGCCCGCGCCAGCCCACCGCCTTGAAAGGGGCGGTTTGCGATGACGGCGATGCCCTTCTCGCGGGCGAGTGGCAACAGACGCTCCTCCGCCGCCCGGTCAGCAAGGTTGTAGGTCAGCTGCACGGTGTCCACGGGGTAGTCGCGCATCACGCGCTCGAGCAGGTCGTGGCGGCGCCCATGCGAGGTGGTCAGGCCAACATGGGCAATCTGGCCCTCCTCCTTCATCGCGAAGAGGGTTTCGAGATGGGCCTCCCATGACACGAGATTGTGGACCTGCATCAGATCGAAGGCCTCGATGCCCCAGTTCGCGCTGCTCTTCGCGATCTGGGCGCGGCCTTCGTCCTCCGCACTCGTCCAGACCTTATCGGTCGAAAAGACGTTCTGTGGATGGCCCAGTTTCTGCAACCCATAGCCGATTGTATCCTGCGAGGAGCCATACATCGGCGAGGAATCGATCATTCCACCGCCGTCCTCCACGAATGCCGCCATCACCTCGGCGCTGGCATCCAGCAGGACAGGGTCGTTGCCGACGTTGAAGGTGATCCAACTCCCCAGCCCGATCGCAGGCACCTGCGCGCCGGTCGACGGAATGGACCGCATCGGCGCCCTATCCGCCAGCACCGATCCGGGCAGCACGAGAGAGGCCGCCGCCCCCTTCAGGAGTGTTCGTCTTGAAAACATGGGTTCGCCTCGCTTTTCTGATCCCCCGGATTAAGGCCACCTGGCCTGCGCTCGGGGCTGAAATCACTCGGACGTGCGATCCGCGAGAAAGGCCGAGAATGCCTCCCAGCTCTGCGAATCGGCCCGCGCATCATAGCGATCAGATCCGAACACCGTGAAGGCGTGCGGCGCGTTGGAATAGATCTGGGCGGTATAGGTGTTTCCTGCGTCCTCGAGTTCCGAGGCAAAGCCCGCGACATCCTCAAGCGTGATCGACGTGTCTGCGCCGCCGTGCAGCACCAGCAGAGGTGGCTCGTCCCCGTCCCACGACTGGCCTTCGGGCGTCGACAGGCCGCCGTGGAATGTCGCGTAACCGCGAGCCTCTTCGGCCAGGTCGCTGCGGGCCATCTCGAGCGTCGCGGCCCCGCCAAAGCAATAGCCTATCACGACCATGGCGCTGGCGTCCGACTGCGTGCGCGCCTGCTCAGCGCCCGCTTGCATCAGCGCGCGCATGCGCTCGCGATCCTCATAAAGTGCGCCCGTGGCCGCTTGGCGATGATCCACAGTCTCGACCGGGGTATCGTCGCCGAACATGTCGAGGGCAAAGGCATCGTATCCCATCTCGGCCAGCATATCAGCGCGCTTGCGCTCGTAATCCGTCAGGCCATCCCAATCATGCACGATCAGGACAAGGCCCTTCGGGTCCTCTGCCGCGGCCCAGTATCCGGTCAGAGCCTTTCCATCGACCGTGTAGGATATGTCATCCGCGAATGCGGGCGCTCCGAAGAGGGCGGTGGTGACCAAGGCGAAACATTTGGCATTCATTTTGGGGTCTCCCTTTTCGTTGAATTTTCAAATCGACGCATGCTCCTGGGCTTGTTGCCCTGAAAACATGGGGCGAAGGATGCGTTTGGCAACGTCTCGGCGCGGGCAGCCGGGTTCGCACGGAGGTTGGGCACCCTTGGGGGAAAGAGTGCAAACCGTTCTGCCAAATGAATTTTCAGAGGCGACAGGGCGTTCCCTGAGCGCCGTCAGCGCCGCGCAAAGCCTTGCCCCGCGAGCCAACCGGCGAGCCACCCGCCCAAGTGCGCCTCCCAGGCGAGACCGCCAGACAGGATCACGAAAAAGACGATATTGGCCGCGATCAGCCCAATGATTGCCATGACGAGGGGTCGGAGCGGAAGGTCGGATCGCCGCCGCCCTTGATAGTCAGCCGCTTGCCACAAACCGATCAGACCAAAAACGGCCCCGGACGCACCAATCATCGGCCCACCGCTTGAGGACAGCAGCCCGAAACATGCCGCGCCAGCAACAGTGGCCGCGAGCAGCACCAGCAGTGTCCGAGTTGCCCCGATCTGGGCCGCGACGTATTTCCCGAGCGACAGCAGGATGACGCCGTTCATGGCCAGATGTACGAAACCGCCATGCAGAAACGCGTAGGTTATGAACATCAAGGCGGGCTGGCCCGGATAGATCGGCGGCGTCGCGCCAGCGAGGACCGGCTGCCAGAACGCACCGAAGGCAAAGGCGGGCCACCGCAGGTTCTGCGATCCCAGAAGGCCGGAGGACGACAGGTGGAGGACAAGCTCAATCACCGTCATGACGCCGACGAGCACCCAAAGGAACATCGGCGCGCCGGACTGCGGGGACGTGAGGGGCGGGCGCTGGTCATTTGGGGATCTAAGCTTCATGACTCATCAGGTAGTCCTTCGAGACGACAGGACCAAGGTCAAACCACATGTTCAGGTGATCTCAACGCGGCCACTTGAGCAGGTTTCAATGCAACCGGGCCACCGATCGCCTTGTGGTGCGCTGAACAAATCGGCCATTCAGCGCAATGGCGATGATTTTCGACTTTGGGATGCCACTGGCCCTCGATGGAGCGCCAAGCGCGGCGGCGTGCATGCGGCCACTCCGTTCCACGCAGCATTCCGGGCACCGCCGCAGACCTGGCCCTGCCCCGCAGAAACCGGGGTGCAAGCCGCTCTGCACCTCTTGAAATCACTCCAGACATTTCCGAGACATCTGCCTCTCTGCGCGATTGGGCGAACCGGCCCGTTTGAGCGGCACTTTGACTTCGACGCCTTCCTTCGCGATAAGCTGCGCCAATCCACTGGGTTCCATAGGGTAGCCCAAGAGATACCCTTGGAAGCTCTTGCAGCCCATAGAGGCCAGGCGATCATGCTGCATCTGTGTCTCGACGCCCTCGACCGTCACGGAAATTTCCATGGCGCGCACCAGATCAAAGATGGCCTGCACCAGATGATCACATTCCTCGTCGTTGCCCAGGCGCGCGACAAAGGATCGGTCGATCTTGACGGAATCGACCCGGTAGTCACGCAAGTACTGCAACGATGAATTGCCAGTCGCAAAATCATCCAGCGCGATAGCGATGCCCGCAGCGCGCAATTGCATGATCTTGTCCCGTGTATCGACGGATTTGTCCAAAAGAACCTGTTCGGTCAGCTCAAGCTCAAGACGTCCCGGTGCAAGCTCCGTATCCCGAAGCGTGTCCAGCACCATCTTGACAAAGTCGGGATGGTTGAGCTGCAACGGGGACACGTTGACCGCGATTTTCGCCAGTCTGGTGTAGACGGCAAAGTGACATGCCGTCTCCAGCACCCATTGGCCAAGCTCGTCGATCAAACCGCGTTGTTCGGCAAGCCCGATGAAGATTTCGGGTGAAAGTGCGCCATGCTCGGGGTGATCCCAGCGGCACAGAGCCTCAGCACCCTTGATCCGGCCGGTTTCATCGTAGACGGGCTGATAAACGAGGTGCAGGCCGGTGCCCGTGTCCAGCGCCGCGCGCAAATCGTTTTCGATCTGATTGCGCTCTAGTTCGCTCTTGCCCATTTTCGCTTCGAACAGGCTGTAGCGGCCCTTGCCTTCGGATTTTGACCTGTAAAGCGCGATGTCGGCGCGGCGCATCAGCTCGTCCGGCTCCCTCTCGTCAGAGTTGGCCAGAACCGCGCCGACGCTGGCACCGATGTAGCCGGTATTTCCAAGCAATTCATAGGGGCGCGACACGTGCTGGACGATCCGCGTGCAAAAGCGTCGCAGGTCATCGTCATCGGCCACGTCGCGCAAGAGTATGACGAATTCATCACCGCCGAACCGGGCGACGGTATCGCCTGCCCGGACCAACTCGACCAGCCGATTTCCGACCTGGCGGATCAATTCGTCGCCCGCCGGATGGCCAAGCGAGTCGTTGATCAGCTTGAACCTGTCCAGATCGATTGCGACCAAGGCGACCGATTTGTCGCTGCGCTCTGCGGAATGTATGGCCTGCGCCAGACGATCCTGAAACAGCGCACGGTTGGGAAGACCGGTCAGCGCATCATGGTGTGCCAGGAACCGGGCCTGCGCCTCGCTGACCTGCAGTTGCCACGAAAGCCGCAAGAGGCGTTTCACCACCCACCACAGCGTCAAGCCGCCCAGCACCATTGTCGCCAGTAAAATCGGCAGCATCTGCATGAAAAGCGCGGTGCCCGGTTGCTCGGGCTGCCAGGTCAGCCATGCGATGTCATTGCCCGATGCGTCGGTCACCGCGATGCCGGCCCGCCTTCCTTCAGGCGCCACAGGTCCAAAAGCCGCGTCCCGCAGCTCGATCGGCGCGCCGATCCTTTGCGCAAGTGCAGTGTCGACGTATTGCAGCGCGATATGCAGGGGTTCGTTGCCCGGCGGCTGCGCTACTTCCCCGGTGTCCGAGACGATGGGAACCACGCTGACAATGGCCGACATGTCGTCAAAGCGCACCGGAGCAACGACCGACAATTCGGCAAGCTCTTCGTATGGATTTTCCAGTCCTTCACTCGCCTCGGCCATGGCCGCGCGCAGTTCTTCAACCATCGGCTGGATAAGGGTGGCCCGCTCGAAATATCGGCCCTCAGCGACGCGCTCGGACAAGATCGCCGCATAGATGGGCGCGTTTTCACGGTCCAGGACATAACCTTCGTCGTGTCCGAAATAGTCTTGCATCCAGATGCCAAGATTGTCGTCCATCCACTCGTAGTCGCGCGCCTTCGTGCGCAAGATTGCGTCGTCCCAGATCGTCGTGCTGCGCTGATCCTCCGACACATCCACGATTTCGGCGGCAAGGTTGCGCGTGGCAAAACGCGCCTGTTGGGCGGCGGCGGCTTCGTCAGACCTATTGACTGCGTTCTGGCCGACAAACACGAGGCCCAGCAGCACGACTCCCGTCAAGACGAGCAACGAGATTATGATCTGAATTGACAGAGACTTTGGTCTGCTCGAATTCATCTTGGCGGATCTCCCGGTATGCGTTTCGCACAAAAGCCGCCACCCTCGCCGCCGGGACAACGGCCGGGAATGACGAAGCGCGCCTGTGATCAGGCACTGGCTCTATCGATGTCAACGAACTCACCGTCGCCGCACTCGACTTAAGGAAGCGTCAACAAAACCGGCCATTCGCTGCAATTTCCTAGCCAGCCGTGGTCGCAGGTATCTGAGACCAAATCCTGATCGCACAATGCGCAAATTTGATAGCAAGGGGCATCGTCGGGCGGTAGCTGTCCGAATGACCCCGACCATTTGGCCAGTATCACTGGCTGCCCTCCGCCCCAAGGTATCGCCGGAGCGCTACTCTACATACTTGACCCTACGTCAGAAACGGGCATTCTAACTTGGAATGGCAGGCTACTTAGGAAAGTTGGCTCATGCTGCTATTGATCAAGGCACGACTGCTATTGCCCGCAATTGCAACCCTCGGATTTGGGGCGGTGCAAGCTTCTGCCTGTCAGCCAAGGGATTTTATGGCGCTGGAGGTGCCGCAGGACAGCGCATCGCCACAGATCGACGCCCTTCGGATCGCCTATGACGATCTTGCCCCATCGCCTGATGGGGCCTCCGTGACGCTGGACGGGCAGGTATGGCTGGGCCTTGGCACGATCCGGGCCATTCCACCTGCCGACGCATTGCGCGACCCCACGATTCTCGAACAGTTCAAGTATCGCTATCCGCTTGCTTTTGACCTGACACAGCGCACGGCGCCCTTCTTCGATCCGGGGCGGCTGCGCAACGGCGATTTCTTCGAGGCGCTGTATTTCCAGACAGAACCAGAAGCGCGAGACAGCCTTGACCAGGTGGCGCGACCGGCACTGATGGATGGGGCGTTTCAGGTCACCCGGAAAAGAAATGTCTCCTGTCAGCTGGCTACGGCATTGGCTGCACTGGACGCTTTGGAAGAGGATTTCAGCGCCGTCTTTCAAGGTGCCGGAGGTGGTTTCAATTGGCGTGTCATAGCCGGCACTTCGCGGTTGAGCGCACATAGTTTTGGAATCGCGGTCGATGTGAATGCCGAGATGGGCAAGTATTGGCGTTGGACGGGGGCGCGGGAAGGCGCTGTCTTGGATTACGACAACGAGATTCCAGAAAGCCTTGTCAGGACCATGGAGCGCTACGGATTCATCTGGGGCGGGAAATGGCACCATTTCGACGGCATGCATTTCGAATATCGACCTGAGCTTATTCTTTATAGCCGCATGACGCCCGAGTGATCTCATCAGGGCAAGGCAAACTGATTGAAAGGATTTTTTTCATGGCACCCGGTTTGAAGCTTCCTGCATGTCTTGCTCTGGCCCTGTCCTTGTCCACACCTGCCTTGGCGCAGGACGTGCTGGACAGCTATGTCGCTGTGATCGGGGCGCGAGACCGCGTCAATTCCTCGGGCGCGGCATTGAACCAACCGGCCCAGATACTGGCGCAGGATCGTGCCAATTTTCACCGCTTCGGGATCATGCAACCGGGCGACACGCAGGATCAAACATTCCTGACCACGCAGGACCGGACGCAGTTGCCGCGCCTTTTGGCCAATGGGTCGATCGACCCTGCAAGCGTTGATGCGATCCTTGGTGGAACCGACGCGCCCATTCTGGTCGAGGTGCTGGGATCAGGTGGGCGCGCAACAGGGCTGCGTGTTTCGCTTGCCAACGCACAACAGCCGCAGCCACAACCACAGGGGCTGCCGGGACTGGGCGCGCAAGCATCCTCGGATCTGTCATGGAGCTTCGGTCGGTATCCGGCGGGCGCTGCCTCCATCGTTTCGGCAGATCTCTATCGTGGCGCTGATCTGCTGGTTTCACTACGCTGCATGGAAGCGGATGGAACACCGTCTGCACCGGTGGCTGGGATCGATCCAACCGCCGGCACGGTGACGATGCATCTTGCGCCTCAGGTCGCAGGCAGCGGAAGCGCGGGCGACATGATCGACGCCGAATTTGCACTTGGGCCTTCGGACCGCGCCACGGTGTCATTCGACTGGCGCACGCCGCCGGATGCGTTTTCGGCCAACCTTGTGCTTGTGCCAGAGTTTGCGGCACGGCTGGCCGAAGGAAAGGTTGCCGTCCTTGCGGGAACGCAGACGGTGGATTTCGCAGGTTCTGCGGGGCTGGGCGAGGTTATGCCGCAACTATCCAGCGCATGTATGTCGCAAACGGCGAATGCGGCCACAGCCTGCGCCGGTGACGGGACGGGAGCGGGCCAGGCGCAATGCATCCTGCCCGGCCACAGCGCAAGCGCCAGCGCCGGTCAGGTTGCCAGTTTCGGCCTGCCGCAACTGGGCGGCGGCGGGCAATCTCCGGCCGCTGCCGCATCCGGACCAGCCAGCCCCGTGCCCACCGCGACGGATGGAAACGATGCGGTGCAGGCGGCAATCTTCGGTTGGGCGCTTGCCCAGCATCCCGAGTCGGCGACGGTCCCCCAGTATCAGCAGCACGTACCACGGATGGCCTTGCCACCCGATGCACCGCAGCCGCCGCAAAGCGGGATCACCAGCCCCGAATTCGAAGCCTATCTGCGGTCTCTTGCCGCCTACTACGCGAAAAAGCCCGCCCCGTCGCGCATCCGGATCGAGTTTCCCGCGAGCCTGCGCAACGACGAGATGCGCGAGGGTTTGCGCCTGTTCTCGACGGGCAGGGACATCGAGGGGGTTCACGCCCTCACCGATCTTTCCCTGCATCGGAAACAGCTGAGTTCAACCTTCACCTGGAAAAGCCAGAAGCCTTTTTATCTGCCGCTGCCCGAGACGCTTGCCTCACCGGGACTGGAGACGGGCAGAAACATCAAGGACCGCCTGTTTCTGAGCGTGGTTCTGACCATGTCGGAGCCGATAGTCGAACTGCGGGGCGGCTACTTCCGCAACATAATCGCGGATGCCGAGATTGAGCATGTGTCCCTGATCCGGCGGACCGAACGGCGCGAAAAGGGGAAATGGGTGTCCGAACCCGAACGCCTCGTGACAAGCTGGAGCGCCGCGACCGGCGCGGGCGAGGCAATAACAAGCCCCGTGCCGACTGACCCTGCCGGGGTCGTTGCCGTTTTTGGCGGCGCGATCAATGCAGGCCGCTACGTGCCGGAATGGGACGTGACCTCCGAAAAGGGCCGCGCCTTGGGAGCGAAGACAGGAATCATGAACACGGGTCAGAAGACCAACTCGCTGGAAACGGCCTTGGGGCTCGGTGGGCTTCTGGCCGCCGGGCCTGATCGTGTGCTCAGCGCGGACGCCGCGCAAGTGGCTCTCCGAAATGTGCTGACGGAGCGCGAGCGGTTTGAGCTTTTTCCAGTCGCCTACTTGACGGACCCCGACAGCATGAACGAAATCGAACGCCGCGCGGCACTGGAGGCCGCGCAACCGGGACTGCGCGAGATCGTCTTGAGCCGAATGCCAAAGTTGCCATTGCCAGTGCGCGACGTGATCCATGCGACCCTCCGGGATTATGACTTCACCTTGCAAGGCTTTCCCCTGATGGGCCAGAACGGCCGTTGGCCGCCAAGAGACCCGCTGACTGGGCAACCGATAAAGGATCTGGTTCNGCAAGGCTTTCCCCTGATGGGCCAGAACGGCCGTTGGCCGCCAAGAGACCCGCTGACTGGGCAACCGATAAAGGATCTGGTTCCGACATTCCTGCCCATGGCCGAGGCCGAGGCCTCCGAGCTGTTGTCGGTGCTGGAACGTCGCGGTGCAAAGACGCGCACCCTCTATGTCGCGGTAGACTACACCCTGACCGAGGCGGTGGTGCGGGCGCCTGTCACTGGCCAGATCAATTCGGCAGAGATCGGGCTTGTTCGCCTTGGGTCGCGGATCGACGCGATCACGATTTTCGCCGATCCCGAACTGACGATGGTCTTGGCCCAACCCGTCACAGCAACCCCAGACGACTACACCGAGCCGAACCTATTGCCGGATGAGGTTTACGCCACGACGGGCAAGTCGCTCCTTGGGGCGATGGGCCAGTTCCCCGGCGGCGAAGCGGCGATCGCTGCGGTCGCATCCGACCGGCGCGAGGTGGTCCGGGCTCCTGCCGATCAGCGCCCCAAACTTGTGGATGCGATCACGCAGGACATCGTCGCCACCGCACGGGATGAATATTGGATCGGCGCGCGTTGGAGATTGCACGGTTACGATGCGGATGCAGGCGGATATCCCGTGAAGTCAGTGGGTTTTCGTGCCGCGCCGCATGGCGGCAACGCGTCAGGTTTTCCCTCACCCCCGCTTCAGGGCGAAGCCTCGCACGCGTATGAGGTGCTGAGGATCGACCCGGCGCGGCGCGCGGAGTTCGAGACGTATCTTGATCTTGACAGGGCGGACCATGTCGACGGAATGCGGCTGACAAGCTATATCCGCGTGCGCCCCGTCGGGGTGCAGGACGACCGGTCAGGTGCGACCCTTGTCATGTCTGCCCCATCCGAAATCATGCTGGGCCAGACAAAAGGCAATGGCTACGTGCTGACGGATGATGACAGGTTCCTGATTGCCGCACCGCCCAAGCTGGGGCCGGACTCAATGGATGCGCCCCAGGTCACACCGCCGGACGTCCTCATGCTGGACCACGAGGGGATCGACATGCTTGCCCTGAGCGTCGCACCAGAGGTCTATGATGACGCGGCCTATGAGCGGATGCTGGTCGAGCGTCTGCTGAAGGAACGCGCGCTTGCCGGGGCTGCGGAAAATGCGGTTGCGCCACAACCAGTGGACTGGGGACGTTTTTTCGAGAACCCGACCCAGCGCCTGACTGCGCCCGAGATTGCTCGGCTTGTTCCGATTTTCCGGGAGTGGACGCAGGCACGGGCTGCGCAACTGCCGCCGCGCGTGGCCATTCCACTTGGCTTCGGATTGCAGCAGCATCCCGAAACCGGATGCAACGGCATGCAGGAGGTCTTTATCAGTTCTGGTGGGCGCCATACTACGGTCTTTGACGATTTCGCGCGTCATATGCCGGATGCAACCCTGCCGGAAAAGCGGTTTCAGTTCGGGAGAAACAGGCCGCCCCGCGCCGGGCCTGACCGGCTGTGGGTCTCCGAAGGCCGTGCGATCATCGACGACACGCGGGCCGCCTGCGACTATATAAAGCGGCAGATGGGCCGTAACAGCGATGTGCCCGATCTGGACCAAGCGCCCTATGTCGATGCACTTGTGCGCATCCGGGCGCAGCCCACGCCACAGGCAAACATCCGGTTTTCCAGCGCGACATATATCGCGAACCTCGACGAGGTCACCTTTGCACCCGCCACGCCGGCCCGCATGGATGCCCCCGGTCTTGTCGGGGTCGTCTCCCTAAGCGCGACACCTGTTGCGCTGACGGCGCAGCATCGAAACAATGTGGGCAAGGTGGAGGTCGCACCCACGCTGGAGGCGGATGACTGGCAAGTGCCGGTCGCAGTCCCGCCAGAGGCGCAGGATGTCGTGGGGCTGACGCTTGGAATGCCGCTAGAGGCGTTTCTGACAGCGGTGCGCGAGAAATTGACCGACCCCGTGCTGTTCACGCCAGAAAAGCCTGTCGAAGGGATGTTCGGCACCGCCATCGGCCTCATGGACCCGGATACAAAAGAGGCGTTCCTTGCGCTTTACGTGGCCGGCGTGCCGAACGAGCCCGTCATTGGCATCATGCGGCGGATCGAGTTGACGCCCGATCAGGCCAGCGCAGCGGCCCTGCGCAAATCGCTTGAGGCAAAATACGGCGCGCCCTCGCTCACACAAGGAGATCGCTATCTTTTGTGGGGGGTGCTGCCCGAACGCGAGGACCAGTTGGGTTTCTGCGGCGGCATACAGACCGTCAGCAGCAGCATGGGCAGCGGCTTGCCCCGCATGGCAACGATCCAGACCGACCGCTTCGACAGCGAAAACAGGGCTCCGCAGTTTGATTTCTGGTATGGCGCAGGCTGGCCAAGGGACGCGTCGGGTGGACCGTCTTACGCAATGAAAGACCCCGACCGCTGCGGCCCTGTGGTGACAGCCACGATCTATGAGCGCAATCAGGGCACCGTGCTGGGCGTCTGGCTTTTCGACCGTAAACTTGCCGAAATCCAACGCGACGCCCCGCAGCCCGAGGTGGAGGAGGCCGATATAGATCTCTGAGCCGAGGCGCAAAGCGCCGGGGAATGCGGGCAGGTTCAGGCTGACAATGGCGCATTCAGGCTGGTGCGGATGTCTAGCGGTGTTCATCGGCGCGCCAGTGCGGACCGTCCTTGCGGACTTTCGCTAAGATCGCCAAAGGGACTTGTTCGGACGGAGCGGGGCGGAGGGCACCTCAACTCCACAGAGCCCAGAGTGAATTCGACCTGTCCAATGTTGAATTTGGTCGCTTCGTGGCGTCTCCAGAGCCGGATTAGGTACCCAAGGTGTTGGTGCTGCGTTCTTTCTGACCAAGCGGGCCCGTCTTATTGGCCGGAGCCAGGAAAATCGAGAGTGTCAGCAGGCCAAAGATAAACTCGTAGACTTCCCATTTACGGGGCAAGTCAACCAGCAACATCACAAGGCTCGCCACCAGCGCCACAACCGCATGACGCTTGCCGGGCAAAGGCACCACCAGATAATCGATCACGCCGGCGATCAAACGCACTCTTGGATAAAGAAGCGGCAAAACCACAAGATAAAGCAGAATTGCCACAGTCAAAAAGCTGCCGAAGAGCGTTTTCGTCAGCTGGCGCCCGCCGAAGACAAGGTTATGAATAGTGATCTCCTGCTGGAAATTGTTTTCCATGAAGTATTCAGGCGTCTCGATATCAAAAATCCGCTGGCCCCAGGAAATTTCCTCGCCTGCGCCGAATACGAACATCAAAGCATAAATCAAAAGAAGGACAGCCGCCACGACCCGCCCAGTCCGTAGCATCGCCGCACCCTGCCACCCGAGAACGCAAGCGGACACGAACAACAATATGGCAGTTCCATATTCGACCGGGCCATCCTCAATAGCAAACCCAGTCGCAAACTGCTGGTCAAAACCCAAAATCCAGTAGGCCAGCACGAACAACAATGACGCGTTGATCAGGCCAAAAATCAGTTGGTCGGCGGGGCTAAAATCACGCATTTTGTCATTTTCTGTTGTGCAAGTGAGTGATTGTCATAGTTGCATTGCCGGCCCCCGTCAAACGCCTAAGGCATCGCACTAGGTCAGCTTCGGCGCACCAAATCCAGCGACCTCAGGACAGGATGAAGAACACCTTTCGGACCGCTGTCAGATTTTCCCAAGTTCCGTCAAAGCCTGCCGCCACGACAAAGCTGTCGCCCGCGCCGAAGGTGCGCGTCTGGCCGTGGCGATCCGTCAGGCGCACATCGCCCTCCAGAATATGGCACATCTCGTCAAAGTCGCACTTGCACCGCTCCTTATGCGGCTCGGCCTCCCAAATGCCCGCCATAGCGCCCTTGCCCGCGTTCTCGAAATGGTGCCAACTGCAACTCTTGTAAGGGGTATCAACGACACTGGGATCGTCGATGACCGTGTGCTGCGGCGTCACGGCAGAGGCATCGAATGCGATGACATGCTCGGGGTTCTTCATTTCAGTATCTCCTTCAACCTATGATCCAAAGCCAATCTTGAACTTGTCCAGCGTTCTGAGAAGCAGCGACCTGTGCCCTGTCAGATCCTCGCGCGCCAGATCGGTCTGAGCCCATTTTACGGCCCAACTGCGAATGGGTTCGGGCGGAAACGGCACGGCGCGACTGCTGAGCAGTTTCAGCCGAGTGCGCTCGGTCGTCTTGCCTTCCAGCAAATCCAGCATCGTCAGCGCGGCAAACCGTGTGGCCGACACTCCCTGCCCGGTAAAGCCCATCGCATAGGCCACGCGGTTCTGGAACGCGGTCCCGACAAAGGCAGTCAGACGCGCGGATGTGTCGATAAGGCCGCCCCAGCGATGGGTAAAGCCGATGCCGCCCAGCGCCGGAAACGCGTCAAAGAAGTTGCGCTCGATCGTTTCATAGCTCTCGGCGCGGTCATGCAGATGCGCATCCCGCTTGCTGCCGTAATAGTAGATTGCATCATACCCACCCCAAAGAATCCGGTTGTCGGCTATCTTGCGAAAGTAGTGAAACTGGTTGCCACTGTCGGCGATGCCATACCGCCCCTGCCAGCCGATGGCCGCAAGCTGATCCGCGCTCAGCGGTTCACTGACCAGCGTGTAATCCCAGATCGGGATGATTGCCGAACGCAGCCGCCGAAGCAGCGGCACGGAGGCATTCGTGGCCAGGATCACCTGTTTGGCGAGCACAGTGCCCTCCGCAGTGGTCAGGCGCACGCCGTCCGCTGCATTCTTCATCCCCGTCACAAGGCTGTTTTCATGAAGCGACGCACCGCGCGCCATCGCCGCCTTTGCGAGGCCGTCCACCAGCCGCGCCGGGTTGACCAATGCATAATTCGGCTCAAAGAGGCCGGCGTGATATCTGGGCGTATTGAACCGCTCGTCTAGGGCGGCGCCTTCCAGATACTCGGTTTCGATGCCAAAGCGGGCGTAACTGGCCTGCATCGCGCGCAGCCCCTCGGCCTGCCACGGGGTCGCCGCGACGTTCAGCTTGCCGTTGCGCTCGAACCCGCCATCTATGCCGTGATGCGCCAGATCCGCCTCAAGATCATCGAGGTTTTCGCGCCCCAGGCGGATCAGCGTTTCGGCCTCGCCCGGCCACCTTTGCGTTGCATTCGAGACACCGTGCGAGATGCTGGGCGCGCAAAACCCGCCATTGCGCCCGCTGGCCGCATTGCTCAGCTTGCCCCCTTCCAGAACGACGATGCTGGCGTCACCGTTCCGCTCGGTTGCCTTCAACGCCGACCAAAGCCCGGTAAAGCCGCCGCCGATGATCGCCAGATCGCAGGTGACATCCCCCTGCAGCGGCGGCGCATCCACCGGGTTTTCCACGGTCTCGCGCCAGTAGGGCGCCGGTTTTGCGTCACCAAATCTCATGCAGCACCTTTTGCAGACTCAAGTCCATCACCCCTTTGCCTCCTTGGCGCGGCGGCCTTCAGACATGCTTGCGTCCACCTTCGTCGAGAAACCAGTCATCGTCATAAGGATACCACCAATCATGGCGCACCGGCTGGTGATCCATGATGACCATTTTCGTGCGGCGGAACGTGTCGAGGCCCATGCGCCCCAGTTCACGCCCGACCCCCGAATTCTTCCACCCGCCAAAGGGCAGCGCATCATTGTCTATCATCGGGTTGTTGACCCAGACCATACCGGCCTCCAGACGCTCATAGGCCGCGTGTGCCTCGGCCAGATCGGTGGTAAAGACAGATGCGCCGAGGCCGAACGCGCTGTCGTTTGCCGTTTCAATGGCGGTGTCGAAATCAGGCACACGCACGATAGAAACGACCGGGCCGAACACCTCCTGTCGCTGGATCGCCATATCCGGCGAACAATTGGTCAGGATCGTCGGCTCGTAGAACCAGCCCGTCTCCATGCCCTCGGGGATACGGCCGCCGCATTCGACCTTGGCCCCATGCGCCACCGCATCCTCGACGAGGCGCATCACGCGTGCGCGCGCGACCTCGCTGACCAGTGGGCCGATCTCGGATTTCTTGAGGCCGTTGCCAATGCGCAGGCGCTTGGTTTCGGCCACGAATGCCTTGACGAACGTGTCGTGCACCGCGTCGACGACATACATACGTTCGGTCGAGGTGCAGACCTGGCCCGACATGTGGAACGCCCCCGTTACCGCGCCCGCCGCAGCCACGTCGATGGGCGCATGGGCCGAGATCACCATCGGGTCCGAGCCGCCGGCCTCGATCACAGCAGGTTTTAACCGGCGCGCGGCGGCCTCGGCCACCGCCTGCGCGGCCATGACCGATCCGGTAAACGCGACTGCATGGGTTTTAGGGCTGTCGACCAGCGCCTTGCCCACCTCGACACCGCCGGGCAGGCAGGCGATGAGATCCTGAGGCATATCATTGAAGACCTTCATGAACTCCAGCGTCGATAGCGTCGTCGCCTCCGCCGGTTTGATGATCGCGCCATTGCCAGCGGCAAGCGACGCGGCGACGGTCCAGCACATCAGCAAAATCGGGAAGTTGAACGGCATGATATGCACCGAGACACCCAGCGGTTCGTATCGCGCGAACTGAAGCGAGCCCATTTGCGTCGTTCCCGCGACCTTGCCGGCCTCGTCGCGCGCCATTTCAGCATAGTAGCGAAAGATCGGCGCACAATTGGCGACCTCGCCAATCGCCTCCGGATAGGGCTTGCCCATTTCGCGGCTCATCAGGATGGCGCAGTCGGTCATGTCATGCGCCTCGATCCGGTTTGCCAACTGGTGCAGCCTTGCGGCGCGCGTCTTGGCATCGGTTTTCGCCCATCCGCGCTGCGCCGCGTTGACGCGGGTCAGAACCATCTCAAGCTCGGCCCCGCTCACCTCGGCACGCTGCGCGACCTCGTCCAGCGTAGCGGGGTCGGTCACGACATGGGCCGCACCCTCGGATCTGTGGAAATCGGGGGCAAGATAGTAGCAGGGCGAGAGAATGTCAGACATGCGGACACTCCTTTCAGGGTTTGAGACGTGTTTCGAGCGTTGCGGCATTGGCCTGCCAACCCGGCAGGCGCGAATCCAGAAACGCAGATATTTCAGCCAGCTTGGCCTCCGCCAGCGCGTCTTGGAACTGGCGCAGGACACGCGGCACCCATGCCAGATAGCGCGGCTTGCCATCGCGCTGGCACAGCCGCACGAAAACACCAAGGATGCGCGCATGGCGCTGTGTGGCCAGTAGGTGATAACGATGGCGGATATCCTCGGGTTGCCCAAGATGCGCAGGCGCGCCGGCCAGATATCGCGCCAGCAATGCCTCCTCCAGTCCGGGCGACAGATCGCGGCGCGCGTCCTGCAAGAGGGACATGAGATCGTATTCGCACGGTCCCAGCGCGCCATCCTGAAAATCCAGCAGACCACAGCGCGCGACGCCGTCGCGCCCCTCCAGCAGCATGAGGTTGTCGACATGAAAGTCGCGCATCACCAGCGTGTCATGGCCATCCACCGGCCCCAGCGCCGAGCGCCAGAGCGCGCGCCAGCCCTGCGCGAAGTCTGCCGCATTCAGATTCGCCGTGACGGCAGGCGCGAACCAATCGGCAAAGATATCAAGCTCGTCCAGCATCACCTGCAGATCATAGCAGGGCTGATCGACTTGTGGCCCGCGCGGGTCGTTGTGCAGATGCAGCAACGCGTCCACAGCCAGACGGTAAAGCGCGCCCTCGTCCTGACCGGCGGCCAGTGCGTTGGTATAGGTGGCGTCGCCAAAGTCCTCGATAAGGGCCAGCCCCTTGTCCTTGTTCGCCACGACGACGCGTGGCGCCGATAGCCCCAGATCGTTCAGATGTGCAGACAACCGCATGTAGGCGGCAAAGCCGACCGGGTCGGCCTGATCCTCCATCAACAGCAGCCCCCGTCCCTCCAGACGAAAGTAGCGGCGCGGCGACGCGTCCGACGCAAACACCGTCAGGCGCGCATCATCCTGTCCATGCGCCGCCAGAAAGGCGGCTGCCTCGGGATCAATCTGCAAGGGAGGCCGCGCGGCGATCATCGGATCATGTAGACCTTCTTGACGGTTTCGACGACGGTGCAGACGCCCTTCCAGTCCTGCGGAAAGAACGCTGCCGTGTCAGGCGTGATCTCGATCACATCGCCGGACTCGTGGACATAGGTGCAGCGCCCTTCGAGAAAGTGGCAGAACTCATCCTTGGTGACGTGGCATTCCCATTTGCCGGGCGTGCAGATCCAGAGGCCACATTCGCTTTGCCCGTCTTCGCCCTTGTGCAGGACCTTGCCGGAAGTGCGGCTTTCGCCTTCGATCATTGTCGGGATGACGCCCCAGTCGACCGTGTCGGTGACCTCGAGCGGATTGCGCATGACAGGTGCTTTCATCGGTTTGATCCTTTTTCAGACAAGCATGTAGATGTTGCGCAGGGTTTCGGTGATCTCGGCGGTGCCTTTCCAGCCCGCCGGGAACATCACGCAGGTGCCGGGACCGGCCTCGATCACCTCGTCGCTGCCGTCGCGGCGATAGATGACGCGGCCCGCAACGAAATGGCAGAACTCGTCACGCGGCACCGAGATTTTCCAGATGCCGGGGGTGCAGACCCAGATCCCCGTCTCTGGTGAGTTGTCTGGCCCCTTGTGCAAGAGACGTCCAGTCGAATGCGACTGCCCCTCGATCATGTCCGGCTGGGGCCCCCAATCGAGCAGATCGTCATATGTCGTTGCAGCGTGTATGTGGGGCGCGGACGATTTGAGGTCAGTCACGACTGCGCCTCCGCCAGGCCGGTCAGCAGCCGGGCTGCCTTTTCCTGGCCATTTTGCGACTGCATGTGAGCGGACGTCTTCTTGAGCCGGGCCGCCATCTCCGCATCGGTCAGGCAGGCCTCGATCTTGGCAGTCAGGTCTTCTTCGGTCCAATCGTAGCGGTCCGAGCGGAAGCCGTGGCCCGTTTCCTCGACGCGCATCGCATTGTCATGGCCGTCCCAGACATAGGCCATGATGATCGCCGGCTTGCCGAAATAGAGGCACTCGGTGAACGAGTTGTTGCCGCCATGGTGGATCACCGCATCGACCTGCGGGATCACCGATGGTTGGGGAAACCAACTGTCGATGATGACGTTGTCCGGGATATCGGTGTATTCCTCCTTGTAGTCACCCACGTTGACCAGCGCGCGATAGCGGCTGCCTCCGATCAGCTTGATGATACGCTTGAGCAGGTCGGTGTCCCCGGCCCCCAGCGAGCCGAAGGAGACATAGAGCAGCGGGCCGTCGTTGTTCTTCTTGAAGGTCGGCACCTCGTAGGGCTTGTCCTGACGCACGCAGCCTTCAAGATACTGAAACTTGCTGGGGTCCAGCGGCTCGGCGCGGCGGTATTTCATCTGCTCGGGATAGAGCAGCAGGTTGAGATAGGGGGACGGCTCAAAGAACTCGCCCGCCGGATAAGGGTCTTCGCCGGTGGTCTTCAGAAACGCGTTGAAGTCATCGTGGATCGGCTTGATGACCTCTTTGAACTTCTTGCGGAACGCCGCGTGACCCTCGGTGTCGTTCACGGACATGCCCGACAGATGCGGCGGGATCGCGGCATCCTCGATCTCGTTTTCCGAGCATGAGATGATGCGCACCCACGGCGCGCCGTAGTGCTTGATCGCGGGGAAAAGGATCACGTTGTCGACGGCAATCACATCGGGTTTGATCTTGGCCAATATCTCCGGAAGATCCTTTTCAGCCCACTTCGCGCTGTCGACGATCGCCTCCCAGCATTCCTTGACGTAGTTGTCGAGCTGGTCGATCGGCGCCTTGCGGAAGTTGGGAATGTGGTTGTTGATGAACTCTTCCCAGAACTTGGCCATTTGCTCGGGGGGCATCGGCTCACTCAGGTTCACGGGATGCGCCTCGAACCCGTAGTCCTTGTAGACATCCACAAATCCGGGATCCGACAGGAACACCACTTTGTGGCCCTTGCGTTCGACAGCCTGCGCAATCCCGACAGAGTTCAGCGCCGGGCCAAAAGCGGCCTCGGGAAAGAAGGCGAAGGTTTTCTGTGTCATTGTGTCATCTCCTTGTGTGTGAGTGCTGCCGCTTGGGCGCGGCTTTTGGTTGTGGTCAAAGGGCGAAGGCACGGGTGTCCTTGGCCGCCCAATGAACGGTGACCATGTCGCCCACACCGATCGGGCGCGCCTCGGCGACATCGGCGGTGATGCGCACCAGGACCGGGTCCGGCGCGGCGGCAGTTTTCAGATGCACCTGCACATCCAGCCCGTGGTAGGCGATGGCCGAAACCTTGCCTGTCACACTGTTTCCACCCGCCTCGCCGCTGAGGCTCAGGCGTTCGGGGCGCACGGCCGCAACACCTTTCTGACCGGCTTGCAACGGCATGCCTGCGGCGATGATGCTGCCGTCCTCGGCCACCAGTTTGCCCGCATCCTCGCGGATGGGGAAAAAATTCATCACGCCGATGAAATCAGCGGCAAAGCGGCTCTCGGGGTGTTCATAGATGTCGTGGGGCGTGCCCGATTGCAGCAGCTTGCCGTCCTTCAGGATCGCCACGCGGTCTGCCATGACCAGCGCCTCTTCCTGATCGTGGGTGACGATGACGAAGGTGATGCCGAATTCGTCCTGAATGCGCTTCAGCTCCAGTTGCATTTCACCGCGCAGCTTCTTGTCCAATGCGCCCAGCGGCTCGTCCAGCAGCAAGAGCCGAGGACGCTTGACCAACGCCCGCGCCAGCGCGACGCGCTGACGCTGACCGCCCGACAACTGATCGGGTTTGCGCCCGGCCAGATGATCCAGCTGAATCACGGCCAGGATCTCATCCACACGGCTCTTGACCTGCGCCTTGGGCAGCTTCTCCATCTCGAGGCCGTAGGCGATGTTCTGTGCGACGCTCATGTGCGGGAACAGCGCGTAGGACTGGAACATCAGGTTCACCGGGCGCCGATTGGGCGGCACCTGGCTGACATCCTTGCCATCGAGGATGATTTCGCCCGCATCGGGCAATTCAAACCCGGCGAGCATCCGCAGAAGCGTCGTCTTGCCGCTGCCGGACGCGCCGAGCAGGGCGAAAAACTCGTTCTCGTGGATATCCAGATCAATGCCATCAATGGCCCGGACAGCGCCGAAGTGCTTTTGCACGCCGCGTATCTTCAACAAAGGCTGGGTCATTGTCCCGGTAGCCCTCCACGGTTCAGACGCTGCGATAGGGCCAGGATCACGACCGACACGGTCATCACGATGGCGGCCAGCGCATTGATTTCTGGGGTGATGCCGAAACGGATCATCGCAAAGATCTGCATTGGCAGGGTAATGGAATCGCGGCCCGCTCCGGCGGTGAAGAACGCGATGATGAATTCGTCCAGCGACAGGGTGAAGGCCAGCAGCGCGCCCGCGATCACCGCAGGCATCATCACCGGCAACACCACACGCCGGAGCGTCGTTGGCATGGACGCGCCCAGATCGGTCGACGCCTCGACGATGGACCAGTCGAAATTCCTGAGCCGTGCGCGCACGACCGAGCAGACGAACGCGAGGTTGAAAACGACATGGCTCACGATCACCGTGTGCAGCCCCATCGTGACGTTCAGCAGCGAAAAGAAGCTGAGCAACGCGATCGCCAGAACGATGTCGGGGATGATCATCGGTGCAAAGATGATCGTTTCCAAAAAGCGGCCCTTGCGGCGACGGATCTCGACGCCCACGGCCAGCAGTGTGCCCAGGATCGTTGCAAGGAACGTCGAGATCACGGCAACGATCAGCGTGTTCAACGCGGCGCCCATGATGTCACCGTTGCGAAACAGCTCTCCATACCATTTGACCGAAAATCCGGTCCATGCGGTGGGCAATCCGCCCTCATTGAACGAAAGCGCAAAAAGCACGGAAATCGGAATGTAGAGAAAGGCAAAGACGGCTGAGAGGATCATCAGCATCAGGCGGCGGTTGGCAAATCCCTGCATGCTCAACTCTCCCGCCGCGCGCCCGAGGCCCGCTCGCTTGCGAAGGTCTGCAAGGTCAGCAAACCCATCATGATCGCGATCAGGACCATCGAGAGAGCCGCGCCAAAGGGCCAGTCATTCGCCGTCAGGAACTGTGCATAGACGAGGTTCCCGATCATCTGGAAATTGCCGCCCCCCAGCAGCGCGGGGGTGACGAAATTCCCGATACTCAGCACGAAGACAAAGACAAAGCCCGTCGCGATCCCCGGCACTGTCATGGGCAGGATCACGCGACGAAAGGTCGTCCATCCGCCAGCACCCAGATCGCGGGACGCTTCGGCGATTTCGGGGTTCAACCGCGCCAGGGGCGCATAGCAGGCCAGGATCACGAAAGGCAGATAGTTATAGACCAGCCCGATGACCACGGCGCTTTCGGTATAGAGCATCTTGGGCAGGTCGCCATCATAGCCAAACCACGCCGCGATGCCGGCAATCAGCCCCTCGCGGTTCAGCATCACGATCCAGGCGTAGGTGCGCACCAGATAATTCGACCAGAAGGGCAGCACCGCGAAGAAGAGCAGCATCGGCTGGCGCCGGGCGGGCGCAGCCGCGATGGCAAAGGCCGCTGCATAACCGATGACGACCGCGATGAGCGCGGACAGCCCTGCAATGACCGCCGACTTGATCAGGATGCCAGCATAAAGAGGATCAAAGACCAGCGCGATATTCTCAAGCGTGAAAGTGTACTCGATGCCGCCGTAGATGCCCCGCCGGAAGAAGCCCAGCGCCAGAATAAGAACGCAAGGCACCACCATGAAGGCCGTCAGCCAGACCAGCGCGGGTGTCATCAGATACAAAGGTTTGCGGTCAGTCATCAGGCGCGCCCGTGCAGCGGGGGTCGAGCGCAAGCGCGCTCGGCCGCTGTGTTGAAACTTTGGAGAAACCGCCCGGCACCAGCGCACCGGGCATGGGCCAGCCTAGTTGGCGGCCTTGATTTCGGACACGATGCGTGAATAGGCACGCTGGGCCTCGCCGACATCGCGCAACTGTTCGTACTCCAGCAACTCATCGGGCTGAGTGCCCATGTTCGGAAATTGTGCGACGAACTCATCCGACAGGGCTTGCATCGCAGGTTCGTTCGGCACCTTGTAGAGGATGTTTTCGGCGGCCCAGCCGTGGTTCACCGGATCGAGCACGAAGTTGACGAACTCGTAGGCTGCATCCTTGTTCTGGGAATTCTTGAGGATCACCATCGTGTCCACCCACAGGTCCGACCCTTCGTCCGGGACGACATATTTGATATCCGCGTTCTCGGCGATGCCGTAGTTGCACCAGCCATCCCACGCCTGAACCATCTCTGCCTCGCCCGAAACCAGCTTGGCGTAGAAGGTCGTATCGTCATAGGCCAGCAGCGTTCCCTTGGTCTCGATCAACTGATCGCGCACGGCGGCCAGTTCATCTTCGTCCGTCGTGTTGACCGAATAACCATTGGCAAGCATTGCCGCGCCGAGCAGCCAGCGATCCGTGGCTAGCATTGTGGTCTTGCCCTCCAATGCTTCTGAAGGCTCGAGCAGGTCCATCCAGCTGCTCGGCGTCTCGGCCACCAGATCCGAGCGATAGCAAAGCCCGGTGGTGCCCCACGCGTAGGGGACGGAAAAGGCGTTGCCCTCGTCATGACTCAGCTGCGTCGCTTCGGGGTATAGATTGCTGATGTTAGGGATCTTATCGTGGTCCAACTCCTCGGCAAGGCCCAGGTTTTGCAGCACTTCGGCGAAGGGCGACGAGACAAAGACAACGTCATAGCCCTTGCCCTTGGACGCAATCAGCTTGCCCATGATCTCTTCGTTGGTGCCGTGCAGGACCAACTCGGCCTCGTTACCGGTGGCCTCGTTAAAGGCCTCAATCGCGTCAGGGGCCATGTAGCCGTCCCAATTTGACACGACCAATTCCTCAGCCGACAGTATGCTGGCGCTGACCGCCAAACTTGCGCCGATCACGGCACCACATTTCTTGAAATCCAATGGCATTGCGTTTCTCCCTGTCAGTTGTCACTGCAGCCGCCCCACGAGGAGGCAGAGAGCAGCAGTTTTTGCGGTCATTGCCGATCATTTTCACAAACTGTATTAAGATTGTTAAAAGTACGTCAAACTGTATTGACTGTTCTTTTTGCAGCCCGCCCGATTGTTGCTGGGCCGCACCCGGAACGAGGATCGCCGCCGATGTCTGAAATGCGCCGAAACATCCGGCAAAACCACCTGACGCTCGCCCAGAAGATCCTGAGCGTCGCGCTTGAGCGCGGACTCAGGCCAGGCGATCACCTGCCCGAAGAGACGTTCTCCAAGGCGTGCGGCGTTTCGCGCACCCCTGTGCGATCTGCGTTCAAGATATTGGAGGAAAGAGATATTCTGGAATGGCGTCCTGAAGAGGGATATTTTCTGGCGCTCAACTCGCCCGAAGAGATAAGCACGACGATACGCGCGCTGGAAGAGGCCGAACACTCGATCGCGCACCTGATCCTCTCAGACCGTGCCGAGCGGCGGATTGGCGCCGTTCAATCGATCAGCGCCCTGACGCGGCGCTATAATGCGCCACGCGCGGCTGTACTGAATGCGTTAAAAATACTATCCAAGGACGGTCTGGTCCGACAACTTCCGGGCCGTGCATGGGCATTCCAGCCAATGATCGACTCGCCCGATGCCACCGACGACAGCTTCGATTTTCGCATCGCGATGGAGCAGCAGGCAATATTGGCGCCCGATTTTGTCCTGGACAGCCAGCGCGCGGGACTGCTGCGCGAGCAGATGAATGGCTTTCTCAATACCTCAGAAGGCGGCGTCACCCCCACGGATTTCCGGCGCATCGACATCGAATTTCATACGCTGATCGCCGAGTGTTCGGGAAACCGATTTTTGCGGGGCAGCTTGACCGCGCACCATCGCTTGCGCCAGGCATCACAAAAGATCGCCCCCAGCCCCGAGTTCCGCCTGAGGCAGGCCATGGTCGAGCATCTCGAAATTCTCGACAGTCTCGAACGCAATCAATTTCAACTGGCAGCCGACCAGATCGTCGTGCATCTAAGGCGCTCGCGCATCCGCAAGCCACAGGCCGCGAACCGCGGCATTCCACCGCTGGCCAAAGGACCGCGCACATGACCCGCCCCCCCGAGATCGCCTTTTTCCCCGAAGCCAGCTTTGGCGCCGCGCTGAACTGTGTCGGCATCGCCCAAGAGCTGCAAAGGCAGGGCGCGATCCCGGTGTTCATCTGCCATCCGGGCTTTACCGGCGTCTTCGCGGAATATGGCTTCAAGGAGTATCACCTGCCCGAAAGTCCCGAGAGCAGCGCAGAGGCGATCGAGGATTACTGGCAGGATTTCACGAACACCCACGTGCCGCATTTCAATCTGGACCCGCTTGCGCAATTGCCGACCTATGTCGAACCCACCTGGAAGGCGATCGTCGAGACCGCCATGGCGGTCGAGGATGATCTGGCGCGGCTGCTGAGCCAGATCCGCCCTTCGGCCATCGTCCTGGACAACGTGATCATGTTTCCGGCTATCGCCAATGCCGGGTGCCCTTGGATCCGCATTGTGTCCTGCGCCGAGACCGAGATCCCCGATCCCGCCGTGCCGCCCTACCTGTCGGGGTTGGCGCCAGAGGACACGGACGCAATCGCCACCTTCAGCGCGGCCTATGCGAGCGCCACCGAGGGCATTCATCGCCGCTACAACAGCTTTCGCAAGAAGCACGGTCTGCCGGCCCTGCCGTCTCCGATCTTTCTCGAACAATCGCCAACGCTGAACCTGATGCTGGCCCCTCAGGCCGTTCGCTATCCTCGCAAGGTGCCGCTGCCCGAGGATCGTTTCGTCTTTCTCGAAGGGTGCGTGCGCACGGAAAACCAGTTCGAGATGCCCCGCCTGCCGGTCAACGAGGGGCCGCTTGTTTATGTCAGCTTTGGATCCCTTGGGGCGGTCGACACGCAGATGATCAAACGGATGATCGATGTATTCGAGACAATCGAGGCACGCTTTTTGGTCAATGTCGGCGCCATGATCGAGGCCTATACCCGTGTTCCCGACAATGTGCATCTGGGCGGCTGGTTTCCTCAGCCCTCGGTGATCGAAGAGGCCGCGCTGGTCATCCATCACGGTGGCAACAACAGTTTTTGCGAGGCGCTTTATCATGGGGTGCCGTCCCTTGTGATGCCCTATTGCTGGGACGGCCACGATAATGCGCAGCGCGCGCAGGCCACCCGCGTCGGCAGGCGCATCGACCGCGCAGACTGGTGCGCCGCATCCTTGCGCGACGCCATCATCGGGGCGATGCAAGACACCGAGATGCGTCAGCGCCTGGCCAAAATCTCGGACGCCATGCAGCGCAATCCCGGAACCAAATGCGCCGCGACAGCGATCCTCGGCGCGGTACAACGGGAACCTGAACGCGGCCGCGTGGGCGCGGCCCGATGACATGCATCCAAAGGAATGACTTTGCAGAACAGGAAAAGCCTGTTGCCTCCCATGCGATCATTTGGCTTTTGGGCAGAAACCCCTGCAAGCCGGACAAGGCCCCCCGCTTGGCGGCAATGCCAATCGCCAGACAAGAAAGAGAACCAAGATGAACGTAGGAATTATCGGCGTTGGCCTGATGGGGCATGGCATTGCGCGCAACGTGCTGCGGCGCGGGGGATTTACGCTGAGCTTTCTAGATCATCCGGGCAACCAGCCGGCCGATGAGTTGCTGGGCCTCGGGGCGCAAGCGATGGACACACCAGCCAAGGTGGCAGCGGCATCAGATGTGGTGATCCTCTGCGTCACCGGCTCCCCTCAGGTCGAGGCTGTCCTGACCGGGGCGGATGGCGTGATCCCTGCGCTGCGCACCGGGGCAGTGGTGATCGACTGCTCGACCGCACTGCCAGCCTCAACGCTGAAGATGGCCGATCTGGTCAAGGCGGCGGGCAAGGATTTCATCGATGCGCCAATGACGCGGACCGCGACCGCCGCCCATGAAGGCAAGCTGAACCTTTTGGTCGGCGGCGATCCGGCCGTGCTTGAGCGCGTGCGCCCTGTGCTTGCCTCCTTCACCGAAGAGGTGACGCATGTCGGCCCGATCAGTGCGGGCCACCGTTTGAAACTGCTGCACAACTACGTCTCGATCGGCTTCATGTCGCTGCTGGCCGAGGCGGCGGCACAATCGGCGGATGCGGGAATCGACCCGCAGTCTTTCGTGGATGTGCTGGCGGCTGGCGGCGGGGCCAGCGTTGCGTTGGATCGTCTGGCGCCCTTCATCACGGAGGGAAACCGCGAGGCTTTGCCCTTTGCGATCAGTAGTGCGCTGAAGGACTTTGACTATTACCGCACCATGTCCACCGAAGCCGGCGCGCAGCGCACCATTGCGGATGGCGTCTATGATGCGCTGTCAAACGCCGTGAGCGGCGGCGATGGCGACGCCTATCTGCCCGAAATGGTGCGCGTTTTCCAAAAAAATCCTTAGCGGGTTTTGCCTGTCCGCTTCAGCTGCGCTGCCATTGCGCTCAAGGCGTCATAGGCGCGGCCCGCCTCGGGATGCCAATGCGCGACTGCGGCGTGCTGGCGGGTGACGACCGCCGTGTCGCCGCGGGCCGCAGGCCCGGTCAAAGCGGCCTGAGGCCCGAACGCCACTGTATTCTCGACCGTGCTTTTCAGAAGCGCGGCGTGCAAGGCGCCGATCGCGTCGTCCGGAACACCCGCCTCCGCCCACGCCTCTTGGGCGATGGCCTGCAACACGGTGGTCAGGTTGTTCGAAAGGACCGCAGCCGCGTGGTATATAGCCTTGGCATCGGACCTGACCGGAAAGCACCGGGCGCCCCGGCAGCCTCGAACATCGGTTCCAGCACACTGAGTGCCTGCGCAGCGCCCTCAAGGCCACAGAACGTCCCGGCGAACTGCGCGGCGGATGCAGCTGGATCGGCAAAGGATGTCACCGGATGCGCGCTGGCCAGATGCCAGCCCTTCGCGTCCAGAGGGGCCATTTCGGCGGCGGGCAGGAAGCCACTGCAATGAAAGGCGATGGCGGCTGGAAATGCGCTTGCCGCAAGCTCCGCGGCGATACCAGCAATCTGGGTATCCGGCACGGTGATCATCCAGATATCGGCGGGCCGCATATCCTCGAGGGTCTGCACGGGGCGACCGGTCCCGATGAACGCAGCCGCATCAACTGCCTTTTGCGGGCTTCGGTTAAATATGTCCTGGACATCGCACAGTCTTGCCTGCGCGAACAGACGGCCCAGCGTCTGGCCCACGTTGCCCGCGCCCACCAGATTGAGCGTCAGCGCGCGGCCTGAATGCTTGGTCATCGGCAGTTCCCCATGACCGTCGAGGCGCATAGTCTCTTTGACAGTAGCTTCCTGCGACCTCCAAAACGATTTTTCATCTGATTCACGCGCATCACTTTCATTCAATCGGGCGGTATCCGCACCGCCCACCTGTTACCGGACCACCGCCGGGGCCGGAAGGGGAAGGCATCCAAAGCCACCCTGAAAAAGAGAGGCACGCGGCGGCCTGCATTGGCGTAGGGCGCAGATTTCCCTGCCAGACCCGATGGTCGTCATCTCATATTTTGAACGCCCCCTCAGCTTTTCCCAGTTTCAAGCAGACGCCGGTGTTGCTAGGGAGGAGCCAACAAAAAAAGAGGTTGCGATGACACTGGCTTTTGACCCCCGAAAAATGGCGGATGCACTTTACACGGGTCAGTTCTGCCCGATGTTCATCGACGGCAAACAGGTGCCAGCGCAATCCGGCGAGGTTCTGGGCGTCACTGACCCGGCATCGGGGCGCAGCATTGCGACCGTCCCACGCGCGGGCGCATCCGATGTCGACCTGGCCGTGGCAGCAGCGCGGCGGGCGTTTGAGGGCCCTTGGTCAAAGTTCACCCCTTATGATCGCCAAGAGATTCTGCTGCGCATTGCTGATCTGGTCGAGAAGAATTGGGACGAACTTTGCGTCACCGACACGTTGGATATGGGCCTGCCGATCTCGCGCACTCTGGGCAACAAACGCCGCGTGATCGGGATGCTCCGCTTTTACGCCGGGCAGGCCACCGCCTTGCATGGCGATTACATCGAAAATTCGGTGTCGCAGTCGATGATCACCTTCACGACCCGCGAGCCGGTTGGCGTCGTGGGGGCGATCATCCCGTGGAATGCCCCGACCGCCGCATCCATCTGGAAGATTGCGCCGGCGCTGGCAACCGGCTGCACGATTGTCCTCAAACCGTCCGAGGATGCACCGCTGGTTCCTTTGCGCCTTACGCAATTGATGCAGGACGCGGGCCTGCCGGACGGCGTCGTCAACGTGGTGACGGGCACCGGCGCCGAGGCGGGTGCGCCGCTCGCCCAGCACCCGGATGTGAACAAGATCGTCTTTACCGGCTCCACCGCGACCGGTCAGGCGATTGCGCGCGCCGGTGTGGACACGCTCAAACGGATCACCCTCGAGCTGGGCGGCAAGTCCCCGATGATCATTTGCAAGGATGCGGATATCGCCAAGGCCATTCCGGTGGCCGCCATGGCCGTCTTTGCCCATTCCGGGCAAATCTGCATCGCCGGCTCGCGGCTGTTCGTGGCGCGAGAGATACATGACGAATTCCTCCACCGCCTCTCGGAGTATGCGCAATCGTTGAAGATCGGTCACGGGCTGGACCCTGACACGGACCTTGGGCCACTGATCAACGCCCGCCAGACCAGCAAGGTCGAGGATTACATCGCATCGGGCGAGGCCGAGGGCGCAAAGCTGATCACGGGCGGAGATCGCCCGGCGGGTGCGGAATTCGACGGGGGCAATTTCCTGCGCCCCGCCGTCTTTGGCGGTGTCGGTGACGACATGAAGATCGCGCGCGAAGAAATCTTCGGGCCTGTCATTTCGGCCATGCCCTTTGACACGCTGGACGAGGCCGTGACGCGCGCCAACGCGACGCCCTATGGCTTGGCGGGCGGTATCTTTTCGCGCGACCTCTCCACCGCGCACAAGATGGTCAAGCGGCTGAAGGCAGGCTCGGTCTGGGTGAACATGTATCATGCAATCGACCCCGCCGTGCCGTTTGGAGGGCTCAAGATGTCGGGCTACGGCAAGGAAGGCGGCGTCGAGCATCTGGACGCCTACCTCGACACCAAGTCGGTTTGGATCCAGACCGACTGATCCACCGCCAATGTCGTGACAGTGCAACACGCGCGCAGCGGCCAGGGCGGGCCCACGGCCGATGTTTTGCATACCTGTTCAGTTTTCCGGCATTGTCGCGCTCAGGGCGCCCACTTAGAGTGCGGCGTCTACGGCAGAGCGCCCGGCTTGGGGCGCGCAGCTTTGCGCGCCGAGGGAAACCGATCGCTTAACGATAGAACGTCATATGGAATTGGAGGAGACATCCATGGACCGCAGAAACTTCTTGAGGGGCAGCGCCATCGCTGCGACCGGCGCCACATTGGCAGCCCCGGCCATCGCACAATCCAGCCCCAAGGTGACTTGGCGTCTGGCCTCCAGCTATCCCAAGTCATTGGATACGCTGTTCGCTTCGAGTGAATCGATGGCCCAAGCGGTCTATGACCTGACCGACGGCCAGTTCGAGATTCAGGTCTTCGCGGCAGGCGAGCTGGTGCCACCGCTTGGGATCGCCGACTCGGTCGGGGATGGCACGGTCGAAATGGGCCATACCGGCTCGTATTTCTACATGGGCAAAGATCCCGCCTTCGCCTTTGGCACCGCGATGCCATGGTCGGGCAACGCGCGCCAGTATCAGGCATGGATGCATGAGGCGGGCGGCAACGACCTGATTAACGAAGTCCTCGCAGATTTCAACCTGATCAACCTGCCTGCCGGCAATACGGGCACGCAGATGGCGGGCTGGTATCGCAAGGAAATCAATACGCTGGACGACCTCAAAGGTCTGAAAATGCGCATCGGTGGTCTCGGCGGCACGGTGATGAGCCGGATGGGTGTCATTCCACAGCAGATCGCAGGCGCGGACATGTATCCCGCGCTGGAGCGCGGCGTTCTGGATGCAATCGAATTTGTCGGCCCCGCTGACGATGAACGGCTCGGATTCTACAAGGTCGCGAAATACTACTATGCGCCCGCCTTCTGGGAGCCGTCGGGCGAATTGAGCTATTTCATCAACAAGGACAAGCACGCCGAACTGCCCAAGACCTATCAGGCGGCCCTGACCCATGCCGCGCGCTCCAGCGGCGCGCAGCTCTTGCATCGCTATGACGCGCGCAACTCGGCTGCCTTGCAACGCCTGCTGGCAGAAGGCGTTGAAGTACGCACGATGCCCGAGGAAATCCTGCGCGAAAGCTATCGCCAGACGCATATGCTTTATGCGGAAATGTCCGAGGAGAGCGAGAGCTTCAAGAAAATCCACGACCACATGTTCACGTTCATGGACAAGGCCAAGGCCTTCACCAACATCTGTGATTTTGCGTACGATTACGTTGCCTATCAGGCCGCGCAGGCCAACTGGCCCAAAACCTGAAGACAGCAGACCGGGACACCGAAAGGGGGGCGCGTCCATCGGGATGCGCCCCTTTTTTTATGCGAGGCCCGCTTTAGTTGCTGCCCCCCAATGGGGAGAATTGCGGCGTCGCGCCGTCGCCGCTGCCCGGCAACCCCGGCAGCGCACCACCGCCCAGCCCCGGCAGGGCTGGCAGGCCCTGCTGAATGTCGCCCTGCATTGGCGCAGGCGTGTCCTTGTAATGGGTGACCAGCCCCGGAAACGCGATGACCATCGCCAGGATCGCCCCCTGCAAACCGATGTAGGGCAAAGCGCCCTTGTAAATCTCGATCGTGCGCACGGCCTTCATCCGCCGCGATGTCACCTGATCGGTCCAATCCGCGTCAGGAGCGACAGAGCGCAGGAAAAACAGCGAGAACCCGAAGGGCGGCGTCAGAAAGGATGTCTGAAGGTTAATCCCCAGAATGACCCCGAACCAGATCAGATCAATCCCCAACTGGTGCGCGACCGGCGCCAAAAGCGGTACGATGATAAACGCGATCTCGAAGAAATCCAGAAAACAGCCAAGTATGAATACGATCAAGGTCACAAAGATCAAGAACCCGATCTCACCGCCCGGCAGCTGCAACAAAAGCTCTTCGATCCACAGGTTGCCGTTGATGCCATAGAATGTCAGGCCAAAGATCCGCGCGCCAATCAGAATGAACATTACAAACGCGGCGAGACGCGCCGTAGCATCCAGAGCGGACTTGAACATCTTGTAGTTCAGGCGTCGCCGGATGAATGCCAGAACCAACGCTCCGGTCGCGCCCATTGCACCCCCTTCGGTCGGCGTCGCGATACCCAGAAAGATCGTGCCCAGCACGAGGAAAATCAGTGCCAGCGGCGGGATCAGCACGATCACCACCTCCTCGGCCAGTTTCGATATAAGGCCCAAGGACAGCTTGCGGTTCAAAAGCGTCGATCCAAGCGCGAACATGGCTGCCAGAAAGATCGACAGCACCAGCCGCATTTCGGGCCCAGACCCGGTAAGCCCCCAATGATATGCGGCGAGCGCCACCAAGACCGACAAACCGATGATCGCCATCAGCGACACGAGGCCACCGCGAAACTTGCGCGCCTCCAGCGGCAGCGCTGGCACCAATTTGGGGCGGAAGATGCTGAGCCAGACGACGAAGGCGATATAGATCCCGATGGTGATCATCGCAGGAACGAAGGCCCCGACGTACATGTCCCCCACGGGCTGCCCCAGCTGGTCGGCCATGACGATCAGAACCAGCGAGGGCGGCACGATCTGCGCCAACGTCCCCGAGGCGGCCACAGTGCCCGCAGCAATGGCCGGGCTATAGCCGTAGCGCAGCATGATCGGCAGGGAAATCAGGCCCATCGCCATCACCGAGGCCGCGACGATCCCCGTGGTCGCCGCCAGCAAGGCGCCAACAAGAACAACCGCAAGAGCGACGCCCCCTCGCACCGGGCCAAAAAGCTGACCGATCGTGTCCAGCAAATCCTCGGCCATGCCCGATCGCTCGAGGATCAGGCCCATGAAGGTAAAGAAAGGAATCGCCAAGAGCGTCTCGTTCGACATGATGCCGAAAACACGGCTGGGATGCGATTGCAGCAGCGGCCAGGACAGGTTGATTTCGCTGGACAGGTGCGACAGCTCGACACCGACCACGAAAAAGCCCAGCCCGCCGGCCGCCAGCGTAAAGGCCACCGGATAGCCCAGCAAAAGCATGGCCATGACGGTGCAGAACATGATCGGGGCAAGGTTATGTGCGATCACATCAATCATGACAGATCAAGCCCTGCGTCCCTCTGGGGATCGACCAGCGCGCCCCTCAGGACCGCGATCCGCTTGATGATTTCCGAGACGGCCTGAAACACCAGAAGCACGAACCCCAGCAGGATCAGGAAGCGGGCAGGCCAGATCACCAGACCGCCGAAGTTCGAAGAGGTTTCGCCCGAAAGCGCGGCGCGCAGGAAATACGACCAGCTCAGCCACGACATCAGGACGCAGAACGGCAGCAGAAACGTGATGTGACAGATCAGATCGATCACATCCCTTGTTTTCTTGGTCAGCAGGTTTGTCAGCACGTCGATGCGGACATGGGCGTTGCGCCGCAAAGCGTCTGCGGCTGTCAACATGAACACCGCGCCAAAGAAGTACCATTGCAACTCGAGCCAGGCGTTCGATGACACATTGAAGGCCTTGCGCGAAATGGCGTTTCCCGTGCTCACCAAGACCGCAGCCAGAACGAACCACGACACATGCCTGCCGAAAAAGCCCGTCAGCGCGTCAATCACGCGCGCTATCCTCAAGACGAATGAGATCATGTCTGCCCCCCTTCCCTGGCCACGCGTCCCGGTCTCTCCCCCTCCCGGTCAGCCAGCCTTTTCGCCAAAACCTATGATCACGCACGCGGCACGACGTCCAGTCCAAAGACGCAAGATTACCCTTGGAATTCAGCAGTCGCCGTCTCCTGCATCTGTTGCAGGTCCGACCGGATCAACGCCATCAGCTGCTGGGAGAAGCTGTGGTGCACATAGCCGCGCGGCGTGATGATGCCCACAGCACGATGCGCCTGCGCACAGGCGATCGGAACAGCGCGGTACCCGCTCTGGACGGTGTCCGAAATCGCGATGCGGGACACGATGCAAACGCCCAGACCGGCACTGGCGAAGGCAAGAGCAGTCTGCGCGCTGAACACTTCATACTGGACGTTCACCTGCACACCCGCCTCAGCCGCTTGGGGGTGCGGTGAAACAGATTGATACCGATCTGTTCTTCCAATGTGCGGATTTGCATGCTCACGGCCGAGGCCGAGCGGTTGCTCTCTTCGGCCGCACGCCGAAAGCTGCCATGTTCGGCAGCCAGCAGAAAGGTCTGAAAGAGTTTTAGATTGATGTTCGACATAAGACCAAAACTGCGTTGAGTGGGTCATGTAACAGGGAAGGTCTTGTCAGAGCAACTCGGCGGTTCTCTAAGCTTTTCCGCGGCGCATAGGCAGAGAAACGAGGATGAGTTCGGATGCGCTCGAAGAGGGGTTATTTTAGGATATCCCATCTGTGTGATGAACACTTCGCTGCACACATGATAGAAGCGTGGCCATTCCACCCATTTTGAAGGGATTCGCCCGCATGGATGCCACGACCGACGCTTCGTCCTTTCCGTTCCTCCTCGGCACGGCGATTGCGATCCTGCTTCTTCTGATCTGTTCGGCGATCTTTTCCGGTTCGGAAACAGCGCTGACGACCGCCAACCGCGGTAAACTTCACAAACGCGCAGAGCGCGGTGATCCCGGCGCGCAACGGGCGCTTCGCCTGACCGAGGACAAGGAGCGGCTGATTGGCGCGATCCTGCTTGGCAACAACCTCGTCAACATTCTGGCGGCATCGCTAGCAACGATGTTCTTTACCGTCGTTCTCGGCGACGGGGGTGTCGCGGTCGCGACGGTGCTCATGACCGCGCTCGTGCTCATCTTTTCGGAAGTGTTGCCAAAGACCTATGCGATCACCAATGCCGAGACCGTGGCACGCCGCGTATCACGCTTCATGGCGCTGGTCGTGATGATCGGTGCGCCGGTCGTCACGGTGGTGCAAGTCCTGGTGCGGGGCATGCTGCACGTCCTCGGGGTGCGCGCGTCCGATGCGCATCCCTTCGCCGCGCACGAGGAAATCGCCGGGGCAATCGCCCTGCATCATTTCGAGGGTGCGGTAGAGACGGCTGACAGGGATCGTCTCCTCGGGGCGCTTGATCTGGCACAGCGCAGCGTGGATGAGGTGATGACGCATCGCCGGGACGTCGATATGCTCGATATTGATCGCGCGCCGTCCGAGATCATTGCCACAGCCCTTGCCTCCGGGTTCACGCGCATTCCGCTCTGGCGGGGGTCGGCAGAGAACATCATCGGCGTTCTGCACACCAAGGATCTGTCTCTTGCGATGCATGCCGCAGTGCTGGAAGGCGGCGCTGCGGCGCTGGATGCGCTCGACATCGCGTCGATCGCGATGAAGCCCCATTTCATTCCGGAGGTGACGGGCCTCGACGATCAGTTGCATGCTTTTTCCAAGACCAACACGCATCTCGCAATCGTCATAGACGATCACGGTGCGATGCAAGGTGTCGTCACGCTGGAGGACATTCTGGAAGAGATCGTCGGCGAGATCACAGACGAACATGACGACCCCACTGACGCGCCTCTGGAAGCCGAGAAAGACGGGTCGGTCGTGGTCCGAGCCAGCAGCAGTATTCGCGAGGTGAATCGTGCCATGGGCTGGGATCTGCCAGAGGAAGATGCGGTCACCATGGCCGGCCTTGTCATCGATTTTGCCCGCCGCATTCCCGAGCAAGGCGAAACCTTTACCGTCCACGGCCACACCATCGAGATCCTCGAGCGCGAGCGCACAAGACTGACCAAGCTGCGGCTGCGCAAAGCTACGGACGAGTAACCCGCCTCCGCGCTGAATGGCATCAAAGCAGGACAGGCCACCGCTCCATTGAACGCGACTGACAGCTGCCGCTTTCTTCGGCAGCGGATACAGCAGGTGCGCAAGATTGCGCCCCTGTTTGGAAATCTTGCTGAACTCAGCCCCGCATTTGCCTCAGGTGGCGTCTTGCTCCTTTTTGGGGGTGAGCAGGTTCTCTCCGATATCGGACAGATCGGCGCAGTCGGCCTGACGCTCCAATGCGCCCCGTTCGGACAGCAGATCCCCCTCGCCGGGCGTAACCGCTGCGGCATCCGGCGTGTCGGCGGCGGGGCGGTGAGGCTCTGCCTCTGCGTCGCTGTACGTGGGCGCAGGGTCTCGCATGGGGACGCCGTCAGGAAACACAATCTCGCGGGCCGCGTCGGGCATCGCGATGCCAGCGTCCTGAAGCGCTTGTTTGACCTGCCGCATCAGGGCCGATCGGACCTTGAAGATCGAATAGGATTTTCCGTCGAACCAGAACTGCACCCGAATGTTGACCGCCGAAGACCCAAGCTCATCGACCAGGGCGCCGGGTTCGGGATCACTCAGCACCGCAGGATGCGCGCGCAGGACGCTGACGATGACATCTTGCGCATCACCGACTGGGTCGTCGTATCCAATACCGACGATGAAATCCGCCCTCCGGTTCGGATTGGTGGAAAAATTCTCGATGATGCTGTTGTAAACCAGCGCATTCGGGATCTGGACATGGTTTCCATCCAGGGCCAGCAGGACGGTGGTGCGCATATTCAGATTCTGCACGATACCCTGATGCTCGCCCACCCGTATCCAGTCGCCTGCCCGAAACGGGTTTCGGACACTCAAAAGGATACTCGCAAGAGAGTTTGCAGCGATCTCTCTGAAGGCAAGGCCCAATACGATACCGACCAGTCCGGTGCCGCCGAGCACGGTAATGGCAAGGCGTGTGAGACCTGCGACCTGCAAAACAAGGTAAAGGCCGATCAGGATCACCGGAATCGCCAACGAACGCGCCACGATCTGAAGAAGCAGCGGAGAGGTTATGCGCCCTTGGAGCGACCGACGCGCCAAGGCAGCCACGCCAAGCGCCACGACCCACGAGAGCAGGAGAATGAGCAAGGAAACCACGAGGAGCGGCGCAAACCATTGAGCGCGATCAGCCAGCCGTTGAACCTCGCGCCAGGTCGGCGTCAGATCCCAGCTTATTTGTGGCTCCACTTCGATGCGATTGACGACCGCGACGACACCCTCGGTCCGAAGCGCCAATTGCAGCGCCCATTCCTTGTGCTCATCGGTTCCGGTCAGGCCATCAAGGAAAACGATGCCCTCGCGCACCGAGACGGCCACCGGATCAAACCATTCGCTGGCGTCGAATATCCGTTTCAGACGATCCGCAATGTCGGAATCGCGCGCATTGGGCGCGACGGCGATCTCCTTTTGCGGATCACTGGAGGCCGCCTCATCGCTGGCCGGCGAGGTCTGCGCCTGCAAAGGCCCGCCCGAAAGCCCGAGTGAAAGCACGGCCAGAAATGCCAGGCGCCAGAGAAGCTTTGCGAAGCAACCGAGGTTGAGCACGACACGTGGCTTCATGAGTTTGCCCAACGCTTGATGGATGACGACCGGGTATTACTAGACCACGCTTGTTCCCCCTACGTCCAGACCATCGGTAGCCCTGCCGCTGACCGGGGCCGCGCCGCGCCCTATTCTTCGACGATGCGGTGATACTGCGGCACGCCCCCAAGAGGATCGCCTCGCCCGCCCTCAGCTCCGCCAGGTGATTGCTTCCGCAAAAAACCGCTGGGGGTTCGCGGCAACACCCATGTCAGTCACGGCTGCAGGCGCTCGACCTTTGCGACGGCGCTGCTTATGCTGCGTCGCAGCGAGAGAGGCTGTATGAGCGTTTTTCTTATCATCGTCGCCCTGGCGCTGCTGATCGCAGGTGCGTGGCGTGGCATTTCGGTGCTTGTCCTTGCGCCCGTGCTGGCGATGCTGGCGGCACTGGTGTCAGGCGCGCCGGTCCTTGCGGGCTATACGCAGATTTTCATGCACGCGACCGGAGGCTTTGTCATTGCCTTCTTTCCCCTCTTCTTGCTGGGCGCGCTGTTTGGCAAGGTCATGGAGGCGTCGGGCGCTGCGTCCCGATTGGCCCTAGCCATTGCAACCGCCCTTGGCTCGGGCAACGCGATCCTTGCCATCGTGCTGGCCTGTGCGCTGCTCACCTATGGTGGCGTGTCGCTTTTCGTCGTGGCATTCGCGGCATGGCCGCTTGCGCGGGCGCTCTTCGTGCAGACCGGCCTGCCTGCGCGCCTGATCCCGGCGACCATCGCGCTTGGGGCGTTCACCTTCACCATGACCGCCCTGCCCGGCACCCCGTCGATCCAGAACGCGATCCCGATGGCAACCTTTGGCACGACACCCTTTGCCGCGCCCGGCCTCGGCCTGATCGCCAGTGCCGTCATGCTGGGCTTTGGACTGGTCTGGTTGCAGATGCGGGTGCGCAGGCTGGACGGTGCGCCCGCCCCGAAGACTTCAGACGCCGCACCGCAGGCGTCGCACCTGCCGCTATGGATCGCACTGGTGCCAATCCTGTCTGTCGGGGTGGTTACGCTGGCAATGGGCAACTTTATCCTGCCGGCGCTCGACACCTCGTATCTTGGCGACCCGGTTTATGGGGCGACCGATCTCGCTCGGGTCAAGGGGCTTTGGTCGGTGATCACGGCGCTGACCGTGGCGCTGGGGCTGGCGTTGATCCTCAGCCGCCCGCCACGGATGATGCAGGTTTTGAACGCAGGCGCGGAGTCTGCGCTATTGCCCCTCTTCAACACCGCAAGCCTCGTGGGCTTTGGTGCCGTCATCGCGGCGCTGCCCGGATTCGAGGCACTAAGGCAGAGCCTGGAAGGATTGTCCGGCGGCGATGTCCTGATCTCTGCCGCGCTGTCATCGGGGGCATTGGCAGGGATCACAGGCTCGGCCTCGGGCGGGATGTCAATCGCGCTGGATGTGCTGGGGCCATCGCTGAGCGCGCAGGCAGCGGCACAGGGGGTCGATCCGGGGCTTTTGCACCGCGTCGTCGCCGTTGCGACCGGCGGGCTCGATACCCTGCCGCACAACGGGGCGGTCATAACACTATTGGCCATCTGCGGCATGACCCACCGCGAGGCCTACGTCGACATCTTTGTCGTCGCGGTGGTCATACCGACGATCGCCTGTGCATTGATCATCGGGCTTGGAATGATGTTTGGCAGCTTCTGACGGTCATGATCCGGCCCGGAAGGCAAACAAGTCGGCCACAGACCATCGGGAATACGATATGGCGTGCGGGGGCAAGGTGCGTAAGGTTGAAGTCACATTGTCGAGGGAGAATTGCGCACCGTGTTTGAAGTCATCACCATAAGTTTCGCCTTCTTTTTCGGATTGGCTGTCCGGCAGATCGGTTTGCCGCCCTTGGTTGGCTTTCTGGCCGCCGGGTTTGCCATCAACATCTTTGGCCCGGCGCTGGCTCTGCCCGAATATACCGGCGAAACACTTGGCCATGTCGCGCATCTGGGTGTGTTGATGTTGCTCTTTACGGTTGGGCTCAAGCTCAAGCTTGCCCAGATCGCCCAGCCACAGGTCATCGGTGGGGCGCTTCTTCACTTCGCCATCTCGGTCGCGGTCTTCATGCCGGGTCTCAAACTGTTCATGGGATTCGACTGGAACACCGCGCTTTTGCTGGCGATTGCGCTGTCCTTTTCGTCAACCGTGCTGGCCGCGAAACTGCTGGAAACCAAGCGTGAATTGGGCGCATTTCATGGGCGCACCGCGATTGGTATCCTGATCGTGCAGGACATCATCGCGCTGATCGTGCTGGCCGTCTGGTCCGGGCAGACACCAAACATCTGGGCGCTTCTGGTCTTTGGCGTGCCAGTATTGCGCCCGATCCTGCATCGGCTTCTGGATTTCGCCGGGCATGACGAACTTCTGGTGCTCATGGGGATGATGCTGTCGCTGGTGATCGGCGGAATGGGGTTCGAGGCGATGGGCCTGTCCTCGGAAATCGGTGCGCTGGTGATGGGAGTGCTTTTGTCCACCCATACCCGCGCCAAGGAATTGGGGGCCTCGCTCTGGTCCCTCAAGGAGATCTTTCTTGTCGGCTTCTTCTTGCAGATCGGGCTGACGGGACTGCCTGACTGGGGGGCGATGGTCTTTGCGGTTGCGGTCGGCATCGTGCTGGCGCTCAAGGGGGTGCTTTTCTTTGCACTCATGGTCGCGTTCAAGCTGCGTGCGCGCAGCGCATTCCTGACCGCGCTCAGTCTGACGGCCTATTCTGAATTCGGCCTCATCGTCGCAGCGGGCGTATTGCCCGATTACCTCGTTCCGCTGGCCATCGCCGTCTCGATCTCCTTTGTGGTTTCCGCACCGCTGAATCGCTATGCGCATCCGCTCTTTGAACGCTACGAGGGCAAATTGCGCCGCTATGAACGGGATACGATCCACCCCGACGAGCAACCCAAGAACATGGGTGACGCGGATGTGTTGATCTTCGGAATGGGGCGCACGGGCAGTGCAGCCTACAATTCTATCGAGGAGCAGGGATTAAAGGCGCTGGGTCTGGATGCCGATACCTACAAGGCACAAGGTCATCACGAGGCCGGGCGCAATGTCATGTTTGCCGACGCCGAAGACAGCAATTTCTGGCGCAGCTGCAACCTTGGACAGATCAAGGCCGCGATCCTTTCCATGGATGATCTTGAGGCCAAACTGATCGCAGCCCGCTCGCTGCGGCAGCGCGGATTTACCGGGCCCATCGTTGCGCACGCCCTGCATGAGGCGCATCAGGACCAGATCCGTGAGGCCGGCGCGGATTACACCTATCTGACGATGAATCAGGCAGGGATCAGCCTGGCCGAGCAGGCTGCGGAGGCGATGGCCAAAACCTGACGCAGGATCGGCCCCTTGCGTGCGGCATTCTGCTCCGCTGCCGAGCATTGAAACCAGTGCCGTCGCTCAATAGGTAAGACGGGCACGATCAGGAGTTTGAAGATGACCCACATCACCCGCCGCCGCCTGCTTGTCTCTGCCGCTGGCTTTGCGGCCATAGGGCCATTCGCAGCCACAGCACAAGCCACGACGCCTGCCATTCATGTCTTGAAGGACGAGAACTGCGGGTGTTGCTCTGCTTGGGTGGAGATCATGCAAGACGCGGGCTTCGACGTGACGACCGAGGCGAGCTTTGGCACCCTGCTGATCCGCCACAAGCAGGACAACGGCATTCCGCAAGAGATGCATTCCTGCCATACCGGCGAGGTCCAAGGCTACATGATCGAGGGGCACGTTCCAGCCGCTGACATCCGCCGGCTGCTGGCCGAGCAGCCGGACGCCGTTGGCCTTGCCGTGCCCGGCATGCCCTACGGATCCCCCGGCATGGGACCGGAAAGCAAGCGCGACGCCTATGACGTGTTCCTCGTCTTGCAGAATGGCAGCACGGAAGTCTTCAACAGTTACCCAGCGGCCTGATTTAATCACTGTGGTTGCCGTGGCCCCGTCGAGGCGTTGCAATCCCTGGCTTCGCAATAGGCTCAAACCGCCGTTCATGCGCAGCGTTGCATAAGCGGACTTCTATGACGTTTGCGGTCCAACTCTGCACCGAGGCACATGTTATCGACCTAAGTCGTCGCCGTGTGTTATCCATTCTGGAATATTGCGTCAGTCGGATGTCACACGGCCTGAGCAACGCTAGAGCATCCATTCTATCGGTAGCCAGCTTCCTGCACGAACAAAGGCGCGCAAGATAAAACTTGTGCGGGGCTCACTGTCATGAACCACGGTTTCACCGTTGGAGGTGAGTTCGTGCCACTCAATTCCGCCCGACTCAGTGGCCTTTACGTCGTAGACAAGGCTCATTTCATCAAGTGAGCGCGAAAGGCGCTGCGCAATGGCAGGGCTATCAAAGAGAATCCCCATTTCGGTATTCAGCGCAGCCGATCGAGGGTCAAAGTTGAAAGAGCCGACGAAAACCTGCCTGCCATCGATGGAAAAGGTTTTCGCATGCAGACTTGATGTCGAGCCTCTCAGAATTTGCGTAAATGTGAAGTCTTCGGCCTGCGCCCGAAGGTCTGGTCGGGAGCGGAGTTCGAGAACGCGCACACCTGCCGCAACCATTTGATCGCGGTATCGCATCCACGCCGAATGCACCACGGGCACATCCGTCGCCTCTAGGGAATTGGTCACCAGCCTTACCTCTTGTCCAGCTTTTGCCAGGTCTTCGAACAGTGCGCTGCCCGTCTTGCCCGGAATCAGATATGCTGAAACAACATCGACCGATTGTTCCACCTCGGACAACTGTTCTGCCAAACGTTCCATCAAAAGGTTCTCGCGCGCCGCGCGACCCAAGCCTTTGGCCGGGTCGTCACTGACCAGAACAGCCTCTGTCCATTCAAGGATATCCTTGCCTGCAAGCAGATTTTCCACCAGCGGGGATGATGCGATTGCTGCGAGATAGTCGGATCCCAAAATACTCTGTCTTGCAGTATCTACTGCCGTTGCCAGCGTGCCTCGGCCGGTATCAGACGCAGGTAGAATGTGTTCTGCCGGATAGCTTGAATCGCTGTTCCAATAGAGATCGAAATCAGTCGAAACAGCTGTTGCGATTTCGCCGACGCCCAGCAAGTCGAGATCATAATACGCCACCCCTTCGCCATAGGCGAAGTAGATGTCCCCGACATTGCGTCCTCCGACTATGGTGGCAAGACCATCGGCGGTCATCGATTTGTTGTGCATCCGCCGATTGAGGCGCGGAAAGTCAAAGCCGTAGGACAAAAGCTTTGGCTGCCTCAACATGAAGGGGTTGAACAGCCGTACTTCAAAATTCGGATGAGAGTTGAGGGCCGAAAGCACGTCATCAAGACCGGGTATGCCATTGTCATCAAGCAAAAGCCGGACGCGAACCCCGCGATCCGCGGCTGCGCGCAATTCATCGAGCAACAGCCACCCCGTCGTGTCGGCCTGCCAGATGTAATACTGGACATCCAACGAGGCCTCTGCTGCACGGATCAACAATGTGCGCACCGCCAAGGCATCCCGTCCATCCGCAAGCGCTGCAATACCGCTGAGGCCCGGATGAAGGTCAATCTGTGGGGCAAGCGTCCTGCCAAGCCGTGTCTCTGCACTGGGAGGAAGGGCAACTGTTTCCTCAATTGCGCTCCGATCCGGTAGTGCGTGGGTCAGCCGAAGCGCGACAAGCGCGACGCAAACGAAAACCAGAAATACAAGGAACGCTCTCAAAACGCGCATCGGGTGCTTTCTGCTGCAGTAGCGGCAAGCCGAATGGACATGCGATGCGCCAGTTTCAGCATAGTGATTTTCTTGCAATTGATCGACAATTTATGAATTGGGCGCCAAACTCTGACAGCTTTCGAATGGTGCCGCGGATAAAGGGCGTGCCCATCTTGCCAAAAGTTCTCCCCCCGGCCTGACGGGTGGAAGGTGAACACCTGTCAAAGACCCCGCCGTCACAAAACGCCACCATCATCCGCGGATGCAAGTCTACGGGATGCAAAGCGCGTCCTCAGGCTGCCATCAGTTGCAGAACTGAAACCGCGCCGATCTTGGCCCCCAGAGGAATTGCATCGAGGTCCACGACAAAGTTCGGATTGTGGGGCGAGAAAGGAAACATGCGCCCGTCCGCAACCGCCGCCTGAAACGCCCCCGGATCGGCGATGCCCATTGCCAGGTAGGCCACCTTTACATCGGGGTTGTCGCCTCCGAGCAGATGCGCGTCCTCGGATCCTGTCGCAGGTGGAAACTCGGTAACGAGGTTTTCGTCACCGAGCAGGGTGGCCAGCGGTGCCTGAAGCTGGTTGATCGCGTCCTCATGATTGACCAAGGCAGGCGAGTTTCCCTTCATCACAACGGTGGGCATCCGGTCGGGCGGAGATTGCGTGCGCAGACAAGCGTGACATCCTCGATCCACGCAAAGAAACGTGCCGGATCAAGTTCGTCGGTGCTGAGCGACACCGACATCATGTCGATAGCATGGTGGCCGCCTTCGGCGATGTGGTGATGGTGCGCGCAACCCGCGTCGCAGATGTGGCCCAAGGCGTCCTGATGCGCCACCTCGGAACTGCCCACCCGGAAAAGGTCATGCGCACGGCGGTCAAGGAGCACATCGAGCGGCCCCTGCCCGCGCTGCGTCAAATGCAGTTCGGCGCGCGGGTTGATCATCGTCAGCAGGTCTCGGACCGATTGAACATCCGAATGTGGCACGGCGTCGATCTTGTTGAGGATCAATACATCCGCGAAAGCCACCTGATCGTCCAGCTCCCGCGCGGTGGCCCGCGCTTTGGAGAAATGCTGTGCATCAACCATGGTGACGACCGCATCAAGCCTTGTTCGCGCGCGGATACTGTCCTCGGCCAGAAAGGTCTGCGCAACGGGCACCGGATCGGCAAGGCCAGTGCATTCCACGATTATCCCGTCTACCGGCTCCGACCCGGAAAGCACCTCCCCGATGGTTTCCACCAGGTCGCCCCTGACCGAGCAGCACAGGCAACCGTTGGCAAGTTGACGCAGGTTTTCCTGTGCGGCCACGATCAGTTCAGCGTCTATTCCGATCTCGCCAAACTCGTTGACGATGACCGCGTAGCGCCTTCCGTGATCTTCAGAAAGTATCCGGTTCAAGAGCGTGGTTTTCCCCGCACCAAGGTAGCCGGTAAGGATCGTGACCGGGATGGTCATTTCGACACCTTGGGCGCGAGGGGGCGCCCTGCCCTCTTTCGACCGGCGCCCCTCATGCATTGTCCTTGATGAGCGCACCGTTCTTCATGATGACCCGAAGGTTACGCTCGGGATCCGCCAGAACCCCCAGATCGGCGACCGGATCGGCGTCGACCAGCAGGATATCCGCCCATGCGCCCGCAGCGATCACGCCCAAGGGGGCCGGATAGGGATCACGGGTTCCGCAGGCGGCCATGTAACGGCCATTTCCCGATGTGGCCTGCTTGAGGACATCGAAGTTACTGAAGAAATTGCCAAGCTTGCCCAGCAACTTGCCCTGCCGCTCTGCAAGGCTCGGATCGAACAGAACGTCAGTGCCAAAAGCAATGTCGATCCCGTGCTTGCGCGCCAGCTCGTAGGCGCGGGCCGTGCCTTCGGATACCCTGATCTGCTTGGCGCGCGATACCGGATCGGAAAAGGGGATTGCATCTTCGTCGTCGAAAAACGGCTGGATGCACCACAACGTGCCGGTTTCGGCGATGATCTGCGCTGTTTCGTCGTCGGCGAGGTGGCCGTGCTCGATACAGCGGACACCGGCCCGGATCGACCGTTGGATCGCTTCGGGCGTGTAGGCGTGCACCATGACGTAGGTGCCGTAATCTTCGGCGGCCTGAACGGCGGCGCGCAATTCCTCCTCGGTGTATTGGATCACCTCGAGCGGATCATAGGCGGACGCCACGCCACCGCCTGCGGCCAACTTGATCTGCGTGGCCCCCTGCATGAGCTGCTCGCGCACACGCCTCAGCACTTCGTCGACGCCGTCAGCGATGGACCCGCCCCCCATAAGCTCGACCGGCGCAGGAGACTTGTTGGGAAACCGCGGCAGATCATTGATCGAACGATAGTCGCCATGCCCGGAGGTCTGAGAAATCATTGCCCCCGATGGGTAGATGCGCGGCCCGGTGATCTGCCCCTCGTCAATGGCACGTTTCAAGGCAAAAGAAGGTCCGGCGCAATCGCGCACGGTGGTAAAGCCGCGGAGCACGGTCCGCTCGGCCTCTTGCGCGGCAATGATGTGCAAATACGCAGGGTCACTGGTCATGGCGATGGCCTGCGGCACCGCCGCCAGTGATGCGTGCCAATGCGCGTCGATCAGGCCCGGCATCAGCGTCCCGCCACGTCCCTCGATGACACGTGCATTCTCGGGATGCGGCACCGAAGCTTCCTGCACTGCGGTGATCCGGTCGCCATCAACGACCACGGTCAGCCCATCGCGGAGTGCATCCGCTGTGCCGTCAAAAACCCGCACATTGGTAAAGACCGTTGGTCTAGGGGCGTCGTTCGGCGCAGGCGTCTGGGCGCGCACGGCACCAAAGATGCCCAATCCGGCGGACGCGGCACCGGCGCCCATGCCTGCAATTATTGCCCGACGTGAGAGGTCGGCTGTGATTTTTCGGGTGAACGCCTGAGTGAATGGCGTGCAACACAGACACCCCATCCCATGATTTGACGGGGACGACAAATTTGACTGAGACAACAAGTCGCCGGACTTTGACGGATACATGAGACTTCCCTTGGGCTGGGAATTTCGTGAGACAATAACATGTTTCCGCGATTTTCAGTCGGCCTTTGTCGCTGCTGTCATCACAACTGGCTGGGAAGTGAGCCACTTTGGCGCGCTTTGGCTGCAAACCCTGGCCTCACACCACGGCCCATGTACCATCGGTGTTTATCCCGCAGAAGTGGTCCAATGAGTGATGAAAGGCGCCTCGGCCGAGCGGGTCGGGGTCCAGAAAAGTGCCGGAACGTTCAGCGCCGTGCCACTTGCGCGATCATGCCCGGTCCACAGGTATGTAGGTAGCGCAACCGAGGATGCCCAAGTAAGAGTTGATTTCTCGTACCGGACAGCTCTTCGTGGCAAAGTGGTCCAATAGTGAGCTTTGCCCCCCGATAAGTGAGAGAGAGCTGGCAGATTTTTTGCCTCACGACGACAGAAGAAGAAATTGCTGGGCTGGAACAGAATGGCGCGGACGGGATATTTGCGACTGACAATTACATCGGCCTCAAATTTACTCTGACGAATTCAACTCCCAAGTTGTCCGCTGGGAAATACGAATACTCAGGTGAGAGTATCGCACCCGAGTTGTCAGTCGACGGCGCAACCATCACCACGCCATATGACTTCCCCCTTGGGTGTGACCGTTGTCACCGTTGATGCGCGGGACAGTTCCGGCAATTCACGGTCAGTGTGGTGGATACCACCGCACCGGCCGTACTTCGGCAGCCGGCTTCCGTTTCATGGTGGTGCAGATGCCGTCCCAAATTGGTGCGGGGTCAAGACCAGGGGCCCTCGCGCCTACCCCGCTGTGTATTGGCTTTGCGACCTTCGGATCTCGGCTGCGCGACCATTTGGGGGGCATTTTGGGACTGCCCCGCCATGGCGCGCAGGGCGGCCACGCGGTTTTCGGTCGCGGGGTGGGTCGCAAAAAGGCTGTCGTGCTTGTGCGCGTGCAGAGGGTTTATGATGAACATATGCGCCGTCGCCGGATTGCGCTCGGCTGCGTCATTGTCGATCCGTGCGGCACCCAAGGCAATCTTCTCCAGCGCCGATGCAAGCCACAGCGGGTGACCACAGATCTCGGCACCAGCCTTGTCTGCGGCGTATTCCCTTGTCCGGCTTATCGCCATCTGCACCAACGCCGCCGCGAACGGCGCGAGGAACATCAGCAAAAGCGTCCCAACCAGCCCGAGCCGTTCCCGCGAGCCACCGAAGAAAAGTGCAAAATTTGCCAGCATCGAGATCGCACCGGCGAAGGTGGCGGTGACTGTCATGATCGCGGTGTCGTGATTGCGAATATGGGCAAGTTCATGCGCAATAACGCCTGCCAACTCCTCGCGGTCAAGGCTTCGCATCAGGCCCGTGGTCACAGCCACCGCGGAATTGGCCGGGTTGCGCCCCGTCGCAAAGGCGTTGGGCTGCGGCGTGTCGATCAGGTATACCTTGGGCTCGGGCAGGCCAGCCTTCTGCGCGAGGTCGGCCGTCATGGCATAGAGCCCCATGCGATCACCGCGTGTCACAGGCTGGGCGTTGTGCATGCGCAGCACCATGCGGTCGGAGTTCCACCAAGCATAAGCGTTCATGGCTGCCGCAACGACCAAGGCGATCATCGAGCCGCCCGCCCCGCCGAGCAAGTAGCCGAGGCCCATGAAGAGCGCGGTCATCGCCGCCATCAGTATCGCTGTTTTCAGATAACTCATCTTTGTCTCCAGAAAGTCACCTTTTGGGCACGCAGGAGATATGGGTAGGTTTTCCCAAGGTGCAAGCATGTGCACCACTCGATCAGCAAAGCCGAGGCTCGGGACGGCGCGGCAATCAAGATCCGGGGCGAGACATCCCGGATCTGAGCTACTCCCCATTCCTTGGACAGGATCTGGCGTAAATTAAGCTACTTTTTGCACCTGCTGATCGGGTTGGGTTTTGTCTTTTCTCAGCCAATAGACCACGGCAGGTGGTCTGCCGCCAAGGGCTGAGTGTGGGCGTTGGTGATTGTAGAAGGTCATCCATTTCCTGATGCCTGCCTTTGCTTCCGAGCCGGTCTCCCAGGCATGCAGATAGACGCATTCGTATTTCAGCGTCCGCCACAGCCGCTCAATGAAGATGTTGTCGAGGAAGCGGCCTTTCCCATCCATCGAGATGCGCACGCCGGTCCGGCGCAAGCGGTCCGTCCAGGCAAAAGACGTGAACTGGCTGCCTTGATCGGTATTCATGATCTCGGGCGGGCCGAGCTTGTGGATGGCCTCGTTCAGCGCTTCGACGCATAAGTCGGCCTCCAGCGTGTTCGAGATGCGCCAGGCAAGCACCTTCCGGGTATGCCAGTCCATGATGGCAACGAGATACAAGAACCCCCGTCGCATCGGCAGGTAGGTGATGTCCGAGCACCAGACCTGGTTCGGACGATCCACCCTCAGCCCCCTGAGCAGGTAGGGATAGATCTTGTGCCCTTTAGCCGGCCTGCTGGTGTTGGGCTTCTGGTAGATCGGCATAAGCCCCATAAGGCGCATCAGCCGACGTATCCGCTTCTCGTTCACCAGATGACCGTCGTTGCGCGGGTGCCAAGTCATTTGCCGGACGCCGAAGAACGGCGTTTCCAGGAACTGTTCATCAATCAGCCGCATCAGGCTGAGGTTCTGTTCGGTCTCGCCTTTGGGAACGTAGTAAAAGGATGATCGTGCGATCGACAACAGCTTGCACTGCTGGCCGATCGACAGCTCTGGATGATCGGGTTCAACCATGCCGCGCCTCACTTCCCGCCCCACGGCTTGAGCTTTCTTTCCAAAAAAGAGTTGGCCACCGCCAGCTCCCCGATCTTGGCGTGCAGTTCTTTCACCTGCTCCTCGTCGATCTCGGGCTTGTTCCGACCGCCGCGTTCAAACACGCCTGACGCGCCCTCGAGCAGGGCACGTTTCCATTGGTGAATCATCGTTGGGTGGACCCCGAACCGGCTCGCAAGCTCGGCAGCTGTTTCCTCGCCCTTCAAGGCCTCCAGTGCGACCTTCGCCTTGAACTCGGGCGCGTGCTGTTTGCGTTTCGACATATCTGATCTCCTTCATGTTGAAGATCAGCAGACTGCAAATCGTAGCTTATGTCAGTGCCCGAATTTCGGGGGGTAGCTCAAACCGCCCGAATGCTTTGTATCGTCCATCCCTTTCGTCATATCACTGAGGTTGCTCCAGTAGCTTAGGTTTCTAGCGTTGTACATTTAATGCAACTCATTGATCTGGACAACAATAGCTTATATTATCGCGTTATAACAAAGACTTGACGAACTCTGCGTAGTTTCCCTGTCTCTCCGCCACTAAATCCCCGACAATGCTACTTTTCAAGTTCAGGGACGAGCGGCTATCTGTCCACGGCCTGTGAAAAAGTCATCATCGTATGAAGGATCACTGCGTCACCTGTGTCGACTATCCCAACTCTGAAACGGGGTGCTGAGCGGCCAACGCCCAAGTATTCTGTCTCATTCGGTAATCAGCTGGTAAGTAGCGTATAGTTTTCCCAATGCACGTCGTCTAATGTTGATCACGAAAACGTGAGAATCTGCAAAGGGGTACCAAGAGATGATTTTCAAGACTGGAACTGCGTTGGTAATGCTCGCTGCGATGACGGCGGGCCAAGCGCTGGCTGATGAAGAGCTTCGCGAAATCGCGCTTGATATGTTCTTGCCCCTGCCATCCACGGTTCCTGCTCTGAACGACAACATCGTCACCCCCGAGAAAGTCGACTTGGGCAAGGCGCTGTTTTTCGATCCCCGCATGTCGGCCTCCGGCGTCTTCTCCTGCAACTCATGCCATAACCTGGCGACCGGCGGGGATGACAACATGCCGACTTCGATCGGGCATGGCTGGCAGAAAGGTCCACGTAATTCGCCGACCGTGCTGAACGCCGTGTTCAACGAAGCGCAGTTTTGGGATGGTCGTGCGCCGGACTTGGCGGAGCAAGCAAAAGGCCCTGTTCAGGCGGGTGTCGAAATGGCGAATACACCTGTGAACGTGATCGCCACCCTGAATTCAATGCCGCAATATCAAGGGTGGTTTCAGGACTCTTTTCCCGATGACGAAGATCCGGTCACCTTTGATAACTTCGCGCGCGCGATCGAAGCGTACGAAGCGACGCTGATCACCCCTGCCCCTTTCGACGCCTGGCTGAACGGTAACGACGCCGCCATGTCCGAGCAGGAGGTCCGCGGCATGGAGACCTTCATCGACGCAGGCTGTGCATCCTGTCACTCTGGCGTAAACTTGGGCGGCAACGGCTACTATCCCTTCGGCTTGGTTGAAAAGCCTGGCGCTGACGTCCTGCCCGAGGGTGACAAGGGGCGCTTTATCGTGACGGAAACCGTCGGCGACGAATATGTCTTCCGTGCGGCCCCCCTCCGCAACATCTCGGTCACCGCGCCTTATTTTCACTCGGGCGTGGTTTGGGATCTGAGGACGGCCGTCGAGATCATGGCTGAATCCCAGCTGGGCGCTGAATTGTCCGACGATGAGGTCACGGATATCGTTGCCTTCCTCGACGCACTGACCGGCGAAATGCCTGAGGTCGTCTATCCGGTCCTTCCAGCTGAAACCGCGATGACGCCTCGACCCACCGGCGAGATTGTCGCGGAATAAAGACCTTAGGCTGCCGCCTCAATATCCGGCACCCGACTAAAGACCTGCGCATCGCGCGGGTCTTTTTCGTTGGGTGGCACTATTTTGAAGCGTGGCCGCAGATCGCATTTGACTGCTTTGCAGAAATTTTTCCCATCCACACCATGCCGGGATGATGCAAGACGATACACCATGTGTATGCTCTGCCGGGTGAACAATTCAGCTCGCCGGATTCGCGAGCATGCGGGTGCTATGCCGTCTTGCGTCGCCTAACCGGCCGAAGTCATGCAAGCACAGAGTTGCCTCTCATGGGTGATGGCGAAACTTGACGTATGACTCACCGATGCCTGTTTGGCTGAGCAGCAGGACGACATAGTCCTTGCAGATCCGATTTTCCGCTGAAATCACCCGCGTCAACACCACTGAGCCTGAAGCCGTTGCGGTCATCTAGGTCCGTCACCGAAAAGTCGGCATCAAACCCTGCACCACTGCCGAATATAGCGTAAGTTTCACCGGCGTGTCTCTTTCCATCCGAACCGACGCTTTCGGCACCGATAATCAAATCGCCAAGACCATCACCATTCACGTCCCCGGCGGCTGAGACGGACCAGAGACTGCCATAGTAGGACCATGCCGCGAGGTTATCATGTGCATCGACCCCACTCACGCGAAAGCCGGGGAACCACCAAATCAATCAAGATTTGAGCGTTACCGACAACCCGGCACCGTCCGTATCCCGCAGAATGGACCGCACTCAAGACGGGCACTGTGAGTGGATTGTGTGCGTCGATATTTACCGCAAACCAGATCAAACATAAGAGGTTTGCGGAAAACCCTGCAAAAGCAAGGTGGTACCCAAGGCCGGACTCGAACCGGCACGCCTTGCGGCGGGGGATTTTGAATCCCCTGCGTCTACCATTCCGCCACTTGGGCGCACTGCGCGCGACATTTAACGAATGGCTGCGTGCACGTCCAGCCCTGCCAGCGCGTCCTTTGCGCTTTTTGATAGGCAAGGATGCGCCGGGCCTGAACGCCTGTCGGGGCTTGACCGTCCCTGCCCTGCCGTGCACTGAACCCTTCACATTCTTTCCGGAGCGCGCGCCCCCGATGATCAGACGTCTTTACGACCGCACCATCGCGATGGCGCAACACCCGAACGCCCTTTGGGTGCTTGCGCTGGTCGCCTTCATCGAAAGCTCGGTCTTTCCCATCCCGCCCGATGTCATGATGATTCCGATGATCCTTGCGCGCCCGTCGCGCGCCTGGCTGATCGCCGGAGTCGCGATGGTCGCCTCGGTGCTGGGCGGCGTCCTCGGATATGCCATTGGCGCCTTTGCGTTCGAGCAGATCGGCCAGCCGATCCTGCAATCTCTGGGCAAGGCAGACGCGATGGGCGAGTTTTCGACGCGCTTCAACGACATGGGCTTCTGGGCCGTGCTGATGGCCGGGATTACGCCCTTTCCCTACAAGGTCATCACGATCATGTCCGGCTGGACGGGAATGCCGCTGGTCACCTTCATCACCACATCGGTTCTGGCGCGGGGCTTGCGATTCTTCATCGTTGCCGCACTTCTTTGGAAGTTCGGCGCGCCCATCCGCACCTTTGTCGAGCGGCGTTTGGGCCTGATGTTCGTCCTCTTCTTTGTCTGCCTTGTCGGCGGCTTCCTCTTGATCAAGGTCTTCTGAGCCATGTCGCGCAACGCCTATATCGCCCTCGCTGCCATCGGATCGGTGCTGCTCCTTGCGGCGGCCTACGCATTTCAGCACATCGGCGGCCTCGCGCCCTGCCAGCTGTGCCTTTGGCAACGCTGGCCGCACTTCGCTGCAGCGTTGATCGGGCTTTTTGCGCTTGCGCTGGGGCGGTGGTCGCATGGCCGTTTCATGCCGTGGCTGGGGATGCTGGGCGTTCTGACAAGCGCAGGCATTGCCGCGTATCACACCGGCGTCGAGCGCGGCTGGTGGGAAGGTCCGACATCCTGCGCAGGCGGCGGCCTTGGCGCAGGTTCGGGCTCCGACCTTCTCAGCCTCGATGGCCCGCTGGGCGTCGTGATGTGCAACGAGGTGGCTTGGCAGATGGCGGGCCTGTCGATGGCCAGCTGGAACATGCTGGCCTCACTTGCGCTGGCAGGTCTCTGGGCAATGGCAGCGCGGCGCTGACGGCATCTTGACCATCCCTCCCGCGGCAGCCTAGCGTTCCGGCAACCGATGCCATTCGGAATAATGCCAGTCCCAAAGGTGCCCGCCATGCGCAATCTCGATCCCGTCAACTACGTCTCGCCCGCCATCCATTCCGAGGACGTCCAGCGCATTTTCAGCGCAACCTGGCAGCTCATCGGCCCCGCATCGCGGCTGGCAACGCGAGGCGATTACATCGCGGTCGAGATTGCAGGCCAGAAGATCTTCGTCATGCACACGCGCGACGGGCTGCGCGCCTTTCGCAACGTCTGCCGCCACCGGGGCGCGCGTCTGCTGCCCGAAGGCACCGGGCGCTGCAACACGATCCGCTGCCCCTATCACCAATGGGTCTGGGGCGAGGATGGGTCATTGCTGAACGTGCCCTTCTGGGGCGATGACGCCGAATTCGAGCTGTCGGACTGGGCGCTCGACCAGATTGAATGGCGCGTCTGGCGCGGTCTGCTCTTTGTCGCCATAGCACCCGAGACGGCCTTCGACGACCAGTTGGGCGACATCATCGCCGAACTGGAGGGCGAGCCCATCGAGGACTACACTTGGGTCCATGAAGAGCGCCTTGTTTTTGATGCCAACTGGAAGATCTACACCGACAATTTTGTCGAAGGGTATCACATCCCCGGCATTCACCCCGCCTTTCACCGCGCCATCGAGTTCGAAGCGTTCGAGACGACCGCGCTGGACGGAATGGTGCGCATGACGGCGCCCCCGCGCGATGGCCTCTTCTATCGTGGCAAATGGATGTGGATGTGGCCGAACTGGACGCTGTCCCTGTTCAATGGCGGCATGAACACTTCGCGCATCAATCCGGTCGATCACCAGCGGACCGAGCTGATCTACAACTTCTACTTTGCCGATACATCGGATGCGGCGGCCGAGGCACGGGCGCAAACCATCGAGGGCAATCTGCAAGTGATCCGCGAGGATTTCGAGGTCTGCCTCGAAACGCAGAAGAACTACGCCAGCGGCGGCTATCGCGCCGGCCCGCTCTCGCCCCGGCACGAACAGGGCGTCGCCTATTTCCAAGAGCGGCTGCGCGCCAGCAGAGCCTGAGCGCGCAGCCTAGCCTTCCGATTTGCGCGTGCTCAGCAGCAGGTTCGTCTCGCTGCTGACGATGCCGTCCATGCGCCGGATCTGGCTCAGCACGCGGTCGAATTCTTCCAGCGTGGGCGCGCCGATTTCCACGATGATATCCCAGCGCCCATTTGTGGTATGACTGGCGCGCACCGCGCTGAGACCGTTGAGCTGGCGCAGAATCCTGTCTGTGCCGCGCCCCTCGATGCCCAGCATCATCAGCCCGCGCACCGGATCGCGCGCCGCATCCGCCTTGAGCATGACGGAAAAGCCGACGATCTCGCCCGCGCGTTGCAATTTTTCGATCCGGCTGCGCACCGTGGTGCGCGACACGCCGAGGCCCGCGGCCAGATCCGACAGCGACGCGCGCGCATCATGGCGCAGCGCGGATATAAGAGCACGATCCGTATCGTCCATTTCGGCGATAATTCCTTCCATTATGGCCAATCTTGTTCCAATTTGTGCAATTTGTCCACTTCCATCCACCCCATTTGCGCAACACATTGCGGGCAACACAGTTTAGGAGAGCGACATGACCGGCAAGACATGCATTCTGATCGGCGCGCCGATGGACGCTGGCAAAAACCGCAAGGGCTGCCTCATGGGGCCGGACGCCTACCGCACTGCCGGAATCGGTGCGGCGCTGGCGGATCTGGGCCATGAGGTGCTCGATATCGGCAATGTCGCGCCCGACGCCGCAACAGCGCATGCCAACCTGCCGGATCATGTCCACCAACCGGCCGAGATGATCGGTTGGACCGCGGCGCTGGCCCGCGCTGCCGAAGAGGCGCTGCCCCGCGGCCTGCCGATTTTTCTTGGCGGCGATCACGGCCTTGCGCTCGGCTCGGTCCTTGGGGCAGCAAACCATGCCGCGCGCGAGGGGCGCCCGCTTTTTGTGCTGTGGCTGGATGCGCATACGGATTACCATACCCCGCAGAGCACGGCTTCGGGCAATCTGCATGGCGCGCCCCTGGGCTATGTCACCGGGCGCGACGGCTTTCACGGCTTTCCCGAGGTGGCCCATCCGGTGCCGCACCGGAACATCTGTCTGCTCGGCCTGCGCTCGGTCGACCCGGACGAGCGTGAGGCGATGCAGGCCTCCGAGGTGCGGTTTCACGACATGCGCAGCATCGATGAGAGCGGGATCGCGCGCCCCCTTTCCGACTTCCTCGACGATGTGAAGGCGGCAAACGGCATGCTGCACGTATCGCTGGATGTCGATTTTCTGGACCCGTCCATCGCACCTGCTGTCGGCACCACCGTGCCGGGCGGTGCGACGATGCGCGAGGGGCATCTGGCGATGGAGATCATATGCGACTCTGGCCTCATGACCTCGCTTGATCTGGTCGAGTTGAACCCCTTTCTGGACGAGCGTGGACGCACCGCGCAGGTGATGGTCGATCTGGCCGCCTCGGCGTTGGGCCGCCGTGTCTTTGATCGCCCGACCCGGGCCTTTTCATGACAGTTCAGGCCCCCTCCCACGTGGTGATGATCCGGCCCAACCGGTTTCGTCCAAACCCCGAAACCGAAGCCGACAACCGGTTTCAGTCGCGCCCGGCGCTGGCGGCCGAAGATGTGGCGCAGAATGCCGCGTCCGAATTCGACGCAGCCGTCGCGCGGCTGCGCGCCGAGGGCGTGGGCGTGGGCGTGCATGTCTTTCAGGACGAGCGGGACGACACCCCCGATGCGGTCTTTCCGAACAACTGGTTCTCGACCCATCCGGGCGGCCATATCGCCGTTTATCCGATGTTCGTGCCCTCGCGCCGCCGCGAGCGCCGCGCCGATGTGCTCGAAATGCTGAAAAACGAATACCGCGTGCAGGTCGTGACCGATTATTCTGGGCTCGAGCAAGACGGTCTGGCCCTTGAGGGCACCGGCGCGATGGTCATCGACCACATTGGGCGCATCGCCTATGTCGCGCGCTCGCACCGGGCCGATCCGATCCTGCTGGAGCGGTTTTGCACCAACTTCGGATACGAGCCGATGGTTTTTGACGCCATCGACGAGGACGGCGCGCCCGTCTATCATACCAACGTCATCATGACGATCGGAACGCATTTCGCGATGGTGTCACTGGACATGATCGAGAATGCCAGCCGCCGCGCCGAGATTGCCGAGCGTCTGGCCGAGCCGGGCCGCGACATCATCGACCTTTCGCATCACCAGATCGCGGAATTTGCCGGCAATGCCATCGAGCTGAGCACACCCACCGGCCTGATGGTGGCCATGTCGTCCCGTGCGCTTGCCGCGCTGGATGGCTCCCAGATTGCCCTGATCGAGCGTTCGGCACGCATCGTGCCGCTGGACATCCCCACAATCGAGAGCGCCGGAGGATCGGTGCGCTGCATGATCGCCGGTCTGCACCTCGCCAAACGCAACTCAAACCCCGAGAAGGCCCCCAAATGAGCAACCTTTCCCCCTCCGAAAAGGCCTATGTGCCCTTCGTCAGCGTCGACAACATGATGAAGCTGATCCACCACATCGGTATCGAAGAGATGCTGGCGGGGCTGGCCACCTACATCGAAGACGACTTCAAGCGGTGGGAGCTGTTCGACAAGACGCCCCGCGTCGCCAGCCACTCCGAAGAAGGCGTGATCGAGTTGATGCCGACCTCCGATGGCGAGGTTTACGGCTTCAAATATGTCAACGGCCATCCCAGCAATACCAAGCAAGGGTTGCAGACGGTCACTGCCTTCGGCCTGCTGGCCAATGTCGGCAACGGATACCCTGTGCTGCTCAGCGAGATGACGATGCTGACGGCGCTGCGCACGGCCGCCACTTCGGCCCTTGTCGCCAAATACCTTGCGCCCAAGGGGGCCGATACCATGGCGATGATCGGCAACGGTGCGCAGTCCGAATTCCAGAGCCTAGCGATGAAGGCCATCGTCGGTATCAAGACCGTTCGGCTGTGGGACATCGACAAGGCCGCGACCAGAAAGGCGGCCAAGAACCTCTCAGGGATGGGCCTGAACGTGATCGAGTGCGACAGCGCGGAGGCCAGCATGGAAGGCGCGCAGATCATCACGACCTGCACCGCGGACAAGCAATATGCCACCATCCTGACCGACAACATGGTTGGCGCGGGCGTGCATATCAACGCCATCGGCGGCGACTGCCCCGGCAAGACCGAGCTGGCCCCCGCCATTCTCGAGCGCTCGAGCGTGTTCGTCGAATTCCCGCCCCAGACCCGCATCGAGGGCGAGATTCAGCAGATGCCCGAGGATTTCCCCGTCACCGAACTCTGGCAGGTGATGAATGGCACGGCCAAGGGCCGCACATCGGAAAGTCAGATCACGCTGTTCGACTCGGTCGGCTTTGCCACCGAGGATTTCAGCGCCCTGCGCTATGTGCGCGCCCAGATCGAGGGGACCGAGTTTCACCAGCCGCTCGACATGCTGGCCGATCCTGACGATCCACGCGACCTCTTCGGCATGCTGCGGCGCGCCACGCCCAGCTAAGCCCGGCATGATTTCGAAAAAAGGCGCGGCCCCCATGTCACCGGGGGTCGCGCCATTTTTAAATTTTTCTTGGCTGTCATATGGCGCCGCAGAGCCGCCCCTGCGGGCCACCCTGCGGCCACCTTTCCTCCGGGCCCCGTGTGCCTGTTGGAGAAAGAGCATGAGCCCGAGGAAAACCACAGCGGCCCGGTCGGCTGCCATAACCGCACCGGGCCACTCCGCAAGCGCTTACTCCTTCGGCAGCAGGCCTGCCTCCTTCGCGTCGCTCATCTCGGTTTCGTCAATCGCACCGTCACCGTTGGCGTCGATCTCGCTGAACTCTTCAGCGGTCATTTCGGGATAGACTGCCTGCACCTCGTCCATGGTCGCCATGCCGTCGCCATTGGTGTCCACGCTGGACATGTCGGCGAATGCGCTGGTGGCCAGTGCGCCCATGCCGAGGGCGAATGCGATGTACTTGGTCATATGTTTTCTCCTTGGAGACTTTTGATCTTGAGAAGGGGCACTATTGCCCGCTTCACCTTGCAAGACGCCGGCTGGGGCGATCGCGTCCCTGTCCTTCGGGCCGGGCGTGGCATGTGGCGGCACATCGCCGATGCGCCGCGCACGCTCGGCGCCACTTCGCGCAAAAAGGGGCCTCAGCGTGCATCGGCGGAAATGCCCGGGATTGCCGGATCGCGAATTGCTGGCAGTGTCTGCGGAGAAGAATTCGCCACCCGGAGTTTGCCCCAAGATGCCCAGTATGCCCCATTCTCAGTCCGAGCCCCTGCCAGATAGAGCACGCGGCACCCGGCCTGCCTGTGACGCCCAGACGCTCGTCGCGCTCCACCCCGATCTGATGCGCCTTGCCCGCCGGCTTGCAGGCAGCGAGGCCGAGGCGCAGGACCTTGCGCAAGAGACACTCTTGCGCCTTTGGCGGCGGCGCGGGGATCTGGCCAATGTGGCCGATGTTCGCGCCTACGGGCGCGCGGCCCTGCGCAACCTCTATCGACAAAGCCTGCGCCGAGCGCCTCATCTGCATCTGAACGAAGAGGACGCACCCAGCATCCCGCCCGAGGTTTTCGCAAGCCTCGCACTCAGCGATCTGAAGAGCGCCATAGCCCGCCTGCCCGGCGATCAGGCGGCGCTGATCGCCCTCGTGATGGCGGGTGAAACCAGCCCGGCGGCCCTTGCAGGCCAGACGGGATGCCCAAGAAACACCGTTATGTCGCGACTGGCCCGCGCCCGCGCACAGCTACGGCGCGACATGGACCTCGCCCCCGCCGCGCCGGTTGCGAGCCTTTTCTGATGATCGCACGGCCAGATCACTCGGCGGCGTTCGAGCGATCCGCCACGGCCGCGTTGAACGTGAAGAGCCGCTCGCCCGCCACACTGTAGCTGTCGATCAGCTCCTTGGCGCGCGCGCTGGTCAGCCAGACCTCAAGCTCTTCGGCCAGATCGCTCTTGATGTAGTCGCCCTTGTCCGGGTGGACCGGCAGGTAGGAGTACTGGTTGAACAATTCCGGATCCCCGGCAAACAGCAGCGCCAGATCGCCCTTGTTGCCAAAGTTGAGCCAGCTCGCGCGGTCCGACAGCACATAGGCGCCCATGCCCGACGCGGTATTCAGCGCAGCACCCATCCCTGCGCCGACGGGCTTGTACCAATCGACCGCAGTGCCGACGTCGATACCGGCGGCGTCCCAGAGGCTCAACTCGGTCTTGTGCGTGCCGCTGTCATCACCGCGGCTGACGAAGGGCGCGTTGGCCTCCGCGATTGCCGCAAGGGCATTGGCGGCGCCATCCGCATCGGCCGCGCCTGCGGGATCGGACTCGGGTCCGATGATGACGAAATCATTATACATAATCTCGCGGCGGTGGGTGCCATGCCCGGCCTCGACAAAGGCCTCCTCGGCGGATTTGGCATGGACGAGAATCGCATCCACGTCCCCCGTCTCGCCGAGCTTGACCGCCTGGCCCGTGCCGACGACCAGCAGATCAACGTCTATCCCGGTATCCTTCCTGATCTCGGGCAAGAGCACTTCTGCAAGGCCGGAATTGTGAAAACTGGTCGTGACGGCCAGTCGCATTTCTTCGGCCTGCACCGCCTGCGCGGTCAGGGACGTGGCAATGCCGAATACCAATGCCGCGCTGAACTTAGGAATCTGCATACGGAAAGCTCCTTTGCTATCGCGCGCGTCAGGGGTCAATCGACGATATCGCCTGCCAGAAAGGCGCGCGCCGCCTCGGTAATGGGCGCATCGAAGAACTCGGGGGCGGCGGCACGCTCGACAATCGTGCCGCCGCGCAGGAATATCACCTCTCGGGCGAGGCGCCTTGCCTGCCCCATGTCATGTGTCGCCATCACGATACGCGTTCCCGCACCCGCCGCAAGATGCAAGAGCGCCTCGATCTCGCGCGTCGCGCGCCCATCCAGCGAGGCCGATGGCTCGTCCAGAAACAATAGCTCCGGCCCGGTGATGAGCGCCCGCGCAAGGGCCAGTTTCTGCTTTTCGCCGCCCGAAAGGACCGTCGCCGCGCGCCCCTCCATCCCGACAAGGCCAATGCGCGCGCACCACTCCGATGCCGCTGCGCGCGCGGCGCGGCGCGGCGCCCCCCCAAGGCGCAGCGGAAAGGCCAGATTGTCGATGACCGACCGGCGCAGCATGACCGGCGCCTGAAAGACAAAAGCCTGCCGGTGCAGCGCCTCGGTGCGCCCGCAATTCCAGCTCAGCGTGCCCTCGCTCAGCCGGTCGAGCCCGTGGAGCGCCTTGAGTAGAGTCGATTTTCCGGCGCCATTTGGCCCGATCACGGCGGTGATACCCTGCCCGTCGAGCCGCAGATCAATCGGCCCGATCAGGCGTTTGGCGCGCCGGTGGATGGCGCCGCCAGACATGCAGAGGGGCAACAGCGCGCTCACCAACGGCCCCCCGTCTCGGTCCGGCTGAGCGCGTGGATGGCAAGGTTGATCGCGATCGAAAGTGCGATCAAAATAAAGCCAAGCGCCAGCGCCAGCGCGAAATTGCCCTTGCCCGTCTCGAGTGCGATGGCCGTGGTCATCACCCTTGTCGCATGGTCGATATTGCCGCCCACGACCATGATCGCGCCAACCTCGCCCACACCGCGCCCGAAGCCCGCCAGCGCCGCCGTCAGAAGAGCGCGGCGCCCGTCATGCAAAAGCGCCGCGATGCGCTGCGTCCGCGTGGCATTCATTGAAATCAGCAGATCGTGATACTCGGCCCAGAGCTCGCGCAGCGATTGATGCGCGATGGATGCTATGAGCGGCACGATGATGATCACCTGTGCAATGATCATCGCCGTCGGCGTAAAGAGCAGGCCCAGCACGCCAAACGGCCCCGCGCGCGACAAAAGCACGTAGACGATTAGACCGACCACCACGGGCGGCAGACCCATCATCGCGTTGAGCACCGCAATCGTGCCGCGCCGCCAGCGAAACCGCTGCACCGCCAGAAACGCGGCCAGCGGAAGCGCGATGAGGCATGCGATCAGCAGCGCGGCGCCCGTCACGCGCAGGCTGCGCCACGCGATCTCGACAAGATCGGCATCGAGGCTGAAGATCAGCCAAGCCGCCTGCGCCAGCCCCTCCCAAATATCGTTCATGCGCTCAGGTCCGCCGCCTTGCCCGGTGATTGCCGCACCACCCGTATGGGGCGGCAGCACAGCTTGCAAGATCGAGTTGCGAACGCCCACACGCAAAAGGCCGCGTGATTTTCGGGCCGCATCCATTGCGGGCGCGCGCCGATTGAGGTTTACTCAGGCCCAAAGCCAGCGTGCGGTTATCGCGACAAACGGGTGCGCCCGTCCGCGTCCACGCACAATCCATGGAGCAAGCTATGCAATACATGAAACCGCAAACCGCAGCCGAGGCCTCCGATCTCCTCGCGCGCAACGAAGGGGCGGCCCGCATCCTCGGCGGCGGCACCGATCTGTTGGTGCAGCTGCGGGCGGGGATGACCGAGCCCGAGATGATCGTCGACATCAAGCATCTGACCGGCATGCGCGACATCTCCGCCGAGGATGGCGGCTTGCGCATCGGCGCGGGCGTATCCGGCCAACAGCTGGGCGAGCATGAGGGCGCGCGAGCAATGTGGCCCGGCGTGGTGGAGGCTTGCGAGCTGATCGGCTCAACCCAGATCCAAGGGCGCTGCACCATGGTCGGCAACCTCTGCAATGGTGGCCCGGCCGCCGATAGCGTGCCTGCGATGATCGCCGCCGCTGCCGTCGCGCGGATCGAGGGGCCTGAGGGTGCGCGCGACTGCCCGGTCGAGGACTTCGTGACTGGCCCTGGCAAGACCGTGCTGGGCAAGGGCGAATTCGTCAGTTCGGTCTTTCTGCCCGCGCGCCCCAAGGCGGCATCGGACGCCTATCTGCGCTTCATTCCGCGCACCGAGATGGACATCGCCGTTGCATCCGCGGGCGCGAGCATCGAATTGGCCGAGGATGGCACGATCAAATCGGCGCGCATCGCGCTGGGGGCCGTCGGGCCGCGCGTCGTGCTGGTGCCGGACGCGGCAGCGGCCATCACCGGCTCCAAGCTGGAGGATCCGGCCATCGCCGCGATGGTCAAGGCCTGCGAGGCCGCCTGCAACCCCATCGACGACAAGCGCGGCACGGTCGCGTTCCGCACCACCGTCGCGGGCGTTCTGGCCAAGCGTGCCGCCCATATCGCCATGAGCCGCGCCGCTGAGCGCGCCTGAAATTCAGTGGCCTGAAAGACGGCCCGGAGAGCTACATATGAAACACATCCACGTATCCACCACCATCAACGGCGACGAAGCCGAATTTGTCTGCGCCCCCGAGGAAACGCTGCTGGACAGCCTGCGCAATCGCCTGGGCCTGAGCGGCGCCAAGGAAGGCTGCGGCACGGGCGATTGCGGCGCCTGCACCGTCGAGATGGACGGGCGCCTCGTGTGTTCCTGCCTCGTCCTGGGCGCCGAGGCCGAGGGCGCGCAGATCAAGACGGTCGAGGGCATGGCCATCGGCGAGGGTCTGCACCCGCTGCAACAGGCCTTCATCGACCATGCCGCGTTGCAATGCGGGATCTGCACGCCGGGCATCCTGGTCGCGGCGAAAAACCTGCTGGAGCGCAATCCCGACCCGACCGACACCGAGATCCGCTATTGGCTGGCCGGCAATCTTTGCCGCTGCACCGGCTATGACAAGATCATCAAGGCTGTTCAGATCGCAGCCGCCGACATGAGAGGCGCATGACATGAACTTCCAATCCCAGACCAAGGCCGATTTCAAGGTCGTCGGGACACGCGTCGCGCGTCCCGACGGCGTCGACAAGGTAACGGGCCGTGCGCTTTATGGCGCGGACTTCAATGTGCCGGGGATGCAGGTCGGCCTGATCCTGCGCAGCCCACACGCCCATGCCACCATCAACAGCATCGACGCGAGCGAGGCGCTGGCCCTGCCCGGCGTGAAGGCCGTCGTGACCTCCGCCGATTGGGGCGTGCCCGAGGACGATGGCCTGCGCGATGTGCAAGACAACTGCCTTGCGCGGGGCAAGGTGCTTTACGACGGGCACCCCGTCGCCGCCGTCGCGGCCAAGGACATGGCGACGGCCAAGGCGGCGCTCAAGCTGATCAAGGTCGACTACACGCCCCTGCCCCACGTGATCGACGTGGACGATGCGATGAAACCGGACGCGCCCGTCGTGCAAGAGGCCCGCGCGGATGAAAGCGTGCCCGCAGGCTCGGGCCCCAATGTCACGCATTATTGCGAGTTCGGTCACGGCGATCTGGAGGCCGGATTCGCCCGCGCCGACACCATCATCGAGCGTAGCTTTACCACCGCCGCCACGCATCAGGGCTATATCGAGCCGCATGCCTGCCTTGCCTCCTACGGCAATGACGGCAAGGCCGACCTGTGGTGCACGACCCAAGGCCAGTATCTGGTGCGCGATCTTTGCGCGGGCATCATGGGGATGGAGGGCAGCCAGCTGCGCGTCACCGCATCAGAGATCGGCGGCGGTTTCGGTGGCAAGACCACCGTCTTTATCGAGCCTGTCGCACTGGCGCTGAGCCGCAAATCGGGGCGCCCCGTCAAGATCGTGATGAGCCGCGTCGATGTCTTTCGCGCGACCGGGCCCACCGTATCCTCGTCGATCGACGTGCGCATCGGCATGACCAAGGACGGCCGGATCACTGCCGCTGACGCCAAGCTGCGCTACCAGGGCGGCGCGTTCCCGTGCGATACCGTCGATATGGGCGCGCAAAGCGCCTTTGCCGCCTACGACCTCGAAGCAGTGCGCACCCAAGGCTGGAACGCGATGACCAACCGGCCACGTCAGGCCGCCTACCGCGCGCCGGGCGCCCCGATGGCAATCTATGCGGTCGAAAGCGTCGTGGACGAGCTCTGCCAGAAACTGGACCTCGATCCGCTCGATGTGCGGATCATGAACGCAGCTGATGCCGGCACCAAGGCGTCCTATGGCGTGACCTTCGATCAGATCGGCCTCAAGGCGACGCTGGAGGCGGCCAAGGAGCACAATCACTACCACGCGCCCTTGGGCGAGAATCAGGGCCGCGGCCTTTCCTGCGGATTCTGGTTCAACTTTGGCGGCAACACCTCGGTCTCGCTCGCGATAAATGCCGATGGCACCATCAGCGTGACCGAGGGCAACCCCGATATCGGCGGCAGCCGCGCCTCGATCAGCATGATGGCCGCCGAAGAGCTGGGCGTACCCTATGAGAAAGTGCGCACGGTCATCACCGACACCAGCTCGCTGGGCCAGAACGACGTGACGGATGGCAGCCGCGTGACCTTCGCCGTGGGCCTGGCCACGATCAACGCCGCGCGGGACGCCATTGGCGTGATGTGCGCCCGCGTCGCCAAGATCTGGGGCATCGACGAAGATGCAGTCATCTGGGAGGATGGCGCGGCCAAACCCTCGGGTCCGAATGCGGGCGATTTTGAGCCGATGACACTGGCCGAGATTGCCGCGATCTCATCGGAAACCGGCGGGCCCATCGCAGGCCATTTCGAGGTCAACGCAGAGGGTGCAGGCGTCAGCTTTGGTGTGCATCTGGCCGATGTCGAGGTCGACCCTGAGACCGGCAGCACTCGCGTCCTGCGCTACACGGTATTTCAGGATGCGGGCAAGGCGGTGCATCCCGACTATGTCGAGGGCCAGATGCAGGGCGGCGCGGTGCAGGGCATCGGCTGGGCGCTGAACGAGGAATACATCTATGACGAGGACGGGCTTTTGCAAAACGCGGGCTTCCTTGACTACCGTATCCCCGTCGCCTCGGACCTGCCCAACATCGACACGGTGATCCTCGAGATCCCCAACCCCGGCCACCCCTACGGTGTGCGCGGGGTGGGCGAGACGCCCATTGTGCCGCCACTGGCCGCGCTCTCGAATGCCGTCAGCCGGGCTGTCGGCGTGCGCTTGCACGAACTGCCCATGTCGCCGCCCAAGATCCTCAAGGCGATCATGGCGAAGGCGTAATCGCCATGGTGTCTGTAAAACTCTGGGGCTCGCTCCGCGATTTGGCGGAGGGGCATGAGACCGTGGAGGTGGAAGCCAGCAACTTCAAGGAGTTGCTGGACGCACTTGCCGCAAAATATCCGGCGTTGAAACCGCAGATCGACCGCGGGGTCAGCCTCGCGGTAGATGGGCTGGTCTATCGCAATTCTTGGTTTACCGAGGTGAAGCATGACAGCGAAGTGGTGCTGATGCCTTATATGAAGGGCGGCTGAGTCCAGCACCAAGGCAGCAGGTTGCACGCAAAGAGCCGTGAACGGCCCTTGGCAGGATCATTCGCAGTTTCCTGGCGCACTGTGGCCCGCGAGGGCGTGCTGGTGCGAATGTTGAAACTGAGTATTTTTACCAAGATGAAGTTTGGGAGTGGCCCCCCGGCCCCTTGCCGCGCCGGGGGAATGATTCCTCAGCCGTCCTTGCGGATCGTCTCGTTCTTGGGATCATACGGGCTGTCCTCGGTCACGACCGCATCCCAGAGCTGGTCCGTGATCTTGACCTTGAGGGTCGTGCCGACCTCTGCGAGTTCGGGCCTGACATAGCCCATGCCGATGCTTTTGCCAAAAGCGACCGAGTAGCCGCCCGAGGTCAGGCGGCCGACCCGCTCACCAGCTTGGGTGTAAAGCACTTCACGGCCCCACGGGTCGGCGTCGTCCGGCCCATCAATCAGGAAGGTGCAGCATTTGGCGCGCACCCCGGTTTCGACCAGAGCCGCCTTGCCGTGGAAATCCTTGTCCAGTTCCACAAAACGCGGCAGATCGGCCTCAAGGGGCGTGGCATCACGGCCCAGCTCGTTGCCGAAGGCGCGGTAGGATTTCTCCTGACGCAGCCAGTTCTGAGCGCGCGCGCCGACCAGCTTCATGCCGTGCGGCTCGCCCGCCTTTTCCAGCAGGTCGAAGAGGTAGTTCTGCATCTCCATCGGATGGTGCAACTCCCATCCCAGCTCGCCGGTATAGGCGACGCGAATGGCGTTGGTCGGACACATTCCCAGTTCGATCTGCCGCGCGCTGAGCCACGGGAAACGCTTGTTGGACAGGGCCGTGGCCGGGTCGGCATCGACGATCACATCGCGCAAGACGTCGCGGGACTTTGGCCCAGCGATGGCGAGGACGCCCCATTGCGTGGTCACGTCCTGGATCTCAATGTAGCCGAAATCGCCCATCTTGTCCTCAGCAGCCTTGCGCAGGAAATCGGCGTCATATTCGGTCCAGGCGCCTGCGGAGACGAGGTAATAGGTGTTCTCGCCCGTGCGCACGATTGTGTATTCCGTGCGCGTCGTACCATGGGCGGTCAGCGCATAGGTCAGGTTGATTCGGCCCACGCGTGGCAGCTTGTTGCAGGTGAACCAATCCAGGAACTGGGTCGCGCCCGGCCCCTTGATGACATGCTTGGAAAAAGCGGTCGCATCGATCAGGCCGACGCCCTCGCGGATGGCGCGCGCTTCGTCCACCGCATGTTGCCACCATCCGCCACGGCGAAAGCTGCGCGCGTCATGGTCGAAATTGTCGGGCGCGTCCAGCGGGCCAAAGTAATTTGGTCGCTCCCATCCGTTGACGAAGCCGAACTGCGCGCCGCGCGCCTTTTGCCGGTCATAGGCGGGCGCCGTGCGCAGCGGCCGGCAGGCGGGGCGCTCCTCGTCGGGGTGATGCAGGATGTAGACGTGCTCGTAGGCTTCTTCGTTCTTGCGGGCGGCAAACTCGGTGGTCATCCAGTTCGACGAAAAACGCTTGGGATCGAGGCTTGCCATGTCGATCGCGGCCTCGCCCTCGACCATAAGCTGCGCGAGGTAATAGCCGGTCCCGCCCGCCGCCGTGATGCCGAAGCTGAAGCCCTCGGCCAGCCACATGTTGCGCAGGCCCGGCGCGGGGCCGACCAGCGGATTGCCATCGGGCGTATAGCAGATGGGGCCGTTGAAATCATCCTTGAGACCGCATTCCTCGCAGCTGGGGATGCGATGGTTCATGGCCATGTATTGGTCTTCGATCCGGTCCAGATCCAGCTGGAAAAGGTCGGCGCGGAAGCTGTCCGGCACGCCGTGCTCGAACCGCGCAGGCGCGCCCGGCTCATAGACGCCCAGGATCCAGCCGCCGCGCTCTTCGCGCACGTAGGATTGCGCATCAGCGTCGCGGATGACGGGATGCTCCACATTGCCCTCGGCGCGGAATTTGACCAGCTCGGGGTCTTGGTCCATCACGATGAACTGATGCTCGACCGGGATGGCGGGCATCTTGATGCCCAGCATTTTCGCGGTGCGCTGTGCATGGTTGCCCGAGGCGGTCACGACATGTTCGGCGGTGATCACCACCTGCTCGTCCGAGGGCACGAGGTTACCGCCCTTCTCGATCATCTTGGTTGCGGTCACTTCCCAGGCGGCGCCGTTCCAGTGGAAGGCATCTGCCTGCCATTTCCGCTCGATCATCACGCCGCGCTGACGCGCGCCCTTGGCCATCGCCATGGTGACGTCGGCAGGGTTAATATAGCCGTCCGTCTGGTGATAAAGCGCGCCCTTGAGGTCATCGGTACGGATCAGCGGCCATTTTGCCTTGATCTGGTCGGGCGTCATCCACTCGTAGGGCACGCCGCAGGTCTCGGCGGTGGAGGCATAAAGGCGATACTCGTCCATCCGCTCTTCGGTCTGGGCCATGCGCAGGTTGCCGACCACGGCAAAACCTGCGTTGAGGCCGGTCTCTTCCTCGAGCGTCTTGTAGAATTTGATCGAATAGTCGTGAATATGGGTGGTCGCATAGCTCATGTTGAAATAGGGCAGCAGGCCCGCCGCGTGCCAAGTGGAGCCCGAGGTCAGCTCGTCACGCTCCAGCAGCATGACGTCATCCCAACCGGCGCGCGCGAGGTGATAGGCGATCGACGTGCCGACGGCACCACCGCCGACGACAAGAGCTTTGACTTGAGTTTTCATGCGCTGCGACTCCGATGGCATTTGCAGCCCCGGTTCTATCAGTTTCACATCCGCGCGCGCAGCCCATCCGACCAAAGGGGGCGCGAAACCGACAAGGCGCGCGATGTCGCATCAAGGGCCCTGCCCCGCGCGCCCTATCGCCCCAGCGCCGCATCCAAGCGATCAAGCGGAAAGTACGGCGCCAGCAGCGGGCGCAGCTCGGCCCGGCGCGGCCCGGCGGGATCGTAGAGCGCGTGACAGAGGTAATCCTCAAGGAGGGACGCCTGCTGCTCGTATCCGAAATCGAGAAAGCTGGCCCCTGGCCCCGGCACATAGAAATAGGGGTCCATGGTCATGACGCTTTCCAGCGCAGCGCGCGCCGGGCGGTAGCCGGTGATGTGACGGTTCTGCCATTGCCAGACATGGACCAGCTCGTGCGCCAACACCAGCGCCTGGGGGAAGCGCGCCGCCTCGGGCCACGCAGGGGCCAGATCGGCGCGATAGAATTCATGGCTGAAATGCACCCGGTTCCACAATGCCCAGCCAGGCGGCGGGCCACTGCGCGGCTCGGGTGCCGACCGGGTGCAGAGGCCGGTGACAGTGTTTTCCTCGACAATTGGATACACATCCGAGGTGTCAGGGGCTGCGGGCGCTGGCGGCAGGGGCGCAAAGCCGCGCGCGATGCGCACCGCGTCCAGATCCAGCCGGGGTCCGATGATATCAGAGGCAAACCGGCGCTCATTCTGGGTCAGCGGGCGCGCGCACCCGGCCAGCACGGCAAGCGCCATGAGAAGAATTGCCGCCTTCAGCCAGAGCTTCCTGATCTGAATCATGCCTCTTGCCCCCAAAATCAACGCCCGGCTCGCCGATCATCATCGTCGCGCGATCCGGGCCGGATGCCAAGGGGCACTCGCGTCCAAAGTGTCAGTCCGATGAACTGGTTCACAGCCTTTGGCGAATGTCTCAGGGTAGCAGCGCGGCGCGTCAGTCGCGGCAGAATCTCCCCGCCGAGCCTTCGAGGCAACTGCTGCCGCCCGAAAGGGTCAGACGCGTCGGCTTGGCCTTGGGCGTCTCCTCGGCCTGCGCACTTGCGCGCGCCTTGCCGCCGCCCATGATGGAACCGGCAAAGGATTTGATCGCCTTGAGTGGCGCCGCAGGAGCGCTCGGAGCGATCTCTGCATGGCCGTCCGCCTCTGGCGCAGGGTCTTCCGGTTCGAGCGCCTTGATGCTGCCGACGCCCCAGCCATGGGCAATCTCGTTCAGGGCCATTTTCATCACGTTTTCCGGCGTTATCGCCCGCTCCATCCACGCCTGCGCAGCGGTGCTGCGGCGGTCGAGCAATTCTCCATGCAGCTTCAGCATCATGCCCGCCACCTCGGGCGCGGAATCCTGCGGGATCTGAGGCGCGTTTACGCCGACATAGGCCAGCGGATAGGAAAGCAAGCCATTCAGGCCGTCGTAGTCGATCCGCGCAAGGATATCGCGCAGGACGGCCTCATCCTCGGCGTTGCTCTCGATGCGCAGCCGAATGCTGTCGTGAAACCCCATCGGGGCCTCATAGGCCATGAAAGGCGTGTCATTGCCCGAGATTTGCGACGACGCGCCAAGCTTGCCGGGCAGCCGCCCATAGGCAACGCCACCGATCACGTCCCAACCTTCGGAGTCGGCGAAGATCGGAAAGGCGGCCAAGGTATCCCCCATCGCGCCAACGAGCGTGCGCGCGCCTTCGCGCGGCTTGTATTCGGCCCGCACGGCGATGATCTGTTCGCCCCGTTGATAGACCCACGTCTGCGCGTCACGGCGCTCCTCGCTGGCGCGGGCGCTCTTGGCACCCATGTTCTTGAGAATTTCGGGCACGTCATGCTGCGCTTCGTCCGGCGCTTTCTCGATGGCGCTGTTGTCACCGTCAAGCCATGCGCGGCGCGTCCAGCCCTCTGGCGCCTCAGGCAGAAAGATCCGCGCGCCGGCCTTGCGACGCTCCTCACGTTCGGACGCGGCGTCGGCTTCGGCGCGGGCTGTGCGCAGGCCCTCGACGCGCGCGCCATACGTGGCAAAATAGGCGCCGGGCGAAAACTGCCCCGGTGCCTGGCCGGCGGCATTCGCCTGATTGGCATAATCAATCGCGCCAAGCGCGGTGAGCGCGACCACTCCGAAACCAATGGCAAAATAATTCACTGCGGCATCCTCGATATCCCTATGGTGCCGCCGGTATGGCCCGGAACAAGGGCAATTTCAGGATGCTGGGATGGCGCTTTCGTGCCCGCCCTATTCGCCTATGGCCAGCCCTTCGCGGCGCGGATCTGCCCCGCCCGTCAGCCTCTCGCCGATGGCGATGGCGTGCAGGCCGGAGTTGAGCGCGCCCACGTCGGTGTCATAGCCCATCGCCTCCAGCGGCGCGGCCAATGCTTCGGCGTCGGTGCCCGCCTCGATGTCATAGGTGCCAAAGCGATTGACCAGATGCGGCATCGCCGTGATCGCCTGCGCATCCATGCCCCAATCAAGATGCGCGACAATGGAATTCGCAACGAAAGGGATAATCCTGCTGCCGCCGGGGCTGCCGATCACAAGGCGCGGGGCGCCATCCTTGAGGACGATCGTCGGCGCCATGGACGAGCGCGGCCGCTTGCCCGGCGCGGCGGCATTTGCGATGGGAACGCCCGCCTCGACGCTCGCAAAGCTGAAATCCGTCAATTCGTTGTTCAGAAGGAAGCCCGAGGCCATCAGGCGCGAGCCAAAGGCATTCTCGATTGTGGTCGTCATCGAGAGCGCATTGCCGTAGCGATCAACGATGGAGATATGCGAGGTCGAGGGCAGCTCGATCGACCTGTCATCGGCCCAGATCAGCGCATGATCGAAGTCAGGCGAGCCCGGCTGCACGTCGCTCAGCGCACTATCACCCTGCAAGAGCGCGCCCCGCTCCGCGAGATAGGCAGGCTCCAGCATGCCTTCCGTCGGCACGGGCACGAAATCGGGGTCGGCGACATAGCGGCCCCGATCGGCAAAAGCGAGGCGGCTGGCATCACCGATAAGACGCCACGCCTCGGGCGCAGCCGGGCCGAGCGCGGCCAGATCATAGGCCTCCAGCGCGCCCAACGTCTGACCAACCGCCAACGCACCCGACGACGGCGGCCCCATGCCGCAGACATCATGGCTACGGTAGGTCGCGCAAACGGCCGCGCGCTCCTTGACCGTATAGAGCGCCATGTCGAGCAGGCTGAGCGTGCCGGGATTGCCCGGCGCACCTTGCACGGCGCCGATGACCTGACGGGCTATATCGCCAGTGTAGAACGGCGCGGCCCCCTCGGCGGCAAAAGTCGCCAGCGTTTGCGCATAGGCCGGATTGCGCAGCAGATCGCCAGCCTGCAAGGCGCGACCGCCGGGCAGGAAATATGCGCGCGTGGCTGCAAAACGTTCCAGTGTATCGGCATTGGCGGCAATCGAGGCGGCCATGCGCGGGCTGACCTCAAAACCGCGCTCCGCATGCTCTTGCGCCTCGGTAAAGAGGTCCGCCCAGCCCAGCCGCCCCCAGCGCGCATGCACCTCGTCCAGCAGCATGGGCGTGCCCGGCACACCGACCGAGCGGCCGCCGACGACAGCATCGAAAAAGTCCATGGGCTGGCCCGCGTCGTTTTGAAACAAAAGCGGCGTCGCGCCTTGCGGCGCCGTCTCGCGCCCGTCGAGCGTGGTGAGGGCGCGTTTTTTTGCATCCCACCAGACGAGAAAGGCACCGCCGCCCAGCCCCGAGCTTTGCGGCTCCACGAGGCCCAGCACCAACTGAGCCGCGATCATCGCGTCCGCCGCGCTGCCACCCTGCCCCAGCACCCGCGCGCCCGCGCGGCTGGCGAGCGTATGGGCGGTGACGATCATCCAGTCGTCGGCCTCAACCGGCGCGCTGGCACTTGCCCTGTCAAAGCCGCCCACCTCCGGCGCGACACCATCCGCAGCTTGCTGCGCCGCTGCGCCGACGGCATTCATGACCCCCGTCGCAGCAAATATCAGCGCGATCAGCAGCGCGCGCATGTCAAAGCATCGCCGGGACGACCTGATCGGGCGGGCGGTGCCCGTCGGACCATGTCTTGATGTTCAAGAGCACCTTTTCGCCCATCTCGATCCGTCCCTCGACCGTGGCCGACCCCATATGCGGGAGGAGCACGACGTTCTTCATCTCTCGCAATCGCGGATTGGCCGCGTCTTCATAGACATCAAGGCCCGCGCCCGCGATCTCGCCCGCGCGCAACATCCGCGTCAGGGCGTTCTGGTCGATCACCTCGCCCCGCGAGGTGTTCACGATAACGGCCTCGGGCTTCATCAGCTTGAGCCGGCGCGCGTTCATCAGGTGAAAGGTCGAGGGCGTATGCGGGCAGTTGACCGAAATCACGTCCATCCGTGCGACCATCTGGTCAAGGCTCTCCCAATAGGTGGCTCCCAGTGCCTCTTCGGTCTCGCGGCGCAGGCGCTTGCGGTTGTGGTAATGCACCTGCATCCCGAACGCTCCTGCACGCCGGGCCACCGCCTGCCCGATCCGGCCCAGCCCGAGGATGCCAAGTCGCCGCCCCGAAACACGCCCACCCATCAGCGCTGTGGGCGACCATCCGGCCCATTCGCCCGATTGCATCATGGCCAGCCCCTCGGGGATACGGCGCAGCGAGGCAAGGATCAGCGCCATGGCCATGTCGGCCGTGTCATCCGCCGAGACGCCCGGCGTGTTCGACACCAGGATGCCGCGCTGGCGCGCCGTGGCCACGTCGATATGATCGACGCCCGCGCCATAATTCGCAATCAGCTTGAGCCGGTCGCCCGCCTGTCCGATCAAACCCGCGTCGATCCGGTCGGTCAGCGTCGGGACCAGCACATCGACGCCGCGCGCCGTCTCGGCCAACTCCTCGCGGGTCATCGGCGTGTCATCGCTGCGCAGCATGGTATCGAAGAGCTCGCAGAGGCGCGCCTCGACCGGTTCGGGTAGCCGCCGCGTAAGAGCGACACTCAGACGTTGCGATGGCATGGGGCGCCTCCTTGATCTTCCATATTCCGCGCTGAAGTGCCATGGTGGCGCAGGAACGGGCGAGGCACAAGAACCCCGCATACGAGAACGGGCAGATTTCCGATCATGGACAGTTTACACAAGCATGCAATCGCGCTCGCGCTCTGCGCCGCGCTTCCCTTTGGCACGGTGCCGGTCGGCGCAGGGCTTCTTGCCGCAGGGCTGGTTGGCGCGGGGCTGGGCACCGCCCTTCCGTCAGCGGCCGCCGCCCAAGAGCGCGGCCCTGTTACCAATCTGCCCCTGCCGCGCTACGTGTCGATGAAGGCTGCGGAAGGCAACGCGCGGCGCGGCCCCAGCCGGACCCACCGTATCGACTGGATCTTCACGCGGCGCGACCTGCCGCTCGAGATCACCGCCGAGCACGGACACTGGCGCCGGGTGCGCGACCGCGACGGCGTCGGCGGCTGGATGCATTACTCCCTGCTGTCCGGCGTGCGTACCGCCATCGTGGAGCGCGACATGGTCGCGATGCGCGCATCCCCAAACAGCGATGCTATGGTCAACGCACAGCTCGAAGTTGGCGTGATCGCCCGAGTTGATGAATGTAGCATCTCTTGGTGCGAGCTACAGGTCAGTGGCCACAAGGGCTGGGTTCCCAAGGCGGCGATCTGGGGTGTAGGGACGAACGAAATCCTCGACTGATCCATAGCGATTACCCCCATGATTTTGACTGCGCCGCCGCCGCGCGCAGAGTGGCGGTGCGGCAACTGTGCGGCGATCGCGCAGCACCGCGCACCGCGCGTTCAGAGGGCACCAATCCACGGACTGAACTTTCGTCCAGATTTTTCACTGTGGGGTCTTGCACCCCAAAGCGCACCGGTTTAACACCCACGCCACGTTGGGGTGTAGCCAAGCGGTAAGGCATCGGTTTTTGGTACCGTGTATCGTAGGTTCGAATCCTACCACCCCAGCCATTTCATTTCCGCATTACAGATAATTGGCCTCAGGGCGTTTCCGGGACCCAAAATGCCCCTGTTTATGCCCCCGTTGTCAGGGGCACCCAAAGTCTTGACCGGCTTACAGTCGCTTTCCGGGGCGTGTTAGGTGATTTACAAACACCCTGACCATATGGCCCGTCCAATCGGCCATGATGCAAACCCGGCCGAGAGCGATTAACCACAATATCGTAGACGGTTTTCCATCCTGGAACTCCTTCTTCGGACTTTAAAAATCCACCAAGTCAGCACTACTGACACCCCGGAAACCACGGGTTCCTCTGGGAAGTTACCCTTGGCAATCATGCCATTTTCTTTGGGTCTTTTGGAACGGATATCTCTGCCCAAAAGATCAGCAGCAATGAACTGAGGCCGCGATGAATACCTATGCCAGATTATCGAAACTGTTCCCGCGGAGCTTCACTGCAAAGGTCTTTTTCATTGCTTTCTGTGGAACGCATCTGCCTCTGATTGTAACCGTCAGCTTTCTGCTGATCGAGCGAGGGAGCTTTTTTGCAAACCTTGAGGTTGTGATTGTGATGCTGATCGGTACCCTCGTTGGAACCGCCGCAACGCTGATGGGACTTAATGCAATCCTGCGGCCGCTTTATCACGTTCGCGATGCAATGGAATCGTTCGAATTGCGCCGGGAGAAGGTTGCGTTGGCGAGCCATTATCGTGATGAAGTCGGCGAGATCATGTCGATGGCCAACCGACTTATTGCTGATGTCGACTTCGACCTTCGCAGAAAAGCCGATGCTGCAAACACCGATCCGCTGACTGGACTTCTGAACCGACGGGGCTTCGAGGAGATGCTGTCAGCCGAATCCGCTGGTGCGATCATCTTTGCCGATCTTGATCACTTTAAATCCGTCAACGACATGCATGGTCACGGCGCTGGCGGTCTGATGCTGCGAGAAGTGGCTTCGGTATTCAGTCAAGCGACCCGATCAAACGATATCATCTCTCGGTTCGGTGGCGAGGAGTTCGTGATGTTCTTGCCAAACGCCGATCTTCAGGAAGCTGTCCGCGTTGCGGAACGGGCCCGGGTGGAAATAGAAAGCCACCAAAGTCAGGACGGCATGTCAGTCACGGCATCGTTCGGAATTTCAGTGCTCAATGCAGGTGACAGCGTCAAAAGCAGCCTGAAGCAAGCCGACAGGGCCGTATATATCGCTAAATCATCCGGCAGGAATCGCGTATGCTTGGCTGATGAGGCGGCATGATACCCATGGTGATATGGTGTTCGAGCACCGGTTTTGGCATCCAAGCGCATGTCGAAACCTGCTGAGACCCTGCCGGGCAGTGGACCAACTCAAACTGGCGCTCGACGATTTGCTTGTTGCGCTGGCCCTGCCCGCAATCGAATTGATTGACGTTTGTGCAGGCAGCGCAGATCCAAGCCAGTGACGCAACGTCAAGGGGCCGCCTGTCACGTGTGCCCTGTTGTAAACATGCGTTTACATGTCGTAGGCTGCCGAACCATATCATGAATACCAAAGGAAAAATCGACCATGACGCCCTTCGCAATCGCAGGTGTTCAGATGTATGTGAACGCATTGCAACCCAACGTGGATGGGATGATCCACCGTCTCGACCTGCTGATGGCGCGCTTTCCCTGGACACAGATGGTGCTCTTTTCCGAGCTTGCTCCGTTCGGCCCGCTGACCAAGTTTTCCCTGCCGCTGCGCAATGAAACGGTCGACCGTTTCTGCGAGGCCGCACGGCGCCACAACGTGTGGCTGATCCCCGGCTCGATGTTCGAGACGGCTGACGACGGACGGATCTACAATACCTCGACCGTCATCAATCCGGCTGGCGAGATCGTCTGCAATTATCGCAAGGTGTTTCCCTTCCGCCCCTATGAGGCGGGCGTCGAAGCGGGCACGGGCTTTTGCGTTTTCGACGTGCCGGATGTGGGCCGGTTCGGCCTGTCGATCTGCTATGACATGTGGTTCCCCGAAACGACGCGCCAGTTGACCAGCCAAGGGGTCGAGGTGCTGCTGCATCCTGTTCTGACCGGCACGACCGACCGCGAGGCCGAGCTGTCGATTGCGCGCGCGACCGCGGCGCAGTTCCAGTGCTATGTCTTTGACGTGAACGGCCTTGGGGCGGGCGGCGTCGGCAAATCCTGCGTGGTCGATCCGACATCGACCGTGCTGCATCAGTCGGCAGGTCAGGAGGATATGTTCCCGATCGAGGTGGACCTGAGCCATGTGCGCCGCCAGCGCGAACGCGGCATGAAGGGCCTGGGCCAGGTCCTCAAGAGCTTCCGCGACCGGGAAGTCGATTTTTCGGTCTATGACCGCAGCAGCGGCACCGATGCGTATCTGCACGGGCTGGGGCCGCTCGAGATACCGGGCCAGGATACCACGGGCGCCGCGCGCGCCAATCTGGGCAATGATCTGGGCGGTCGGCCCGGATCGCACGGCGCGCATGGGGCGCACGCGCGCAATCGCGCAGGCAATGGCGCCGACGATGAGCATGCTCACGCAGTTCCGGGGGTCAAGGTCGGAGGCACGCCGCCCATCACCAACTGACACATATAACACATGCGGACGATCAGGATCTGACCGCGCGACACTTGCCACCATTTTCTGATCGCCTGCACACAAGCGGGGAAGAAACATGCACTCGATGGCAGACTATTATTCGGCGGTTCAACTGAGGGCCGATCGATGGAGCTCGCTTCGCGAGATATCTGCCGAACTGGCGCGCAGCAGCACGGGCCGCGCTTCCAAGAACCATATTGCCCAGATCGAAGAACTGCTTGACCAGTTATCCCCGATCGAGACGTTCTGGGCCTTTCCCGGCACCGCCGCCTTCGACATGCTGCGCCGTCATTTCGAGGCGGGCCATTACACCGATCTTGCCTTTACGGTGCAGCGCATCAGCCGCGCGCTGACCAGCGGCGCCTATCGCCGGCGCCACATCCCCTTGGACCGCGACGGCATCGAATCCGACGATCACGAGGACGAGGCGATGCAATCGCTGGAGGCGCGGGCACTGTCCAAACCGTACTTCGAAGTCATGGTCGTCGATAACCTGAACGAGCATCAGGAGCGGTGGCTGAAATCCAACTTCCAGCGCATGCGCCGCGCCGAGGATCCCTTTCAATATGAGCCGGTCGTCGTGCCCAGCCTTCAGGATGCGCTGATGGGGGTTCTGTTCAACCACAACATTCAGGCGATCGTGGTCCGCCCCGGCCTCACGCTGCATTCCAAGATGGTGCTGCCCATTCTAGAGCGGTATCTGAACCGCGCGGGCGGCATCGCGGCACTGGAAGAGCTGGACCCCGGCAACTACGGCCCCGAGCTGTGCCGCATGATCGCGCGCGTGCGCCCCGAGCTTGACGCCTATCTGATCACCGACCGCTCGGTCGAGGATATCGCGGGTCTTGACCTCGGCATTTGCCGCCGCGTCTTTTACAACCAAGAAGATTTCCTCGAGCTGCACCTCAACATCATTCGCGGAGTTCAGGCACGCTACAAGACGCCGTTCTTTACCGCGCTGGTCGAATATTCCAAGCAGCCGACGGGCGTTTTCCACGCCATGCCCATCAGCCGGGGCAAATCCATCAGCCGCTCGCACTGGATTCAGGACATGGGCGCCTTCTACGGCCCCAACATCTTTCTGGCCGAGACATCCGCCACCTCCGGCGGCCTCGACAGCCTGCTTGAGCCGCATGGCCCGATCAAGGAGGCGCAGCGTCTTGCCAGCCGCGCCTTCGGCTCGAAACAGACGTATTTCGCCACCAACGGCACCTCGACCTGCAACAAGATCGTCGTGCAAGCCCTTGTTCGGCCCGGCGATATCGTTCTGGTCGACCGCGATTGCCACAAATCGCACCACTACGGAATGGTGCTGGCCGGGGCGCAGGTCTGCTATCTCGACAGCTATCCGCTGAACGAATATTCGATGTATGGTGCCGTGCCGCTGAAAGACATCAAGAAGCAGCTTCTGGAGCTGAAAGCGGCGGGCAAGCTGGACCGCGTGCGCATGTTGCTTTTGACCAACTGCACCTTCGACGGCATCGTCTATAACGTCGAGCGGGTGATGGAGGAATGCCTCGCCATCAAGCCCGATCTGGTGTTCCTCTGGGACGAGGCGTGGTTCGCCTTTGCCCGATTTGGCCCCACATACCGCCAGCGCACCGCGATGAATGCCGCTGGCAACCTGCGCGAGCGGCTTCGCAGCGAGGCGCATACCAAAGCCTACGAAGAGCAGCAGGAAGAGCTGAAGGACAAGGGCGACGACGCATGGATCAACACGCGCCTCGTGCCGCCGCCGACCGCACGCGTACGGATCTACGCGACGCAATCAACGCATAAGACACTGACATCATTGCGCCAGGGCTCGATGATCCACGTGCATGATCAGGACTTCAAGGGCGAGGTCGAGGCCGCGTTCCACGAGGCCTACATGACGCATACCTCCACCTCCCCCAACTACCAGATCATCGCATCGCTGGACGTGGGCCGCAGGCAGGTCGAGCTGGAGGGCTTTGAATTCGTTCAAAGACAGGTCGAGGCGGCGATGTCGATGCGCCGCGCGATTTCCACCCATCCGCTCTTGCAGAAATACTTCAAGGTGCTGACGGCGGGCGATATGATCCCCGAGGAACACCGCGAGAGCGGCGTGACCAGCTATTACGATCCGCAGCAAGGCTGGACCGACATCTGGGACTGCTGGGAGAGCGATGAATTCGTGCTGGACGCAACGCGCGTGACGCTGGCGGTGGGCGGCACCGGCTGGGATGGCGATACGTTCAAGACACAGATCCTGATGGATAAATACGGCATCCAGATCAACAAGACGTCGCGCAACACCGTCCTTTTCATGACAAACATCGGCACCACGCGCTCGTCCGTGGCCTATCTCATCGAGGTGCTGGTCGAGATCGCGCGCGAGCTTGACGAGCTTCAGGATGACGCGTCGATGATGGAGCGGCGCGGGTTTGAACGGCGCGTGTCCAACCTGATGGACGATCTGCCCCCGCTGCCGGATTTCAGCCGCTTCCACGACAGCTTCCGATCAGGCGACGAGACACCCGAGGGTGACATCCGATCTGCCTTTTTCCTCAGCTATGACGACAAGAACTGCGATTATCTGGAGATGGATGGATCCATCCACGACGCGATGAGTTCGGGTAATGATGTCGTATCGGCGCAGTTCATCATCCCCTACCCGCCCGGATTTCCCATCCTGGTGCCTGGCCAGGTCGTCAGCGACGAAATCCTCGCATTCATGCGCGCCCTCGATGTCAGCGAGATCCACGGCTATCGCGCCGATCTGGGCCTGCGCGTCTTTACGCAGGACGCGCTGAAAAAGCAGGGCAAGGCGAATGCCGCCCGGCTGAAGCTGAACGACGCGCGCGCGAAATTCTGAACACAATCAAACAAAAAGAAACGAACAAGGGAGACAGAAAAATGGTAGCAGAACTCAAGAATATCTCGGAAATCCGCCGACATTTTCACCGCAACGAGGATCCGATCTATTTCATCTCGGCCACGAACTTCAATCTGCTGGGCCTCGATGAGTGGTGCAAGAACTTCAAGTATATCTGCTATATCGACTGCTACGGCGGCAAGCATCCCAATACCTTTGTCCCCTCCGAGCAGCCCCATGCGGAGTTCCAGTCCATCGAGGACATCAACAATTACCTTCTGCAGCACAAAGAGGTCATCGACCTCATCAAACGCCGGGGCGGCAAGCCGAAATTCGTCTTTCTCATGTTCGACGAGGAAACCGAGCGGCTGTCAAAGGAGTTGGGCGCCGATGTCTGGTTCCCCAAGGCCAAGCTGCGCCAGAAGATGGACAACAAGATCGAGACCGTGCGCATCGGCAACAAGGCCGGTGTGCCGTCGGTGCCCAACACACTGAGCGTCGTCGAAAACTACGAGCATCTGAACGAGATCTGCGAAAAGGCGGGCCTGGGGCACGATCTGGTGCTGCAATCGGCCTATGGCGACAGCGGGCACACCACTTTCTTCATCAAGTCCGAGGCCGATTTCCGCCGCCACGAACATGAAATCGTCGGCGAGGGTGAGATCAAGATCATGAAGCGGATCGACTGCCGCGGTTCGGCCATCGAGGGCTGCGCCACCAAGGAAGGCACCATCGTCGGCCCATTGATGACCGAGCTTGTCGGCTTCAAGGAGCTGACGCCCTATCGCGGCGGCTGGTGCGGCAATGAAATCTTCAGCACCGCCTTTCCGCCCAAGGTGCGCCAGAAGGCCCGCGAGCTGACGTTCAAATTCGGCGAGCAGCTCCGCAAGGAAGGGTATCGCGGCTATTTCGAGCTCGATTTCCTGATCGACAAGAAGACCGGTGACATCTGGCTGGGCGAGCTGAATCCGCGCATCACCGGCTGTTCGTCGATGACGAACCACGCGGCCTTTGCCCATGCGGATGCGCCCCTTTTCCTCTTCCACCTGCTGGAGTTCTCCAAGAAGAAATTCAGCCTCGACGTGGACGAGTTGAACAGCCGCTGGGCCGATCCCAAGATGATCGACAGCTGGTCGCAGATGGTCATCAAGCACACCGAGGATACCGTCGATATTGCAACGCAGGTGCCCGAAACGGGCATTTACCGGATGCGGGAGGACGGCAGCATCGACTTCAACCGTTTTGACTATCACCGCCGCGCGGTAGAGAGCGAGAACGAGGCGTTTTTCCTGCGCATCCTGCAACCGGGCGACTACCGCTATGAGGGGGCCGACATCGGCATCCTCGTGACGCGCGGCCGCTCGATGACCAACGGCTTCAAGCTGAACGAACGCGGCAAGCGCTGGATTCATGGCATCAAGCAAAGCGTCCATGGCCGCCCGATGCCCACGGCCGAGGCAGGGCCGGCGCTGAACGATCCGGCCTTCAAGATCATGTAAACGTCGGTTCGAGGTCGACCCTATGAAAAGGACACCATAGAACGGACACCATGAAACTGAACTGGCGCGCAATTTCCGAGGATGTGCCCGGCCCGAAATGGGCCGGGCTCTTCCGCGAATACTGGCCCGACTACCATCGCTGGTGGGCGCGCGAGGGGGCAGAGGCGCGTCCGGGTTTTCTTGACAGTCACAAGGCCCTGCGCGCCCACATGCCCGAGATGCTGCCGCTTTATGACCAGCTGGTCGAGCTGGCAGGCGGCACCGACCACGCGGCGCGGTTTCTCAGCTTTTACTGCCCGCCGCCCTATCTTGCCTCATGCTCGCAAGCCATCTGGCCCGGCGCAGAGCCGGTGATGGTGCGTAACTACGATTACTCGTCCAAGGCATTCGACAGCCTGACCCTGCGCACCGAATGGCAGGGCCGCGCCGTGATGGGCACATCCGACGGCCTCTGGGGGCTGGTCGATGGCATCAATGATGCGGGGCTGGCGGTTTCGCTGACCTTCGGAGGGCGGCGCGTGGTCGGCGACGGCTTTGGCGTGCCGATCATCCTGCGATACGTCCTGCAAACCTGCGAAACCGCAGAGGAGGCAGGGCGCGTTCTGGCCCGCGTGCCCACGCACATGAGCTATAACGTGACCGTCATCGACCGTCACCGCAAGTTCCTGACCGCGCTCATGGCCCCGGACCGGCCCGCCATCATCACCCATCAGGCGGTCGCAACGAACCATCAGGAGCGGGTCGAATGGGCCAGCCACGCGCGCTTTACCGCCACGGTCGAGCGCGAGCGGTATCTCTTGCAACGCCTGACGCTTCACGTCGAGGAGGAGGAAAAATTCATATCCGCCTTCCTGCGTCCCCCGCTCTATTCAACGCGCTTCGATCATGGATTCGGCACGCTCTACACCGCCGTGTTCCGGCCCCGTCAATTGCAGATGGAGCTGCGCTGGCCGCGTGCGCGCTGGCCATTCGACTTGCATGATTTCCGCGAGGATACCCGCGCGATCTATACGCCCGAGGGCGCGGCGACTGTCAAAGAGCCAGCCCCCTCCTCCGACTAGTGCGCCCGCCATCACCACCGCTTGCGGAATTTCCCCGGCGGCGTGTCGAACTTGGCCCGGAAGGCGCGCGCGAAGGCGGACGTGCCGCCAAATCCGGTAGCGGCCGCAATCTCGGCAATTGTCAGATCCGTCTCGCTCAGCAGCGAATAGGCCCGCGCTAGGCGCATGTCGGTATAATAGCGCCGCGGGCTGAGGCCGGTGTGCTGGGCAAAGCTCCGCTCGAGCTGGCGCTTGGAAATGCCCGCCGTGCGCGCGATGCTCTCGACGCTCATCGGCTCTTCCAGGTTCACCTGCATCAGGCGCATCGCCGCGATAAGGTGGCGATTGCGGCTGCCGATCACCGCCGATCGCGAGGTCTGTTGCGGCGCATGATCCGAGTGGCTGCGCCCGTGCAGGCACATGTCCGAAACGGTCAGCGCGAACTCGGGGCCAAAATCATCCTCGATCACGCTCAGCATCAGATCGGTGGAGGCCGATCCACCCGCCGCCGTCATCAGATCGCGGTCCACTTCGTAAAGGTTCGGCGTCGGCATGAGGCCGGGATACGCCTCGACAAAGGCGGGCTGATTCTCCCAATGCAGCGTAAAGACGCGGCCCCCCAGCAGGCCCGCACGCGCCAGCGTGAACGCCCCTGTGCAGATGGCCCCCACCGGCACCCCGTGCGCCGCCTGCCGCGCGGCCCAATGGGTGACGCCCGCATCCAGCGTCTCGGCCGGCTCGACCCCCGAGCAGATGAAGACCCGCGCGCCGCGCCCCGGCGGGCCAAGCGGCGCATCGGGCACGATGGCGATATTGTTCGAGCAGCGCACCGGCGCGCCCGCCTGCGTCATCGTGCGCCAGCGATACAGCTCCTGCTGCGAGATCTGGTTGGCGACGCGCAACGGCTCGATCGCCGCCGAGATGGCCAGCATCGTCAGTTTGGGCAGCAGCACGAATTCAAAAAGGCGCGGCGCGGTGACGCGCGGGATGCGAAAACTGGCCGCTCCCTTGGGGATGTAATCGGATTGGGTCATGTCGCCGCTCGCCGCTGAAACATCACGCCTTGCATGGTTGCACGCCAAGGCACATCTATCGCCCGCGCCACCCCTCAGCCGCCAATCACCTCAAGCAGCGCCGCATGCAGCGCGGGCGTTGCCGCCGTGACAACACGCCCATCCGAGCCGAGGGTCAGCGCCCGCCCCTCCCAATCGGTGATGATCCCGCCTGCCGCCTCGATCACGGGCGCAATCGGCAGGAAATCATAAGGCTCAAGGCCGATGTCGGTAACCGCGTCGATCTGGCCCGCCGCGACCATCGCATGAGGGTAGCAATCATAGGACATGCGGCGCGTATGACCGATCTTGCACAGCCGCGCAAAAAGGGCCGGGTCATGGTCGAACGTGCGCTCGGGCTCGTTGATGTAAACGCGCGCCTCGCTCAGCTGGGTTATGGCGCGCACCGAAATCGGCGCGCCATTCAGCGTGGCCGCGCCCCCCGATACGCCCACGTAGGTCTCGTCGAGCGCGGGCATGCGGATGATGCCTACCTGCGGCACGCCGGCCTGCAAATGTCCGATCAACATGCCAAAGCAAGGGTACCCGGTCAAAAAAAACCGTGTGCCATCAATGGGGTCAATGATCCAGGCCGGTCCGTCCAGAGACCCTTGGGTGCCGAATTCCTCGCCAAAGATGCCATGGCCGGGAAATTCTGCTTCGATGGCGGCGCGGATGGCCTCTTCGGTTGCGCGGTCGGCGATTGTGACGGGGCTGGCGTCCGCGTCATCCTTGACCTCGATCCCGAGGCCGTCGCGCCGAAAATGGCGCATTGGCACGGCGCTGGCGTCATTTGCTATGCGCGCGCCTATCACGGCGATCTGGTCAAGCGTCATGGGTCTGCCACCTCTATTGTCGTGGACCATTTTTGCGCCGCCTCTGCCACATTGCCGGGCGGCGCCGCATCCGTCACCAAGGTGTCGATCAGCGCGGGATCGCACAAGGTGATCGGCGCCGGGCGCCCGAACTTGGCCGCATCGGCAGCCACGATGCGCCGGGCCGCACCCTTGATGATCTCGCGGCTGAAATTTGCCTCTTCGAGGTCAAAGAGCATGAAACCATCCTCGGCCGTAATCCCGGCAGTCGACAGCACGGCAAGATCCGTCTTGAAGTTACGGGCAAAGGCCAACGCCTCGGCGCCGAACGCGCCGCCGTCATGCGCGCGCAGCGCCCCCCCGGCCATATAGACCTGATTGCCCCCGCGCGTCGCCAGCTTGTAAGCGACCGAAACCGAATTGGTGACCACCAGAAGGTCCGCATGGTCGCGCAGTGCATCCGCGATGTAGCTGGTCGTGCTGCCCACATCGAGAAAGATCGAGGTGCCGTCCGGAATCATCCCTGCAACATGGCGCGCGATGCGTTGCTTGGCCGCCGCGCCGATGCTGAGGCGGTGTTGGAAGTCCCCCTCACCGAACGTCTCGGCCAGGCGCGCGCCGCCGTGCATCTTGTCGACATGGCCCGCCTCGGCGAGCACCTTTAGATTGCGGCGCACGGTTTCTTCGCTCACGTCGAGCTCGGCGGCCAGACGTCCGACGCGCAGCGATCCGCCCGCGCGGCGCAGCGCATCGAGGATTTCCTGCTGTCTGTGCGTGGGATGCGCGCTGTCCATCGAACCTGCCTGATTGTTGCCAGCGCGATACACCACGCAGCACTGAATACAAACCGTATTTGGCACGGTCCCCACGATTAATCCAACATTAATCCACAAAATATGTTGCCATATGTTGCTTTCTGCGTTTCAATTCAAAATGTCGCACCCATTTGAACGAGGCGCGGCTGCCACTCAGGGAGACCATTTGATGAAACGTATTGCCACCTGCGCCGCCGCGCTCGCCGCGTTCTGTGCCCCCGCCCTTGCCGAAGTCGAAAGCCAGGACCCCATACGCCTGACCACGCACGACTGGACCGGCCAGATCATCACCACCACGATTCTCCAGAACGTGCTGGAAAAGGCCGGCTATAACGTCGAGCTGGTGCAGGCCGATTACATCGCCCAATTCGCGGGCCTGAAAACCGGAGACCTGCACGTCGCCTCCGAAATCTGGGAGACGACGGGCCGCGAGGCGATGGACGAGGCTATCGCCACCGGCAATGTCGTCAACATGGGCGAAAGTGGCATGATCGCCATCGAAGAGTGGTGGTATCCCAGCTATATGGAGGAGCGTTGCCCCGGCCTACCTGACTGGGAGGCACTGCGCGACTGCGCGGGCGAATTCGTAACTTCCGAGACCGCTCCGCTGGGCCGTTATCTTGGCGGGCCTGTCACATGGGGCGGCTTCGACGAAGAGCGCGTCGAGGCGCTTGGCCTCGACTTCGAGGTGGTCCACGCAGGCACCGATGCGGCCCTCTTTGCCGAACTGGAATCGGCCTATCAGCGCGAGGCGCCGATCGTGCTCTGGCTCTATTCGCCGCATTGGGCGCCCTCGAAATACGAGGGTAAATTCATCGAATTCCCGGAATACACCAAGGAATGTTACGAAGACCCCTCGGTCGGCGTGAACCCCGATGCTGCCTATGATTGCGGCAAACCCACCGGGCCGATCTGGAAGGTCGCATGGTCGGGTGTCGAGGAAAAATGGCCCGGCGCCGCCGAAATCATCCGCAACTACACGCTCACCAACGACGAGATGGGCGCCATGGTTTCCGCAGTCGATCTTGACGGCGAATCCATTGACGATGTGGCCAGCGAATGGATGACGGAAAACGAGGAGAAGGTCGACGGCTGGATCAACTGACCGGCGACACGCCTCACCTGCACTAATTCCTCCCTGAAACTGGCGGGGGGCGCGCTTTGCTCCCCGCCTTTTTTCAGCTTCGCACTCCCTGCCCCCTCTGCCCATGAGGTATTGATGCCACGCGCACGCAAATTGCTCTGCCGCGACGTCTGGAAGGTCTATGGCCCGGACGCCTCGGATTTCCTGCGCCAAACCCCCGACCCCAGTGATGACGCCTTGCGGGATGCGGGATTGATTGGCGCCGTGCGCGCCGCCAATGTCGAAATCCGCGAGGGCGAGATTTTTGTCATCATGGGCCTGTCGGGCTCGGGCAAATCCACGCTGGTGCGGTGCCTGTCGCGCCTGGTCGAGCCGACGGGCGGCGAGATCGAATTCGATGGCGAGGATTTGCTGGCGATGACTGGCGCGCAGTTGACCGAGCTGCGCCGCCGCAAGATCGGGATGGTGTTTCAGAACTTCGCGCTGCTGCCTCACTTGACCGTCTTGCAAAATGTCGCCTTCCCCCTCGACGTGCAGGGCGTGCCCCGCACCACGCGCGAGGCGCGGGCGCATGAAATGATCGAGACGGTGGGACTGAAGGGGCGCGAGGATTACTTTCCGCGCCAATTGTCCGGCGGGCAACAACAGCGCGTCGGCATCGCCCGCAGCCTCGTGGGCGAGCCCGAAATCTGGTTTCTGGACGAGCCGTTCAGCGCGCTCGACCCGCTGATCCGGCGCGAGATGCAGGACGAGTTCCTGCGCCTTCAGAGCCTCTTGCACAAGACGATCGTGTTCATCACGCATGACTTCGACGAGGCGATCCGCCTCGCGGATCGCATCGCGGTGATGAAGGACGGGCGCATCGTGCAGACCGCGACCCCCGAAGAACTGGTGCTGAACCCAGCGACGGACTATGTCGCCGAATTCACCAAACATATTCCACGCGGCAAGGTGCTGAGCCTTGGCGCTGTGATGGCACCCTTGGGCGACGGCCCCTTCGCCGGGGATCTGGAGGTTGGGAGCCGCGTGGCGGATGTGGCCGATGTCGTCGAGGCCGCCCAGCGCCCGTACCGCGTGATGAGCGAAGGCGCGCCGGTGGGCCAGGTGGATGCAGGTGCGGTCATCGACGTGCTGATCGGGCGCATCGGCGGCGGCGCAGAAGGCCGCGCGACCGCATGAGCTGGCGACGTCTGACCACGCCCGGCGCGCTCTTCTGGTGGGCGCTTCTGGCCGCGACATGGCTTCTGTCGAGCTATTCCTTCCAGCTTTACAAGGCGTTTGACGCGCGCTGGATCATCCGCTTTCCAAATAGCTGGCAGATCAATTTCGAGGGCTGGATTTCATCCGGGATGCGCTGGCTGCTCGAGGATGCCACATTCGGTCTCTTCACCTTTCGCGATCTGACGCGCTTTGTCTCTGGCGTGATCGAGATCCCCTATGACACCGCGCGCGCGCTTTTGGCCGATGGGTTCATCCACGGCCTCGGCTCGAACGCCGTCGAAATCGCGCCGCCGCTCAGCTGGATCGCGGTCGTGGCGCTGGTGGTGATGCTGGCGCGCTATGCCAAAGATTGGGCGCTGGCGGCGCTGGTGGGCGCGTGCTTTGTCTATCTGGCGGTCTTTGGCCAATGGCAGAGCGCGATGGTCACGCTGGCCTCGGTCGTGATTGCCGTGCCTATCGGTGTCATGGGCGGCCTTGCGCTCGGGATCGCCTGCTACCGCGCACCCTGGTTCGAAAGGGCCATGCGCCCGGTGCTGGACCTGATGCAGACGGTGCCGATCTTTGCCTATCTCGTCCCGATCCTCTTTCTCTTCGGCTTCGGGCCGGTCTCGGCGCTGGTCGCCACCGTGATCTACGCAATGCCGCCGATGGTGCGCGTCGCCACAGTGGCCCTGCAAACGGTGCCGCCCGAGGTGGTGGAGGCCGGGCATATGGCCGGCTGCACCAAGCGCCAGATGCTCTGGAAGGTGCTTGTGCCCTCTGCCGCGCCAACGCTGATGGTTGGGGTCAACCAGGTCATTATGCTGTCGCTCAACATGGTCATCATCGCCTCGATGATCGGCGCGGGCGGTCTTGGCTTTGACGTGCTCAGCGCGCTGCGCAGCCTCGATATCGGCGGCGGGATCGAGGCGGGGCTTGCCATCGTGGTGATCGCCATCGCGCTCGACCGCGTGAGCCAGGCATTCGCCACCCGCCTTCCCGATGCGGCCCCTCAGCGAGACGCCGGGATCGTTCAGCGCCACCCTTATGTCGCGGTCGCCGCAGCCCTCGTCGCAGGCACCTATATTCTGGGTCTTATGGTCCCCTTCGTGCAGGACTACCCCGAGCGCCTGACCCTCACCACCTCCGCCTTTTGGGAGGATGCGATGCGCTGGATCAACGTCACGTTCTTCGACACGCTTGATGCGATAAAATCGTTCTTCCTTACCTGGCTGCTTTTGCCCGTCAAACGCTTCTTCACCGGCATTCCATGGGCTTGGGGGATCATCGCTGCTGGCCTTGCGGCGGGGCGCGTGGGCGGCTGGCGCCTTGGCGCGATGGCCGCGATCATGGCGGCGCTGATCGCTTCGGTCGGGCTATGGGGCGAGGCGATGACGACGATCTACCTGTGCGGCGTCTCCGTGCTGATCGCCTATGGCATCGGCGTGCCCTTGGGCATCTGGGCCGGGCAGCGGGCGCGGGCCCATGCGTGGGTCGGGGCCTTCATCGACACGCTTCAGACCTTGCCCAGCTTCGTCTATCTCATCCCCGTGGTCATGCTCTTCCGTGTTGGCGAATTCTCGGCCATGATCGCGGTTGTGCTTTATGCCCTTGCCCCTGCCGTGCGCTATGCGGCCCACGGCGTGCGCAGCGTCGATCCGCAGATGATCGAGGCCGGGCTGGTGGCGGGCTGCACGCCCCGGCAGCTTCTGTGGCGGATCAAGCTGCCCCTTGCGGCGCCATCACTGCTTCTGGGGCTCAACCAGACGATCATGCTGGCGCTGTCGATGCTGGTCATCACCGCCCTCGTCGGCACGCGCGATCTGGGCCAGGAGGTCTATATCGCGCTGACCAAGGCCAACACCGGGCAGGGCATCGTCGCGGGCGTTGCGGTCGCCTTCATCGCCATCACTGCAGATCGCATTATCTCGGCCATGGCGGCCAGATCGAAGGAAAGGCTGGGACTGAAATGACACCTGACGAGGCCATCACCGCCGCGCGCGCCCTGCCCTGCTGGACCGCCGTCACCGCTGCCGCGCCGCTCGAGGGCGGGATCACCAATCACAACATCAAGGTGATGGACGAGGGCCGCGCCTATGTGGTGCGCCTCGGCACCGATATCCCCGAACATGGCATCCTGCGCTGGCACGAGCTGTCGCTCAGCCGCGCAGCAGCAGAGGCAGGTCTGTCGCCCGCCATCTATCACCACGAACCCGGCGCGCTGGTCATCGACTATATCCAGAGCGCCGCACTGGCCGAGGCGGACCTGCACGATGAGGCCACGCTGATGCAGGCGACAGACCTTGTCGCCGAGTTGCACCGCGAACTGCCAAAACACGCGCATGGCCCCACGCTGGCCTTCTGGGTCTTTCACATCCTGCGCAGCTATGCACATGATTTGCGCGCGCGCGGCTCGCGCCATACCCCCAAGCTGAGCGGCCTTCTGGACGAGGCAAGCGCGCTGGAGCGCGCCGTTGGCCCGGTGCAGATGGTGCTGGGCCATAACGACCTCTTGCCCGCCAATATCCTGCGCGGCGCGGATCGCATGTGGCTGATCGACTGGGAGTATGGCGGCTGGAACAGCCCGCTGTTTGATCTGGGCGGGCTGGCCAGCAATGCCGCCCTGCCCCGCGACGCCGAAGAAGCCATCCTGACACGCTATTATGGCACGGCTCCCGGCGCCGCGCTCTGGCGCAGCTATGACGCGATGAAATGCGCCTCGCTCCTGCGCGAGACGATGTGGTCGATGGTCAGCGAGCAAACCTCGCAGATCGACTTCGACTATGCCGATTACACCGACAAGAATTTGGGCCGCTACCGCGAGGCGCTGGCCGCCCTGCAAAGCCAAGGACACCTGACATCATGAGCGACTTTCCCAATCAGGCCCGCGCGGTCATCGTCGGCGGCGGGATCATAGGCTGCTCGACCGCCTATCACCTGGCCGATCTGGGCTGGGACGTGGTCTTGCTCGAGCGCAAGAAGCTGACATCGGGCACGACCTTTCACGCGGCGGGCCTCGTGGGCCAGCTGCGCTCCAGCGCGAACATCACGCAGCTTCTGGGCTATTCCGTCGATCTCTACAAACGGCTCGAGGCCGAGACGGGCCAGGCAACCGGGTGGAAGATGAACGGCGGTCTGCGCCTTGCATGCAACGAGGAGCGCTGGACCGAGGTCAAACGGCAGGCGACCACCGCGCATAGCTTTGGCCTCGAGATGGAGCTTCTGACGCCCTCCGAGGCGCAAAAGCTGTGGCCCTTGATGCAGGTCGATGACGTGATCGGCGCGGCCTATCTGCCCACCGATGGGCAGGCCAACCCCTCGGACATCACCCTGTCGCTGGCCAAGGGCGCGCGGCAAAAGGGCGCGCGCATCTTCGAGGACACCAAAGTGACGGATGTCATCGTCGAGGATGGCGTGATCCAGGGCGTCGAGACCGACAAGGGCCGCATCACGGCGCCCATCGTCATCGCCTGCTGCGGGCAGTGGACCCGCGCCTTTGCCAAAAAGGTCGGCGTCAACGTCCCTCTCGTCCCGGTCGAACATCAATACATGGTGACCGAGCAGATCGAGGGCGTCACCCCGGATCTGCCCACGCTGCGCGACCCCGACCGGCTGACCTACTACAAGGAGGAGGTCGGCGGCCTCGTCATGGGCGGCTATGAGCCCAACCCGATCCTCTGGGCCAAGAACGGCATCCCCAAGGATTTCCACTACACGCTGCTCGACAGCAATTTCGATCATTTCGAGCAACTGATGGAGCTGTCTTTGGGCCGCGTCCCCGCGCTGGAAACCGCGGGCATCAAGACGCTGACCAACGGTCCAGAAAGCTTTACCCCCGATGGCAACTTCATCCTCGGCGAGGCGCCCGAGCTGCGCAATTTCTTTGTCGGCGCAGGCTTCAACGCCTATGGCATCGCGGCAGGTGGCGGCGCCGGAATGGCGCTGGCCGAATGGGTCGCCAAGGGGCAGCCGCCCTATGACCTCTGGGCGGTGGATATCCGCCGCTTTGGCCGCCCGCATTTCGACGACGACTGGATCCGCGCGCGCACCTATGAGGCCTATGGCAAACACTACACGATGGCCTGGCCCAGCGAAGAGCACCAAAGCGCCCGACCCTGCCGCAAATCGCCTCTCTACGACACGCTCAAATCCCAAGGCGCTGTCTTTGGCGAAAAGCTGGGCTGGGAGCGGCCCAACTGGTTTGCCGAGACCGGGGAGGAGGCACATGACATCTACACCTTCGGGGTGCCCAACTGGCACAAACCCGTCGCGCGCGAGCACAAGGCCGCGCGCGAGGCGGCGGTGATCTTTGACCAGACCTCCTTTGCCAAGTTCGTCCTGAAGGGCCCGGATGCCGAGGCCGCCCTTGGGTGGATCGCGGCGAATGACGTGCGCGGCGCGCCCAGCACGCTGACCTATACCCAGATGCTGAACGATCAGGGCGGCATCGAATGCGATCTGACCTGCCTGCGCGTGGCCGCGGATGAGTATTACATTGTCACCGGCACCGGCTATGCCACCCATGATTTCGACCATATCGCGCGAAACATCCCAGATGGCATGAACGCGCAACTGGTCGATGTCACCTCGTCCTACGCGGTGCTGTCGCTGATGGGACCAAAGGCGCGCGATATCTTGCAAGCGGTCACCCATGCAGATGTGTCGAACGGTGCCTTTCCCTTTGGCACCGGGCAGACCATCGGGATCGCAGGCGCGTCCGTGCGCGCCCTGCGCGTGACTTACGTGGGCGAGCTGGGGTGGGAGCTGCATGTGCCAACCGAATACGCCGCCGCCGTCTACGCCGCGCTGGCCGAGGCGGGCGCAGAGCATGGCCTGCGCAATGCAGGCTACCGCGCGATCGAGACGCTGCGCCTTGAAAAGGGGTATCGCGCCTGGGCGTCCGACATCGGCCCCGACCACACCCCCTTCGAGGCCGGGCTGGGCTGGGCGGTCAAGCTGAAGACCAACGTGGACTTTCGCGGCCGCGAGGCCTGCGCGGCGCAAAAAGAGAACGGCGTGCGCAAGATCATGGCGACATTCACCACCGATCCCGGTGTGATCCTGTCGGGGCGCGAGACGATCCTCAAGGATGGCAAGCGCTGCGGATGGCTCAGTTCGGCAGGGTTCGGGCATACGGTGGGCGCGTCCATCGGGATGGGCTATGTCCGGTCCGACACCACGATCACCCGCGATGACGTGATGGCCGGTACCTACGAGTTGGAGGTCGCGGGCGAGAGGGTGCCCGCAAAAGTGCATCTGCGCCCCCTGCACGATCCGAAGATGGTGAACGTCAAGGCATGAGGCAGCGCAGGTTTGGTGGCTGCAATCTGGCGGTGCGCAGGCATCGCCAGAACACTCCACATGACGGCCTGCGTAAAATAATGGCGGTCACCGGGCGGGTTGCGCCCGCTCCGGTTGCAATCCATCCACAGCCGTCAAATGACTGGCGCTGACGCGATTTTGATTTTACGCTGCACCTGCATATGAAATTCCTGAGGGGACCCAGACACATGACCAAGGCACCGACACCGACGCGCCACTTCACGCGCCGCCGCTTTCTGGCCACCGCAGCCGCTGCCGCGCTGACCGTTGGCCTCATTTCCGGCGCGCGCCCCCTTATGGCCGCCGAGCCGATCAAGACCGCTGGCGTCTATACCGTCCCGGTCGAGCAGCAATGGGTCAGCCGCATCCACAAGGCCGCCACCGCAGCGGAAGAGCGCGGCGACATCGACTACGCCTTTTCCGAGAATGTCAGCAATACCGACTACGCCCGCGTCATGCGCGAATACGCCGAAAGCGGTTACACCCTGATCATCGGCGAGGCTTTCGCAGTCGAGCAGGAGGCGCGTGAGGTCGCGGCCGAATACCCCGACATCGCCTTCCTTCTGGGCTCCAGCTTCAAGCCCGACGATGCGCTGCCGAACTTCGCCGTTTTTGACAACTACATCCAGGATGCCTCGTATCTGACCGGAATCATTGCCGGATCGCTCAGCGCGAGCGGGAACATAGGCCTCATCGGCGGCTTTCCCATCCCCGAGGTGAACCGCCTGATGCACGCCTTCATGGCCGGCGTGCGCGAGACGAACCCCGATGCCAGCTTCCAGGTCAGCTTCATCGGCTCGTGGTTCGATCCGCCCGCCGCCAAGGAAACCGCCTACGCGATGATCGAGAATGGCGCCGACATGCTCTATGCCGAGCGCTTCGGCGTCAGCGACGCGGCACAGGAAAAGGGCGTGCTGGCCATCGGCAACGTGATAGACACTCAAGCGGATTATCCCGAAACGGTCGTCGCCTCGGCCATCTGGAACTTCGAGCCGACGTTGAACATGGCGATTTCCCAAGTGCAAAACGGCACGTTCAAAGCCGAGGACTACGGCCGTTTTTCCCTCATGAAGGAAGGCGGCGCCGAACTGGCCCCCCTTGGCACCTTTGCGGGCAAGGTGCCCGAAGAGGCGATGGACCTTGTCGAGCAGCGCGAGGCCGAGATCATGTCGGGCGACTACGTCACCGAAATCAACGACGAAGAGCCGAAGTCGAACTAAATGCCTGATAAGAAAGAGGCGCAGGTCGTCCTGCGCCTCGACCAGATTACCAAGCGATTTGGCGCCTTCACGGCCAATGACGCGATCAGCCTTACCCTACATCAGGGTGAGGTCATCGCGCTGTTGGGCGAGAATGGTGCTGGAAAAACGACGCTGATGAACATCCTCTTCGGCCAATACACCGCCGATGGCGGCACGGTCGAGGTGATGGGCACGCCCCTGCCCCCCGGCAATCCGCGCGCCGCGCTGGATGCGGGCGTCGGCATGGTCCACCAGCATTTCACGCTCGCCGAAAACATGACGGTGCTTGAAAACGTGACGCTTGGCACGCAGCCCCTCAGCGCGCTGCGGCAGGATCGCAGTGGCGCGCGGGCGCGAATCGCGCAACTGAGCCGGGACTTCAAGCTGACCGTCGATCCCGATGCCCGCGTCGGCAGCCTGACCGTGGGCGAGCGGCAGCGCGTCGAAATTCTCAAGGCGCTCTACCGTGATGCGCGCATCCTCATTCTGGACGAGCCGACGGCGGTTCTGACGCCGCAAGAGACGACCGATCTGTTCGAGACGCTGCGCAAGGCCGTGGCGCTGGGGCTGTCGATCATCTTCATCTCGCACAAGCTGCATGAAGTCATGGCGATCTCGGACCGCGTCGTGATCCTGCGGCACGGCAAGGTCGTCCATACCGGGCCCACATCCGGCACCGACCGCCACGATCTGGCCGCGCGCATGGTCGGCGGCGAGGTCAGCGCGCCCAAGGCCGAGCCGGGCACACCCGGCGCGCCGCTGCTGTCCCTGCGCGGCGTTTCCACGCCCGACAAGGGCGCGGCGCCGGGGCTGAAATCGCTCGACTTCACGCTTCATGCGGGCCAGATCACCGGCCTTGCTGGCGTGTCGGGCAATGGTCAGGCGGCGCTGGCGGCGCTGGTCGGCGGCATCATCCGCCCCGCATCGGGCACGTTGGCGCTGAATGGCGCGGATGTCACCGGCTGGTCGCCCCGCGAGGCGGTCCACGCCGGTATCGCGCGCATCCCCGAGGACCGGCACAAGACCGGCACCATCGCCGATTTCGACCTGACCGAGAACGCGATCCTCGAGACATACAAGGATGCCCCGTTCAGCAAGAATGGCTGGCTCAACTGGCGCCGCGCGCGTGCCTTCGCAGAAAAGATCATCAAGGGTTACGACGTTCGCTGCCCCGGCCCCGGCACGCGCATCCGCCTGCTGTCAGGGGGCAACATGCAAAAGCTGATCCTTGGCCGCGTGATGGAGGGCAGCCCCCAGATCATCCTCGCCAACCAGCCGGTGCGCGGCCTTGATATCGGCGCGGTCAACTATGTGCATACGCAGCTTCTGGCGGCGCGGGATCGCGGCGCTGCGGTGCTGTTGATTTCCGAAGATCTGGATGAAATCATGGCTTTGTCGGACGTTATTCATGTCATCTCCGAGGGCCGTCTGTCGCCTCCTTTCGCGCGCGGCAGCATGTCGCCCGCCGAGTTGGGTGTCTGGATGGCGGGACAGGGATTTGCGGAGACCGCCCATGCGTCTTGAGCCGATCGCAAATCCATCGCCCGCGCGCACGCTGGGCCCGCCCGCCGTCGCCATTGCCGCCACGGTCGTCATCGCGTCCCTTCTGGCGATGCTCGCGGGGGCCAACCCCTTCTCGGTGCTGGGCCTCATCATCCAAGGCGCCTTCGGCAGCAAGTTCGCCCTGCTAGAGACGTTGAACCGCGCGACGCCGCTGATCTTCACCGGCCTTGCCGTGGCCGTCGCATTTCGCGCGCGCCTGTGGAATATCGGCGCCGAGGCACAGCTATACGCAGGCGCACTGGTCGTCGCGGTGCTTGGCGCGGGCCTACTGAACTGGCCCGCCGCCATATTGCTGCCTGCCATGGCGATCCTCGCCATGATCGCGGGCGCGATTCTCTTGCTGATCCCCGCGCTGCTCAAGGTGCGCCTTGGCGTGGATGAGGTGGTCACGACCCTGCTCATCAACTTCATTTTCCTGCTCTTCGTCTCGATGCTGCTCGAAGGTGTGCTCAAGGATCCGATGGGCATGGGCTGGCCCAAGTCCGCGCGCCTCATCGAAGAGGCCCGCCTGCCCCGCATGGCCGAGGGGCTGCGCCTGCACTGGGGTTTCGGCCTTGCCCTCATCGCCGCCGGCATCACCTGGGTTATCGGCGCGCGCACCACGCTTGGCTATGAGATGCGCGCCGTCGGCCTGAACCGCGAGGCGGCGGAATTCGCGGGCATCCCGGTGGGCCGTGTCCTGATCAAGACCGCGCTTCTGTCGGGCGGGCTCGCCGCGCTTGCGGGCTATTCCGAGGTGGCCGGGCTCAAGGGCTCCCTCACGCTCGATCTCAGCCCCGGTTTTGGCTACACGGGCATCATCGTGGCGATGCTGGCCCTGCTCAATCCGCTTGGTGTCGTGGCCGCCGCGCTCTTTGTCGCGGGCATTTTCGTCGGCGCCGACAGCATGAGCCGCGCCGTCGGCGTGCCGACCTATCTGGCCGACATCATGCTGGCCACCGCGCTTCTCTTGATGGTGGTCGCCATATTGCTGACCCGGTTCCGCGTGGTGAGGGAGTAGCCATGGAGATCCTTGAAATCCTGCTGACCGCCAGCTTCTGGACCGCCGCGATCCGCATTGCCTCGCCCTTGATCTTTGCCACCCTGGGCGAGCTGATCTGCGAGCGCGCGGGCGTTCTGAACCTCGGGATCGAAGGGATCATGGTCGCGGGCGCCTTTGCGGGCTGGATGGCCGTCTATTCCGGCATCGGCCTCTGGCCCGGTGTCATTGTCGCCTTTTGCGTCGGCATGGGCTTTGGCCTCATCCATTCGATCCTGACGGTGCCTTTCGGCCTGTCGCAGCATGTCGTCGGCCTCGGGGTCACGCTTCTGGCCACGTCCAGCACCTACTATGCCTACCGCCTTGCCCTGCCAGAGGTGACATCCCCGCCCAAGATCGAGGCGTTCCAACCGCTCGAGATCCCGATCCTGTCGGAGATCCCACTGATCGGCCCGGCCCTCTTCGCGCAGACGCCGCTGACGTATCTGGCCTTTGTGATGGTTGCCGTGGTGTCGCTGACGCTCTATCGCACACCGCTCGGCCTCGCCGTGCGCGCAGCGGGCGAGAACCCGCAGGCGGTCGCGGCCCAGGGGCTCTCGGTCACGGCGATCCGCATGGGCGCGGTCATGGTCGGCAGTGGCCTGATGGCAATTGGCGGCGCGTTCCTGACGATGTCGGCCTTCAACAGCTTCTTCTTCGAGATGGTCAACGGCCGTGGCTGGATCTGCATCGCCCTCGTCGTCTTTGGCGCATGGAAGCCGGGCAAGGCGCTCCTCGGCGCGATCCTCTTTGCCGCCTTCGACGCGGCGCAGATCCGTCTGCAGCAGACACCGCTTGGCGCGAATATCCCCTATCAGGTCTTTCTCATGATGCCCTATTTCCTGTCGATCCTCGCCCTCGTCGTCATGTCGCGCCGGGCGGAGGTGCCGGCGGCGCTGATGGTGCCATTCAACAAAGGAGAGCGCTGATGTTCGATATCATCATCAAGGGCGGCACCCTGCCCGATGGGCGCACGGCAGATATCGGGATCGAAAAGGGCCGCATCAAGGCCATCGGCAGCCTGAATGCCGAGGCTGGCGAAGTGATCGACGCGGCGGGCGATCTGGTCAGCCCGCCCTTCGTCGATCCCCATTTTCACCTAGACGCCACCCAATCCTACGGCACGCCGCGCATCAACGCCTCGGGCACGCTGCTTGAGGGGATCGGCCTCTGGGGCGAGCTCAAGCAAGTGATGACCGAAGACGAGATGATCGCCCGCGCGCTGACCTATTGCGACTGGGCGGCCTCCATGGGTCTCTTGGCGATCCGCAGCCATGTGGACACCTGCGACGACACCCTCAAGGGCGTGCGCGCCATGCTGGAAGTGCGCGAGCAGGTCAAGGGCTACATCGACCTGCAACTCGTCGCCTTCCCGCAGGATGGTTTCTACCGCGACCCTACCGCGCGCGACAACACGATCCGCGCCCTCGACATGGGCGTCGACGTGGTCGGCGGCATCCCCCATTTCGAGCGCACGATGCAAGACGGTGCCGCCTCGGTGCGCGAACTTTGCCAGATCGCAGCCGATCGCGGCCTGCGCGTCGACATGCATTGCGACGAGACGGACGACCCGTTGAGCCGCCATATCGAGACACTCAGCTTCGAGGCCCAGCGCCTCGGGCTGGGGGGGCGCGTCAATGCCAGCCACCTCACGTCGATGCATTCGATGGACAATTACTACGTCTCGAAACTCCTGCCTCTTATTGCCGAGGCGGGCGTCTCGGCCGTGCCGAACCCGCTGATCAACATCATGATCCAAGGCCGCCACGATAGCTTCCCCAAGCGGCGCGGCCTCACGCGCGTCAAGGAAATGCAGGCCCATGGCATCACCGTCGGCTGGGGGCAGGACTGCGTGCTCGATCCGTGGTATCCGCTCGGCACCGCCGACATGCTGGACGTGGCGTTCATGGGCCTGCATGTCGCCCAGATGTCTTCGCCCGAGGAAATGGCGCGCTGCTTTGACATGGTCACGACCCTGAATGCGCAGATCATGGGCCTCGAGGACTACGGCCTGCGGGAGGGCGCGCAGGCATCGCTCGTCATTCTCGACGCCGCCACCCCGACCGAGGCGCTGCGCCTACGCGCCGCGCGCCTTTGCGTCATCGCCAAGGGGCGCGTCATCGCGCGCACCCCCCGCATGGACGCCGCGCTCACACTCCCCGGTCGCCCCATGCAGATCCGCCGACGCCACACCCCCTGACCCTTTCTTTTTGCTGAAAATATCCTGGGGTGAATTTGCCGAAGGCAAAGAGGGGCAACGCCCCTTCCCACCCCCAAAGGGTCAGGATCGCCCGCGCATGTCGCTTTCGGTATAGGCCGGGGCCGTGTAGGCTGTCACAACGGGCGAGGGTTCGTCACGCCCCAGAGGGAGGCCGCCATGTTCTTATCTGTCTTCGACATGTTCAAGGTCGGCATCGGACCGTCTTCATCGCACACGATGGGGCCAATGGTGGCCGCCGCGCGCTTTCTGGACAAGATGCGCGCCGCGCCCTTTACTCCGCATGGCGTCAAGGGGTCGCTGCATGGCAGCCTCGCCTTCACCGGCGTCGGCCATGCGACGGACCGCGCGACGATTCTCGGCCTCGCCGGATTTCTGCCCGAGACCTACGATCATGCCGCCGCCGAAAAGGTGCTGGACGAGATCCGCGAGACGCATACCCTCAGCCCCGAGGGTCTCGGCACGCTGGCGTTCAACCCCAAGGAAGACCTTCTTTTCGATTTCGGCCCCAACTTGCCCGGCCACGCCAATGGCATGATCCTGATGGCGACCGACATTCAGGGCGATACCATCCTGCAAGAGACGTATTACTCCATTGGCGGCGGCTTCGTGATGACAGAGGCCGAATTGGCGGCAGGGCGCAACACCGAAGAGGGCGCGCCTGTGCCCTACCCGTTCAAATCCGCCGCCGAGATGCTTCAGATGTGCGAGACATCGGGCAAGACCATCGCCCAGATGAAGAAGGCCAACGAGATTTCCCGCAAGGGCGAAACCGACATGCGCTCTGGCGTCGCGCGCATCTGGCAGGTGATGAACGACTGCATCGAGCGCGGCATGACCACCGATGGCACCCTGCCCGGCGGGCTGAACGTCAAGCGCCGCGCCAAGGGCATCCGCGACGCTCTGATCGCCGAGCGCGGTACGAACCAGAACGCCCCGCACAAGATCAACGACTGGATGAGCCTCTATGCCATGGCCGTGAACGAGGAGAACGCCGCCGGTGGCCAGGTTGTCACGGCGCCCACAAATGGCGCGGCGGGTGTCGTGCCCGCGGTCATCCGCTACTACCTTGATCACTACCCCGGCGCGTCCGAGGCGCATGTCGAGGATTTCCTGCTGACTGCCGCCGCGATCGGCGGCCTCGTCAAGTTCAACGCCTCCATCTCGGGCGCCGAGGCGGGCTGTCAGGCCGAGGTCGGCAGCGCCGCCGCAATGGGCGCCGCTGGCCTTTGCGCCGTGATGGGCGGCACGCCGATGCAGATCGAGAACGCGGCCGAGATCGCGCTGGAACATCACCTCGGGATGACCTGCGATCCGGTCAAGGGCCTCGTGCAGGTGCCCTGCATCGAGCGTAACGGTCTCGGCGCGATCAAGGCCGTCTCGGCCGCCAGCCTCGCGATGCGCGGCGACGGCACGCACCTTGTGCCGCTGGATGCCTGCATCGAGACGATGCGCCAGACCGGCGCCGACATGAGCGATAAATACAAGGAAACCTCTCTTGGCGGCCTTGCCGTCAACGTGCCCAACTGCTGAGCGCCCGATGCAAACCTCCCTGCCCTTGCCACTGCCCGCGGCGCGCGTGACACTCGGCATTCTGTTGATGGTCGCCTTCTCGTTGACCGCCCCCATCATGGACAGCTTCGCCAAGCTGATCGGAAGCGCGCTGCCGGTGGCGCAGGTGGCTGCCATCCGCTTTTTCGCGCAGGCCCTGCTGCTGACGCCGCTGGCCTACGCGATGGGATGGCTGCATATGCCGGGGCGCGCCGAGACGGCGCTGCATCTGGTGCGCGCGGCGCTGTTGCTGATCGCGACGGGATGTTTTTTCTACTCGCTTCAGTTCATGCCGGTTGCCGATGCCATCGCCATCTTCTTTGTCGAACCCTTCATCCTGACCCTTCTTGGCGGGCTTCTCTTGGGCGAGGCGATCGGCCCGCGCCGCTACATCGCCTGCACCATCGGCTTTGCCGGGGCCATGCTGGTGATCCGGCCCAGCTTTCAGGATGTGGGCGCACCCGCGCTCTTGCCGCTGGTCACGGCGCTTCTCTTTGCCTTCTACATGATCCTCACGCGGCGCATGGCGACGCGGATGCACCCCATCACGCTTCAGGCCTATACCGGCCTTGCCGCGCTGGCGCTTTCTCTGCCGGTGCTGGTCGCGCTGAACGGCTCGGGGCTGGCGCAGTTCGATCCCATTTGGCCCGCCGCGCGCGAGGCGTGGCTGCTGGTGGGCCTAGGCCTTGCCGCGACGCTCAGCCATATCTGCATCAGTTTCGCGCTAAAGTTCGCACCCGCCTCAACCCTGGCCCCTGTGCAATACCTCGAGATCGTGACCGCCACCGTCTTTGGCTTCTGGATCTTTGGCGATCTGCCGGACACCATGGCGTTCTGCGGCATCGCGCTGATCGTTGCGTCGGGCCTTTTCGTGTTCCTGCGCGAGCGGCATCTGGAGCGGCGGCCCCTGCCGCAGCCATGACGTCAGGGCCAGCGCGCCGGGTTCTTCATCAACATGCGCACCACCGCGTCCAGATGATCCACCGGCAGAATGACCAACAGCTTTGGCGCCGTCACGCCCAGTTCCACCGGGCCAGTGGCAAAATTCGATGTCCCGATCTGCCCGTCGGGGGTAAAGCAAAGGCCATCTATCGGCCAGTTCAGCCCTTCCGAGCGCCCCTCGACCGCGCCCATGGGAAACAGCGAGACGCGGCAGCCTTTGGGCAAGTCCAGCGTCATATGCGGCGGCGCAAGAAAGATCGCGTCATCCTCGCCGATCAGAACGCAGCGCCGCCTGCACCAGCGCACCAGCACGTTGCAGACCGCCAGTTGGTGATCCACCCGCGCGCCGCTGAAACCCGCGCCAACGATCAGGGGCGCCTCTATCCGGCTGATGCATTTCTCGAAATCCGTGCTGTCCTGCTCGGCCACAAGGTGCAGCGCGGCCTCGGGCAGCGCTGCGCGCACGGCATCCGGGATCGAATCGAAATCACCGATGACCGCCTCGGGCACCGCCCCGTGCGCCGCAAGCGTCGCCGCACCGCCATCGGCCGCGACGATGCGCTCACCGTGAAACAATGCGCGTTCCAGAACATGATCCGGCACGCTTGCGCCACCAATCAGCGCGACTGGGCCAGATTTGTGAACAATCATGTTAAAATCCTTCGGACTTACCGCAAAAAGGGAAACAGATCACAATATTGCCATGAAATGATACGCTCAGGAGCGCAGATTCGGTCCTCTTTGGGCTTGCCTGCCATGGTAAACGATGGCGTCGCAGTCAGGGAAAGGCGATTTTATTATGGTTAGCAACAGCAAGATCCTCACGGTCTCCTATGGCACATTTTCGTGCACACTGGAGGGCTTTGACGATTCTTTCGATACCATGAAGGCGATCGCCGAGTATTTTCGCGACCTTGCCGCCGATGACCGATATTTTGGCGCCGAGCCCCCCAGCCCGGACGCAGAGATGCTGGCCCGCATCGCCGAGCGCGAGATTTCCCGCCGTGTCGAGGTGCGCGGCAGCGACGGCAAGATCCACCTGCGCGCAGATCCCGCCGCATTGCCCGCCGCCCAGCGGGCCGCGCAACAGGCCGCCGCAGACAGCACCGTGGCCGCTCAACGCGATGACCTTGGGGATGATCCGGCACAATCCGAGCTGCCGAGCGCGGCCAGCCAAAGCGCCGCATTTGACCATCCCGAAGCGCCAGAGCCAGAGGCGACAACTGCGGCCCTGGGTAGCGCCATGGGGGCAAAGCCCGCTGAGCCCGTCAGCGACAGTATCGCCGAGAAGCTGCGCCGCATCCGCGCCGTGGCGGCGCCCGCCGCCGCAGGCCCGTCCTCGATGTCCGGCCCCGCACAATCCGCTGCCTATTTTGACGAGGACGAGCATGCGCAGGATTTCCTGACCGAGACAGCCGATTTTGGGCATCCGGAGGAGACTGCCGCACCCGACCAGGGCGAAATGCCGTCCTGGGAGGAGGCAAAAGAGCAGGCTTGGGAGGAGTCCGATGAGGAACCTTGGGAGGAGCCAAGGGAAACCGCATCCCAGAGCATCACTGCCGAGCCGGAGGCTGCGCAGGGTCCCGGCACAGAGGCGCCCATGGAAGGCAGCGATACCAATGCAGCCTCAGACGACGGCGCAGAAAACCCCTTGACGGAAACCGCCGAAACCGGCGCGCCCGAGGTAGAGGCCCCGCAGGTCACCGCGCCACAGGAAGAGCCGACAGCAGACGAGACCGAAGCCTTATCCACCGCACCGGCCTCGGCGGCTGCTGACGCAGAAGACGACGCCGATGACCAGCCAGAGACCACATTTGCGGAGGGCATTGCGACCGATGAGGTTATTCTGTCGCGCCTCAGCAGCGATCAGGATGAAGCGTCCGTTGCCGATACGGACGACGCCATTGATGCCACCATCTTGGACGCGTCGGAAATGGATGCTCCCCCTCCCTCCACGGTTGCGGAAGGCTATTGGGGCGTCGGTGCAGAGTGGGTCGGGGCCGAAGAGGATGACCTCGAAGCGATGCTGCGCCACGCCGAGGCAGCGCGCGAGACATCGGTGCGCCAGCAGGATGACACCTTCGAGGACGCGGCAGCAGAGGCCGCCCCCGAGCGGAACGACACATTGTCGCAGCTTCTGGCCGATGCGATGATTTCCGGCGATGACGCCGCCCCGACTGCCACGACTGACGACGCTGACGAGCCCGCCTCAGAGGCGCAAGCATCAGACGCGGATGAGGCACAAGACGTCGACACTGCGCCGCAAGATCTGGAAGAGCAGGACGCGACAGACGAGGACGCGACAGACGAGGACGTCGCGGCCGAGCAATCTGATGCCGAGCGGCCCATGGCAGCCCGCGTCATCAAGATGAAGCGCGCCGATCTCGACGCGGCGCTCGCAGGTGGCAGCCTGGAAGAAGAGATGGAGGCGAGCGGCGACGATCCCTCTTCGCTCAGCGCCGAGGCCGAAGCCGAACTACAGCGCGAATTGGCAGAAGTCGAAGCCGAGCTGCGGTCTGGCAATACTCCGACAGAGACCGGCCAAGAGACCGCCAGCCCATCGCCGGACATGGAAGTGCCCGAAGAGTGGACGGACCTCGAGGCCGACGACGACGCCGAGAACACCGAAGCGGTTGCTTCGCAGAGTGCAGATAGCGCCGTGAGCGATCCACGCCCGGACCATGGCGAGACGGACGATTGGGAGGACGACCGCGCCGAAGGCGGGGCGAGCGACCAAGACATCGCTCCGACCGAAACTCCGAGCGATGAGGACGGCATCCGCCGTGCCGGCCACCTTGGCACGCCTGCATCCGACGCGCAGGCCGCGCGGATATTTGAAGAGGCGGACACACAGCTCGAAGAGCCCGAATCGCACAAGCGCCGCACCGCGATCCAGCACCTGCGCGCCGCAGTCGCCGCCACCAAGGCCGAGCGCCGCGCTGGCGGGGCCATGCAGGCGGATGTGGATGATGAGCCCTACCGGAGCGATCTGCAAAATGCCGTCCGTCCGCGTCGTCCCCGCCCCGTCTCTACAGGCGTGACCCCGCGCCCCAGCGCGAGTCACCCCGCACGGCCGGCCCCGCTGAAGCTAGTCGCGGAGCAGCGCATCGATACCGACGTGCAGCCCGTGCGCCCGCGCCGCATCACCCGCGCCGATCTGGTTTCAGGGGGCACGGCCGGAACGGCAGCCGCAACCGACCGCGATCAGGATATGCGCGCCGGGGCGCCCGGCTTTGCCGAGTTTGCCGAACAGATGGGCGCAAGCTCCCTGACGGACATGCTCGAGGCCGCCGCCGCCTATATGGCCGATGTTGAGGGCATGCCGCAGTTCTCGCGCCCCATGCTCATGCAAAAGCTGCGCGAGGCACAGGAGGATGATTTCACACGCGAGGATGGCCTGCGCTCATTCGGAGAGCTTTTGCGTCAGGGCAAGCTGCAGAAACTCAAAGGGGGCCGGTTTGCCGTCACCTCAGTGACCGAGTTCCGCCAGTCGGCCTGAGCCGAATGAGGTCATGCCAGAAAAAACGCCGCCGAACACATGTTCGGCGGCGCATTGCGTTTCAGACGGCCACGCGTGCCTGGCCGAAGGATGCCTTACATGGACGGCATCAGCACGGTGTCGATCACGTGGATCACGCCGTTTGATGCTTCAATGTCGGCCGTCGTGACGGTCGCGTCATTCACCATGACGCCATCTTCGGTCATGATGGTGACGTCCGAACCCTCGACGGTCGCGGCAGTCATGTCGTTGCTCAGATCGGTCGACATCACTTTGCCCGGAACGACGTGGTAGGTCAGGATCGACGTCAATTGATCTTTGTTCTCGGGCTTGAGCAGGTCATCAACGGTGCCTTCCGGCAGGGCAGCAAACGCCTCGTCGGTCGGTGCGAAGACGGTGAACGGGCCTTCGCCCTTCAGCGTGTCTACGAGGCCGGCGGCCTCGACAGCAGCGACCAGCGTGGTGAACGAGCCAGCTTCAACTGCGGTGTCAACGATATCTTTGGAGTGGTTTTCAGCGAAAGCGGGCATTGCCAAGGCGGTCGAAGCGGCCAGAGCCATGAATGTTCTGCGGATCATAGTAGTCTCCTCTCTAGATGTCGCCGTCATCGGCGATGTGAGGGCTACGGCGCAGATGAGCCAGAGGATCACTCACGTATGCGTGATGGCCCGGCGCGGGGCTGCAGCTGCCTTCGACTTGCCCCGGCAGAGTCCAACTAAGCCCTTATTTATCAGGCGAAGTGACAGTCAGGCGACCATCAGGAGGGATCGCATGCGACATTTTGCCTTCGCCCCGCACGTGCCCGCGCGGCACGCGCGACTGTTTGAACTGATCCGGCAGCAAAACCGCGCCGCACGTGTTGCTGCGCGCATGGCAGGCGCGGCTCGACCCGATCCCGGCACCTTGGCGGAGGTCGCGCGCCGCGCCGCCGCGTCGTGGCAAAAGCTGCGCTAATGTCGTTTGGCACAAGCTGAGAATAAGCTCTGCGGGCCAAGGCCCTTCGCGCCTCTGGACCAAGCGATGAAAGCCTTAACCGCGAAATCCGGTCGCAATCACGAACTTCTCGGAGCTGCCCGAGCGTGAGGCCGGCGGTTTGACGTTCGCGACCTTGGCAAAACGCTGCTTCAGCAGTTTTTGCAACTCGCCTTCGGCTCCGCCGGCCAGCACTTTGGACACAAACGTGCCGCCCTCTTCCAGCACATCGAAGGCCAGATAGGCCGCCGCCTCGCAGAGCGATATGATGCGCAAGTGGTCGGTCTGCTTGTGCCCCGAGGAGGAGGCAGCCATGTCGGACATGACCACATCGGCCTTGCCGCCCAGCCATTCCTTGACCTTGTCGTCCGCGCCCTCATCCATGAAATCCAGCTGATGCAGCGTCGCACCCGCAATCGGCTCGATCTCCTGCAAATCCACGCCAAGGATGGTGCCCACGGCCTTGCCGCTCTTTTCCCCCAGCGCGTTGATGCGCGGCACAGCGACCTGCACCCAGCCACCCGGCGCACAGCCCAGATCGACCACCCGCGCACCCGGCACGAGAAAGCGGTATTTGTCGTCAAGCTCCATGATCTTGTAGGCGGCGCGGCCACGATAGCCCTCGTTTTGTGCGCGCTTGACATAAGGGTCATTCAACTGGCGTTGCAGCCAGCGCGTCGAAGACGCCGTGCGGCCCCGCGCGGATTTGACCTTGATCGTCAGATCCCTCTGGCCACGCCCCGACGTGTTCTTGCCGTCCGGTCCCTTGTTCATGCATCTTCCTCCACGCTCAGCACGCCGTCCGCCGACATTTGCGCATATAGCATCCCTTCACGCAGACCGCGATCCGCAACCGACAGCCGATCGGTCGGCCAACAGCGCAAAAGCGCCTGCAGAATCGCCGCCCCCGACATGATGAGCGCGTGACGGTCCAGCCCGATACGCGGATCGTTGCGCCGCCCGTCGGGACCAAGAGCAAGGTAGCTGCGAATGACCTTGTCGATTTCATCCGAGGTCATGCGCAGGCCGTCAACGCGATTGCGGTCGTAGCGCTTGAGGTTCAGGTGGCTGGCTGCAACGGTCGTGACCGTGCCGCTGGTGCCGACGATCTGAAACCCCTTGCGTGACTGCTCGCTCTTGTAGGGGGCGAACTCCATGAGGTTTTCCTCGAAAAACCAACTCATCAGGGCAAAGCGCGCCGCATCGTCCTCCACATCATGGAACTGGTCGCGCAGCGTGGCGACGCCCAGCGGCACACTGATCCAGTCGACGACGCGGGCACGCGGCCCATCACCGCCGCTTCCGGCGTTGAAGCCGCCGTGCAGACGCATGATGGCGCGGCGCCGGTCGCCGGGCGGCACATCCGTGAGGTCGATCCAGACCAGCTCGGTCGAGCCGCCGCCGATGTCGACGACCAGCAGCTGGTCGGTTTCGGGCGCCACCAGCGGCGCGCAACTGACCACGGCCAGTTGCGCCTCCTCCAGCGGGGAGATCACGTCGAGAGACAAGCCCGTCTCACGCCGGACGCGCGCCATGAACGAGGCCCCGTTGCCGGCGCGGCGGCACGCCTCGGTTGCGACGAGACGCATGGAGGTAACCTTGTGGCGCTTGAGTTTTTGCTGGCACACGCGCAGCGCCTGTATCGTGCGCCCGATCGAGGCGCGCGACAGTTGGCCGGTCTTTTCCAGACCGGCGCCCAGCTGCACCGACTTGCTAAAGCTGTCGATCACGCGGAATTGGCTGCCGCGGGGCTCCGCGATCAGCATCCGGCAGCTATTTGTACCCAGATCGAGCGCCGCGTAGAGCGGCGGTCGGCTGGGCGGTTTCGGCGCGGGGCTTTCAACTGGTTTCGGGACAGCGCCCGCACCTTCGGGACGCTTGGGCGTCATAGGGAACGCCCTCCATTTCGAGTTACACCCAAAGTATGGCCTCTGCGGCTTCGGCGCAAGCCCGCTGCGCGTAGCGCCGTGCCGCGGCTCACGCAGGACATGAATATTATGGGGTATCACCCGCATGGCACTGGCGGCGCCCACAGGTTAACAATCACGCGTCGCGCATCACGCGCGTTCGGTCGAAAACAGGCGCCGGACGCGGTATCAGGTGCATTAGACAGAGCGCAACATGCAGGCGGGGAATCATCATGGTTGATGTCACCATAGTCTACTGGCGGGACATCCCCGCGCAGGTCATCGTCGGCAAGGGCCGCAGCGGCGCCAAGCGCCAACTGCCCGAGCGGTTCGAGCAGGCCATCGACCGCGCCGCGATGAAGATCGGCGCAGGCGGCAGTGACGACTACCTCGCCGAGTGGCGCAAAGCCGCGCCCTATGCCGTCGAGGGCACCGCCGCCGAAGTGGCCGAGGCCGAGGCCGCCCGACTGGACACCGAATACGACCACGAGCGCATCAAGGCGCTGATCGCAAACGACGGCTGGAATGATCCCGCCGGCGCCCCCCCAGCATGACAATGATGGCATGACCCCACCTCGGATTAAGGAGGCTCTGATGGCCCTTTTGAACTTCAAGAAGCGCAGCGCGCCCGCGCATGCCACGCCCCCTGCCGCCGTCGAGGCGTTGCTCAAGGACTATTCGATCGAGGTCATGCCGCGCACGGCCGAAAAGGTCGACAATTTCCGCGATCTGCTGCCCGAGGGCACGCGCGTCTACATCGCCCATATCGAGGGCACGCCGATCGAGGATATGGTCGCCACGGCCAAACGTCTGGCGACGGACGGCTATCCGGTCATGCCGCATTTTCCTGCGCGTATCATCAAGGACCGCGCGATGCTGGCCGACTGGATCGCGCGCTATCAGGGCGAGGCGGGTGTCGATCAGGCGCTGGTGCTTGCGGGCGGCGTCTCGGAGCCGCACGGAGACTTTGACAGCTCGATGCAGCTGCTGGAGACCGGCGAGTTCGGCAAGGCGGGGTTCAAGCGTCTGCACGTCGCCGGGCATCCCGAAGGCAACCGCGATATCGACCCGTCGGGCGGCATGGACAATGTCAGCGCCGCGCTCAAGTGGAAGCAGGCGTTTTCGGAAAGCTCGGACGCCGAGATGGCGCTGGCCACGCAGTTTGCCTTCGAGGCGGGCCCGATCATCGAATGGGCCGACAGCCTCAAGGCCAATGGCATCGACCTGCCAATCCACATCGGCATCGCCGGCCCGGCCAAGCTTCAGACGCTTATCAAGTTCGCCATCGCCTGCGGCGTCGGCCCATCGCTGAAGGTGCTGCAAAAGCGCGCGATGGACGTGACCAAGCTGCTGCTGCCCTATGAGCCGAACGATATCATCAACCAGCTTGCCGCGCACAAGGCGGCTCACCCCGACTTCAACATCACCAACGTGCATTTCTTTCCCTTGGGCGGTATCAAGGCGAATGCGACATGGGCAATCGAGAACGGTGGCGCCTCGGGCGTGCCCGCCTCGGCCCAGTAATTCACAGATTAAGGACCGAACATGACCCGCACTATCGTCGAGAGCAAAACGAAAACCGCCGTCATCGGCTTTGACGAGCCCTTTTGCGTCATCGGCGAGCGCATCAACCCGACCGGCCGCAAGAAACTGGCGGCCGAACTGGAAGCCGGAGATTTCTCGACCGTCGAGCTGGACGCCGTCGCACAGGCCAACGCAGGCGCGACCGTGCTCGATATCAATGCGGGCGTGGTCTACAACTCCAACCCCAACCCGAACGAGACCGAACCGCCGCTGATGACCAAGATCATCCAGATGGTGCAAAATCTGGTCGATCTGCCGCTCTGCGTCGACAGTTCGGTTCCTGCCGCACTGGAGGCCGGGCTCAAGGCCGCCGAGGGGCGCCCCCTACTCAATTCGGTCACGGGCGAGGAGGATCGCCTGGAATACGTGCTGCCGCTGGTCAAGAAATACAACGTGCCCGTCGTGGCCATCTCGAACGACGATACCGGTATTTCCGAGGATCCCGATGTGCGCTTTGAAGTGGCCAAGAAAATCGTGCAGCGTGCAGCCGATTTCGGCATCCCGGCCCATGACATCGTGGTCGATCCGCTGGTCATGCCGATTGGCGCGATGGGCACGGCGGGCCTGCAGGTCTTTGCCCTCGTGCGCCGGCTGCGCGAAGAGTTGGGCGTCAACACCACCTGCGGCGCCTCCAACATCAGCTTTGGCCTGCCCAATCGCCACGGCATCAACAACGCCTTCCTGCCCATGGCGATGGGCGCAGGGATGACGTCGGCCATCATGAATCCGGTCGCCCTGCCCGTCCCGGCCTCGAAAATTGCCGAAAAGCGCGCCGAAGTCGCCGCCACCGGCCTCGAGATCCCCGAGGACATGGATGACGAGACGTTCTGCAAGCTCTTTGGCCTTGGCAGCACCAAGCCGCGGCCCGGCTCGGAAATGGAGGCAATTCGCGCCGCCAACTTCCTGACCAACAATGATGCCCATGGCGGCGAATGGATTCGCTTCAACAAGCAGCCGCCCAAGGCCGGCGAGGAAGGCCGCGGACGCGCCGGCCGCGTCGGCGGGCGCCGCCGCCGCTGAGCGATCTGGCAAACCGATGACAAAGGCCCTGCAATCTGCGGGGCCTTTTTTCATGCGCTCTCATACGTGCTGTGTTGAATTCAGGCGGTTTTTCGCCGGAGAAATTCTAATCACTTCGACTTGACGGAAAAGTGTAGCAAAACGTTACAAGAGGCGCCGCCGCGGCATACCCGCAGAGCATCAAAGCGTCCAAGGCAGAGCAGTTGCAGGCAAACCCGATCACGAGGGACGACATGAAGACAAGCACGACCCGACCCGCCTTGCGCGCGGCGCCGTTTCTATGCGTTGCTGCCCTCGCCCTTTCGGCTTGCTCAGGCGCGCCCCGCATGGACGAGGCTCCCGATTTTGGCGGGATCGACCCGGTGCGCGAGGCAATGGCGCTGCGCGAGGCGGAGACCTTGCGCGCAAAGGGCCAGCGCGTCTGGTGCGTGCCCTTCGCCCGCAACGTGAGCGGCATCAACATTCGCGGCAATGCCCATACCTGGTGGGGCAAGGCCAAGGACGGCTTTGACCAGAGCCACAGACCCGTCGTCGGCGCCGTCATGTCCTTTCGCGCGACATCCTCGATGCCGCTGGGCCATGTCGCGGTCGTGTCGCAAGTCATTTCAGAAGATCGCATTCTCATCGACCATGCCAACTGGCACCGCGATCAGGTCAGTCAGGACATGGCCGTGATCGATGTCTCAGGCAAGGGCGACTGGTCTGCCGTCCGGGTCGAAACCAATCCCGATGCCTTCGGCAGCGTCTATCCGGTCAACGGCTTTATCCTGCCGCCCAAGGAGCGTGTGGCCGATCAAGGCTGAGCCCCCGGCTGAATGACCTGACATATAAGTGGCAGGGGGCCGGCGCGGCCCCCTTTTTCGCGGCGGGCGCCTGAAGCGCATCGGTCATTTTATGCCCGGCGCTCCGCCAAAATCTGTAAACGAGGTTTCTGGCCGAACGCCTTAGCGCAGCCGTTTGTTGATCTCGCCCACGATCCCCGAGCGAAAAGTCAGCACGCAGACGATGAAGAGTATCCCAAGAATGACCAGAAGCGGAAAGCCGCTGGTCGCGGTGTAATTCTGTATCGTGACAATCAGGCCCGCGCCCACTGTCGGACCCGCAAAGGTGCCGACGCCGCCCAGCAGGGACATCAGGATCACCTCGCCCGACATTTGCCTCGCCACATCCGTCAGCGTCGCGATCTGAAAGACCAGCGCCTTGGTTGCGCCCGCCAGCACGGCCAGCGTTGCCGATATAACGAAAGCGCCCAGCTTGTAGCGATCTGCGCGATAGCCCAGTGAAACCGCGCGCGTCTCGTTCTCGCGCAGGGCCAGCAGGACCTGACCGAAGGGCGAATGGATCACGCGCCAGATGATGGCCATCCCAATCAGGAACACCGGCCAGAGTGATGCGGCCCGAAGTGGGTGTGTGAAACTTGGTCATCAAGCCAAACACGGTGGATTTGCCAGCCCCGTTGGGCCCGATCAGCGCGTGGATCGTGCCCTGCCGGATTGTCAGATCCAGATCGTCGACGGCATGAAACCCGCCAAAAGCCTTGGTCAGCCCCCGCGCGGGCAGCACAGCGTCCGGATCAGGTGCCGCCTGCGCGGCCACGGCGCTCATGATGGCACGGTCTCGGCAAGCGAGGGATGATGCGCGTTGCGCGCCCGCCACGCATCAAGCGCCGGGATGTCCGGGCGCCAGTCAGCCTTGGGAAAGCGGAAATCCACATAATCGAGTGCATTGGCAGCAGAAATTTCGGCGATGCCCATATGTCGGTCGCTCAGATCCCCGGCCAGTGACTCAAGCTGGGTCAATCCGTTCATCATCGACGCATAGCGGCGGCGTGCGACGGGATGGCTGTCATACTCTGTCGCGGCCAGATCGTCCGAGACGATCTTGCGCCCGATGATGACATGCACGGCTGCCTCGGTGATACCCCACGCGCGCCCGGCAATCTCATATTGCACCGGCGAGATCGCCTTGAGGTGCGAGCCCTCCGGCGCGCGCTTTGCCGCATAATCGGCAATCAACATTGCCTCGGTCATGACCGTCCCGTCATCCAGGATCAGTGTCGGCACCCGGCGGGCGGGATTGGCGGCAACCAGCTGCTCAGGGTCGGCCCAAGGGTTCAGGATATCCAGATCGAACGCTTCGCCCGCCTCGATCAGCATGGCATGGGCCAGCCGTGCGTAAGGCGATGTGGCGCTTTTCATCAGCTTCATGGGAAAATGCCTCCGCTATGTTGCCGGTCAGGCGGCGCCCGCGCCCGTGCAGGCGCCGCCCGCCGACAAGAGCGCCGAGGCCAGATCGTTGGTGTTGAGCGGATGCACCGTCTCGCCCACGACTTTGCCGCCCGCATCCTCGACCGCCTCGGTCGCATCCTTGGCAAGACCGTGGCCAAAGACGTAGTCGGCCGTCAGAAGATACCAGCTGTCACCGCCCCCCTCGACCACCGCGCCCGCGACGCCGCGCGCCAGTTCGCGCGTCGTTGGCGTCCATTGCACCGCGTAGGGCGAGCATTGATCGCCCACAAAATTCGGCGCCTCGATTTGACGGGATCGGCCCTCGAGTTATTTACCCGCGCGCTGGGTGCTTTGCCCTGATACCGCGCCCGAAGCGGAGGCAGCGCAAAGAAAAACCGGGGCGAAAATCGCCCCGGCTCTTGTCTCGCAGGTATGGCCAGCCAAACCGGCGCCCCCCGGTTGCTGCTTTGGCGGCGCTCGCTTCTCAGCTACAGCCGCTGGTTCCGCCGCAGGTGTTGCACTTCATGCAGGTGCCGTTGCGCACCAGTGTGTAGTTGCCGCAGTCACCGCAGGCCTCTCCCTCGTAGCCCTGCATCTTGGCCTTGGTGCGGGCGTCCATTGACATCGCACCCGTGGTGACGGTGGTGCTGGCGACATGCGCCGTGGCCGCCATCGCCGGGCCGCTTGCCGTTTCGGGCACGAGCGTTTGCAGCGAGCTGACCGGATCGCCGGAGGGCGCAAAGGCCTGACCGCCGTTCAGCACATACAGCTCCTGAGGCAGACGCTTGCGCAGATACCCGGTCGAGCTGATCTGCTTGAGCACTTCGAGGGATTTGCTGGCCGCGGCCTCGCTCATCTCGCTGATGTTGCTCACGCCTTCCTCTTCGCCCCGACCCAGATCGTCAAAGCTGTGGCCCGAGGGTTTCACATGCGCCAGATCGGTCCGGTCGAGATAGCTGACCGCCAGCTCGCGGAAGATGTAGTCGAGGATCGAGGTCGCGTTCTTGATGCTGTCATTGCCCTGCACCATGCCCGACGGCTCGAACTTGGTGAAGGTGAAGGCATCGACGAATTCCTCCAACGGCACGCCATATTGCAGGCCGACCGACACGGCGATGGCGAAATTGTTCATCATCGCGCGGAAGCCTGCCCCTTCCTTGTGCATGTCGATGAAGATCTCGCCCAGCTGACCATCGGCGTATTCGCCGGTGCGCAAATACACCTTGTGCCCGCCGATCACGGCCTTCTGGGTATATCCCTTGCGACGCTCGGGCATCTTTTCGCGGTGCGACTTGTGAATTTCCTTGATGATGATCTTCTCAACGATCTTTTCGGCAAGGGTGGCGGCCTTTTCGTGGTTCGATCCGCTTTCGAGGATCTCTGCCGCGTCGTCATCATCCTCAACGAGGGCCGATGCCAGAGGCTGACTGAGTTTGGAGCCATCGCGGTAGAGCGCGTTGGCCTTGACCCCGAGCGACCAGCTCAGCTCATATGCCTTCTGGCAATCCTCGATCGTGGCGTCATTGGCCATGTTGATCGTCTTGGAGATTGCGCCCGAGATGAAGGACTGCGCGGCGGCCATCATCGTGATGTGGCTGTTCACGCTGAGATAGCGCTTGCCACGCTTGCCGCAGGGGTTTGCGCAGTCGAAGACGCTGTAGTGATCGGGCTTGAGAAAGGGTGCGCCCTCAAGGGTCATGGTGCCGCAGACGTGATCATTGGCCGCCTCGATATCCTTCTTGCTGTAGCCCAGATGCGCCAAGAGGTCGAAAGCCGGATCGTTCAGCTTGGCCTCGGGGATGCCCAGCACATTGGTGCAGAACTCGGCGCCCAGCGTCCACTGGTTAAAGACGAAACGGATGTCGAAGGCCGACCCCAGCGCCGCGTCCACCTTGGCCAGCTCATTGGGGCCAAAGCCGTGACCGACGAGCGAGGTGTGGTTGATGCCGGGTGCGTTCCCGAGGGTGCCGTGACCAACGGCATAGCTGATGATCTCTTCGATCTGTGCGCTGCCATAGCCCAGCATTTCAAGGGCGGCGGGCACCGACTGGTTGATGATCTTGAAGTAGCCGCCACCGGCCAGCTTCTTGAACTTCACGAGGGCAAAGTCAGGCTCGATCCCGGTCGTGTCGCAATCCATGACAAGGCCGATCGTGCCGGTGGGCGCGATGACGGTGGATTGCGCGTTGCGATAGCCGTGCTTCTCCCCAAGGCTCAGCGCCTCGTCCCAGGTGGACATGGCCAGCTCGACAAGGCGGCTGTCAGGGCAACCGGCGATGTCCAGGGGCACGGGCTTGACGTCAAGCGCCTCATAGCCGTCGGTCTTGCCATAGGCGGCATTGCGGTGGTTCCGCATGACGCGCAGCATGTGCTCGGCGTTCCGCTTGTAACCGGCAAAGGGGCCCAGCTCGCCCGCCATTTCAGCAGACGTGGCATAGGCAACGCCCGTCATGATCGCGCTCAGCGCACCGCAAAGGGCGCGGCCCTCGACGCTGTCATACCCCAGACCCATGTTCATCAGCAGGCCGCCGATGTTGGCATAGCCAAGGCCAAGCGTGCGGAAGTCAAAGCTGCGCTGCGCGATTTCCTTGGACGGGAACTGCGCCATTGTCACGCTGATTTCCAGCGTCACGGTCCAGAGACGCGAGGCGTGCATATAGCCCTCGGCGTCGAAACGGCCGTCATCGTAGAACTTCAGCAGGTTCATCGACGCGAGGTTGCAGGCGGTATCGTCGAGAAACATGTATTCCGAACAGGGGTTCGATCCGCGGATCTCGCCATCTTCGGGGCATGTGTGCCACGCGTTGACCGTGTCGTGATACTGGATGCCCGGATCGGCGCAGGCCCATGCGGCGTGGCCCACGTCCTCCCAGAGGTCACGTGCCTTGATCGTCTTGGCCGTGGACCCATCAGTGCGGTTGATCAGCGCCCAGTCGGCATCGTCCTTGACCGCCTTGAGGAAGGCATCGGTGACGCGGATCGAGTTGTTCGAGTTCTGCCCCGAGACGGAAGCATAAGCCTCACTATCCCAATCGGTGTCATAGGTCGGAAACTCGATGCTCTCATAGCCTTGCTTGGCATAGTCCAGCACGCGCTTGACGTAGGTTTCGGGGATCGCGCATTTCTTGGCGCCGCGAATGGCATCCTTGAGTTGGGGATTGACCTTGGGGTCGACCGAATCCTCTAGGCTGCCATCCCAGGCGCGGATCGCGGCAAAGATGTCGTTCAGCTTTTCTTCGTGCATCTTGGAGCCGGCGACGATACTGGCGACCTTCTGCTCTTCCTTGACCTTCCAGTTGATGAATTCCTCGATGTCGGGATGGTCGGCATCGCAGATCACCATCTTGGCCGCGCGGCGCGTGGTGCCGCCCGACTTGATCGCACCCGCCGCGCGGTCACCGATCTTCAGGAAGCCCATCAGGCCCGACGACTTGCCGCCACCCGACAGCGGCTCGTTCGCAGCGCGCAGGGACGAGAAGTTCGTGCCGGTGCCCGAGCCATATTTGAACAGGCGCGCCTCACGGACCCAGAGATCCATGATACCGCCATCACCCACAAGATCATCCTTGACCGATTGGATAAAGCAGGCATGCGGCTGCGGATGCTCGTATGCGGAGGTCGATTTGGTCAGCTTGCCGGATTTGTAATCGACATAGTAATGCCCCTGCCCCGGACCATCGATGCCGTAGGCCCAGTGCAGACCGGTGTTGAACCACTGCGGGCTGTTGGGCGCGCCCATCTGGCGGGCCAACATCACGCGCATCTCGTCAAAATAGGCCTGCGCGTCGGCCTCGGTGGTGAAATAGCCACCCTTCCAACCCCAATAGGCCCAAGCACCGGCAAGGCGGTCAAACACCTGCTTGGCGCTCGTCTCGCCGGTGGTCTCGACATTGTCGCCATCGGGGACGGACCGCCACAGGAACTCGGGCACACCCTTTTCCTTGACGCGCTTGAGGCGCACGGGAACGCCTGCCTTGCGGAAATATTTCTGGGCGATGACGTCGCTGGCGACCTGGCTCCAGCCCGAGGGCACTTCGACATTGTCCAACTTGAAGACCGAACTGCCGTTGGGATTGCGGATCTCCGAGGAAGTCACTGTGAACTCCAGATCTGCGTATGCGTCCTGCCCGGCCTTCGTGAACTTTCTGTCGATTTTCATGTCGCTGCCTCTCGCCCCGCGTGGGTGCATTTGTGTGGATGATCGCCCAGCCACGCCGTTCCGCGCCGGGCCTCTCAGTCGTCAGGAACATCCCACGCAGCGCCTGCGAACACCCCTGGTGCACGCCTGCCTAGCCTTGAATTCCGGCAGCTGTTGTGACTGTTCCGCGCCAGCCCGAACACACTACATATTGTGGGTGCGCTAGGCGGCCTGCACAACCTGACGCATTGGCACCTATACAGTCAATCTCAAATTTACCCAAAATTCATCTCTTTCCCGTTGACCTTTCGGCCATCATGCGGCGGCCCATCCGGGCATCCGACTCATGCGCCGATTCATGCACAGCATATCCACAGGCGGCACGAGATCGGGCACGGCGCCGCCAGCCTTTCAAATCCATTTGTTTTAATATGGTTTAGCGCGCGAGGCTGAGACAGAGCATCAAGGTTATCCCGCCCTGTGTCTGGATGTGGGCGCAGTGCAGGCCGGCGGCGCACATGGCGCGGCAGTCGGAAAAAACTTTTCCACCCCTGCGCCGACCGATGCATCCGCGCCACAGGCAAGCGCGCAGACGCGTGCCATCGCCTTGGCAAACCGTAGCGACGGAACGCAAACATGATGTTGAGAGAATATGGTCGGGGAGGCAGGATTCGAACCTACGACCCCCTGTACCCAAAACAGGTGCGCTACCAGACTGCGCCACACCCCGAACCATGGGCGAGCAATACGCAGAAACTTGACCGTTGAAAAGCCCGAATACGGGCAATCAGCACGACGCGCGCCAAGAATTGCGCATCAAACCCGTAAGATCAGCAGGTCCAGGCGGCGCGCTCGGCCGCAAACGACGGATGCCGCAGCTGCGAGCCCTCCGCGATTCCCAGCCGCTCGGCCAAACCGCCGTTGATTTCGAGCACGGCCTTGATGTCATCCCCGCCCATTATGGGCGTCAGATCGCCCGGAACCGCGTTGGAATGAACGCGCGCGACCGTCCCGGTCGCGTCAAGAAAGATCATATCAAGCGGGATGAGTGTGTTCTTCATCCAGAAGCCGACGGTGCGCGTGTCGGGATAGACAAACAGCATTCCCGCAGATTGCGGAAGCGATTCGCGAAACATCAGACCTTGCGCGCGCGTCTCTGCATCGTCGGCCAGTTCGATCGCAAAGCGGGCCTGCCCCCAATCGCCGCGCAGATGCACGGTATCGAGGCTGCACTCTTCGGCCGCAAGAACAGGACCGCTGAGCGCCAGCGCGAGCACGATTGCCAGAAGCCTCATTTTACAGCGCTCTCCCAGCCGTTCACCTCGGCCGCCATGCGGCCTCTCTTGCCCTCGATGACCCGCATCGCCAGCGCCTCGCCCGGCTGAAGATCGGCCAGACCCGCGCGGCGCAGCACCTCGATGTGCACGAAGATGTCCCGATTGTCGCCGAACGCATTGGCAAAGCCGAAGCCCTTTGCCTTGTCGAACCATTTGACACGCGCAGGCAGCAGCGGCGCATTATGAAATACATCGGCGTCGATCTCTTCGAAATCGGCAAGCGCCGGCATCTGTCCGGTCTTGGGTGGCACGATGCCATGTACCGCAGTCGCCTGAACGCCCCGTGCCGTGACCTGCACATCAAGATCGACGATCGCCGCATCCGCCACCGAGCTTTGTCCGAACGAGCGTAGCACGTTGGCGTGCAGCAGGATGTCGTCCCCGCCGTCATCCGCCAGGACAAAGCCAAACCCGCGCACAGGGTCGAACCATTTGACGCGACCCTGAACGCGGCGCGTGCCCGCATCCTGCGATGCGGCGGCATGCGCCGCTTGGCTCTGGCTTATGTCAAACATGCCCACCTATGCTATACCTCTCGCTCATTAAGCTGAAATTGTACCGCTTTCGCATTCCTGCGTCTACGCCCGATGCATCTTATTACACGCATAACGTGTATATTGCGCAAGAGGTTGCCGCAAGCCGTGATGCGAACGGCGTTATTTCGCCAAAAATCGCTATATTCGACCGCAGAGCACCAAATCAACTATTGTTTACGCCACAGAGTGCGGCGGCTTTAATCAACCTAAGAGGGTGCCGCAAACCTGAACCACAGCTTTGGGGCAGAGCGCTGCGCACGATTTAACCGATGACAATAATGGCGTGACGCCTCAAGGGTTCAGTCGCGTAACCTCCCAAGGAGCGCTGGCATCTGCGCGGCGCCAGACGAAACGGTCGTGGAGGCGATAATCACCATCGGCCCAGAATTCGATTTCGACCGGTGTGATCTTGAAGCCGCCCCAAAACGGCGGGCGCGGCGGATTGATCCCGTGCCGGGCCGAAACCTTGGCGACCTCCGCCATCAGCGCACCTCGGCTGGACAGCGGGCGCGACTGCTGCGATGCCCAGGCGCCCAGCCTGCTCTTGAGCGAGCGCGACGCATAATAGGCATCCGCCTCGGGGCCATCCTGCCGGGTAACCGGGCCGCGCACGCGGATCTGGCGCCGCAGAGTCTTCCAGTGCATGACGAACCCGGCCTTGCCGCTGGCGGCCAGTTCCTTGCCCTTTGCACTTTCGTAGTTTGTGTAAAAGACAAAGCCGTCTTCCGAGATTTCCTTGAGCAAAACCATGCGCATGTTGGGCATTCCGTCCGGGTCGACCGTCGCCAGTGCGATGGCATTTGGATCGTTCGGCTCGCTCGCCTCGGCCTCCGACAGCCAACTGCGTGCGATCACAAAGGGATCGTCTCCGGCGAATTTCCCGTCTCGTTCGGCCATGTCAGTCCCTCTTCGAAATTGCGCGTCACGCGCCGTCCTATGCCCCAGCCCGCGCGGCATTTCCAGCGCCAAGCGCCCATGCCCCGGAACGGCGACCCTTGATGCACCCCTGCCAATCGCCTAAAGGATTGGCACTAATAGTCAGTTGGGTCAGGATCGGGACATGTCAAACACTCTTATGGCGGGCAAGCGCGGGTTGATTATGGGCCTTGCCAATGACAAGTCCATCGCGTGGGGCATCGCCCAGGCCTGCGCCGATGCGGGCGCCGAACTGGCCTTTACGTACATGGGCGACGCGTTCAAGAAACGGGTTGAGCCGCTGGCCAGATCGCTTGGCTCCGAAGTGATGATCAACTGCAACGTCTCCGACCCGGCCTCGATCGACGCGGCCTTCGCCGAGATCGAGCGTGTCTGGGGCAAGATCGACTTTCTGGTCCATGCCATCGGCTTTTCCGACAAGAACGAGCTGCGCGGGCGCTACATCGACACCAGCCGTCAGAACTTTCTCGATACAATGGATGTGTCCTGCTACAGCTTTACTGCCGTTGCCAAGCGCGCGGAAAAGCTGATGGGCCCCGGCGGCTCGATGCTGACGCTGACCTATTACGGCGCCGAGCAGGTAATGCCGCATTATAACGTCATGGGCATCGCCAAGGCCGCGCTTGAGGCGTCGGTCAAGTATCTCGCCGAGGATCTGGGCAAGGACGGCATCCGCGTCAACGCCATTTCGGCCGGCCCGATCAAGACGCTGGCCGCGTCCGGCATCGGCGATTTCCGCTATATCCTCAAGTGGAACGAGCTGAACTCGCCCCTGCGCCGCAACGTGACCATCGACGATGTCGGCAAGGCCGCGCTCTTTCTGCTCAGCGATCTGGGCAGCGGGACCACGGGCGAGAACCTGCATGTCGATGCAGGGTATCACGTGGTCGGCATGAAAGCCGTCGATGCCCCTGACATCGACAATACTTGAGGATTGGTTCCTTCAGCCGCTTCGGCACTGAAGATCAGGCGCGCCGCGTTAAGCGTTTCAACCGGAGTATCCATGTACGAGCCCCTGCCCCACGAAAAAGGCTTTCATGTCAGCTGGGATCAGCTGCACCGCGATGCGCGCGCGCTTGCGTGGCGTCTGGATGGCAAGGGACCGGATGACGGTGCATGGCGCGCTGTCGTTGCCATCACTCGCGGCGGCATGGCCCCCGCGATGATCGTCGCACGCGAGCTGGATGTCCGGACGGTCGATACGATCAGCGTCAAGAGCTATGATCACCAGACCCAAGGCGCGGCCCAGATCCTGAAATCACCTGATATGCAGATCGTCGGGGATGGCACTGGCGTGCTGGTGATTGACGATCTGGTGGATACGGGCCGCACCCTCGATGTCGTGCGCGCCCATATGCCCAACGCCCATATCGCCACGGTCTATGCCAAGCCGATGGCCAAGGATCGCGTCCAGACCTTCGTGACCGAAGTCAGCCAGGACACCTGGATCTTCTTTCCCTGGGATCTGGCCCTGCAATACGTCCAGCCCTATCGCGGCAAATGAAGGAGACACGCCACATGAGCCGCACAAGACAAAGTTTCGCCCCGCCCGTTATGGAGGCCCGCCGGTGGCTGGCGGGTGTAGATTTCCCGCCCGAGCGCCCTTTGATCAACGTGAGCCAGGCCGCCCCCGTCGAGGTGCCGCCCGAAGGGCTGCGCCGCGCGATGGCCGAGGCGTCGATGGATTTGGCCGACGCGCATCTTTATGGTGCGGTTCTTGGCCGCGACGATCTGCGCGCCGAGGTGGCCAACCAGTGGAGCGCGGCCTACGGCGGCACCATCGGCGCGGAGAATGTCGCCATCACATCGGGCTGCAATCAGGCGTTTTGCGCCGCGCTTGCCACGCTGTGCGATGAAGGCGACGAGGTGATCCTGCCCACCCCTTGGTATTTCAACCATAAAATGTGGTGCGACATGACAGGTGTGCGCACCCTGCCCCTGCCCGTGCGCGAGGGTCTGCTGCCCGACCCCGATGAGGCCGCGGCGCTGATTACACCGCGCACCCGCGCGATCGTGCTGGTCACACCCAACAATCCCGGCGGGGTGGAATATCCGAGCGACCTCCTGCGCGCCTTCTTCGATCTGGCGCGCGCGCACGACATCGCCCTCGTTGTCGATGAAACCTACCGCGATTTCGACGCGCGCACAGGTGCGCCCCATGACCTTTTCACCGACCCCGATTGGGACGACACGCTGATCCAGCTTTATTCGTTCTCAAAGGCCTATCGCCTGACCGGACACCGCGTCGGCGCCATGGTGACCTCGCCCGCGCGGTTGGACGAGGCCGAGAAATTCCTTGACTGCGTTGCCATCTGCCCCAATCAGCTGGGCCAGATCGGCGCGCTCTGGGGAATGCAGAACCTCGCCCAGTGGCTTGCAGGCGAGCGGGCCGAGATCCTTGACCGGCGCGCGGCGATTGCCGAGCAGATGCCGAAACTGGTGGCGCAGGGGTGGGAGCTCAAGGGCGTTGGCGCCTATTTCGCCTATCTCGCGCATCCCTTTGCCGAAGGCTCGGACGTGCTGGCGCCGCGCCTTGTGCGCGATGCGGGGGTGCTGACCCTGCCTGGCACGATGTTTACACCCGCGGCAGACCCCTCGGGCGCGCGGCATTTCCGCATCGCCTTTGCCAATGTCGACCGCAGCGGCATCGAAACGCTGTTCGCGCGTCTGGCGTCCCTTGGCGGGCCGGGCTGGCCCCTTGCCCCTGATGGCCCGAGCGCATAGACAAACGGGATCACGATCACGCACCCCCGAGACCGACAAAGGCGCCCCAAACATGCGATCCAACAGCATTTCCAAATCCGCAATGTGGGTCCTCATGGGCCTCTTGATCCTTGGCCTCGGCGGCTTTGGCGTGACCAATCTGGGCGGCGGTGTCACCCGCATCGGCTCGGTCGGGGATACCCCGCTCGATATTGACGACTACTCCCGCGCTCTGCGCCAGGAGGTCAACGCCGCCGTGGCCGAGACAGGCGAGCCGCTGCCCTTTTCCGAGGCTCAGGCACAGGGCATACCCGACCGCGTGCTGTCGCGCCTTGTCTCGCAAGCCGCGCTCGAGGATGAGGCGGCGCGCATCGGTATATCCGTCGGTGATGAGACGCTGGCCCGCCAGATCATGGAGATTCCCGGCTTCCAAGGCGTGGATGGCCAGTTCGACCGCGAGGGCTATCGTTTCGCACTGGAACGCGCGGGTCTGAGCGAGGGCGCCTTTGAAGAGGATGTGCGCGCCGAAACCGCCAGCACGCTGGTGCAGGGCGCCGTCATCGCAGGCGTCAGCACGCCCGAGGCCTATACGGATGCCCTGCTGAACTACATCGCCGAAGAGCGCGACGTGACCTTCGCCGCGCTGGCGCGCAGCGATCTGAGCAGCGGCCTGCCGGTGCCTACGGATGAGGATCTGGAAACCTATTATCAGGCCAACATCCCCCAGTTCACGCAGCCCGAGACCCATGCCATCACCTATGCCTGGCTCACGCCCGAAATGATCATCGACGATGTCGAGGTCGATGAGGCCTCCCTGCGCGAGGCCTATGCCGACCGCGAGGAAGAGTTCAACCAGCCCGAGCGCCGACTGGTCGAGCGTCTGGTCTATTCCGATGAGGCCGCCGCCGAGGCCGCACGCGCCGAGCTGGATGCGGGCGAGGCCACCTATGACGATCTGGTCGAGGCGCGCGGGTTGACGCTTCAGGATGTCGATTTGGGCGATGTGGATATGGACAATCTGGGCTCTGCCGGAGAGGCCGTCTTTGGCGCGAGTTCAGGCGATGTCGTCGGCCCCGTCGAGACCGATCTTGGCCCCGCCCTCTTTCGCGTCAACGCAGTCCTGCAAGCACAGACCACTCCCTTTGAAGAGGCCGAAGGCCAGCTGCGCGACCTGCTGGCAGGCGACCGCGCCGCGCGCGTGATCGAGAGCCAGGTCGAAAGCACGAATGATCTGCTGGCCGGCGGCGCCACGATCGAAAACCTCGCGGCAGAGACGCAGATGCAGGGCGGCACGATCGACTGGCGCCCCGGTATGAGCGAAGGAATCGCAAGCTATTCCGCATTCCGTGACGCGGCCGAAGAGTTGCAGGAGGGCGATTTCCCCGAGATCATGAGCCTTGGCGATGGGGGCATCTTTGCCATGCGCCTGGACGAGATCATCGAGCCGGCGGTGCAGCCCTTTGAAGAGGTCCAGCAGGAAGTTGCCGCCGCATGGGCGCGCGAAGCACTGATCGAGGCGCTGCGCGAGCAGGCCGAGGATGTGGTTGCGCAACTCGAGGATGGTGCCAGCTTCGAAGAGGTCGGCCTGACGCCCCGCAGTGTCGAGAGCCTGACGCGCCAGGGCTCTGAGGCAGGCACACCGCCGGGCACGATCCCGACGATTTTCGAGATGACCGAGGGCGAAGTGCGCACTGTCGACGGCGACGCGCGCCTCTTCATCATCCGCCTCGATTCGGCTTCCGTGCCGCAGGCCGAGGGGGATGAACTGAACCGCATCCGCACCAGCCTTCAGGATTCGGCGGCAAACGACATCGCGCAGGACCTCTATCAGGCGCTGGCCGACGATATCCGCGCGCGGGCGGGCATCACGCTTGACCAGCAGGCAATCGCCGCCGTTCACGCCAACTTTCAGTAAGGACGTGCGCCCGTGGAGTTGACCCCCTCTTTCGATGCCTTCGCTGCGGGATATGACGCAGGGCAAAGCCAGCTGGTCTACACCAGGCTTGCCGCCGATCTGGATACGCCCGTCTCGCTGATGATGAAGCTGGCGGGCGCCGCCACGGACGCCTTCATGCTGGAATCGGTCACCGGCGGCGAGGTGCGCGGGCGCTATTCGATCATCGGGATGAAGCCCGATCTGGTCTGGCAGTGCCACGGCACCATCTCGCGCATCAACCGCGCCGCGCGCTTTGATCCTGATGCGTGGGAGGAGCAGACGGGCGACCCGCTGACAAACCTGCGCGCGCTTATTGCCGAAAGCCGAATTGATCTGCCCGAGGATCTGCCCGCCGCCAGTGCGGGCCTCTTTGGCTATCTCGGTTATGACATGATCCGGCTGGTCGAGCATCTGCCAAACGTCAATCCCGACCCCTTGGGCCTGCCCGATGCGCTGATGCTGCGTCCTTCGGTCATCGCCGTGCTCGACGGCGTCAAGGGCGAGGTGATCGTCGTTGCCCCCGCATGGCATGAGCCCGGCCAGACCGCCCGCGCCGCCCATGCGCGTGCTGCCGAGCGTGTGATGGATGCCGTGCGCGACCTCGATCGCGCCCTGCCGCAAAGCAGGGGCCTCGGCCAGGCCGCCGAGGATGGCGAGGCGGTGTCGAACTTCACGCGCGAGGATTACAAATCCGCCGTCGAAAAGGCCAAGGACTACATCAAGGCAGGGGATATCTTTCAGGTGGTGCCCAGCCAGCGCTGGACACAGCCCTTTGCCCAGCCGCCTTTCGCGCTCTACCGCAGCCTGCGGCGCACGAACCCCTCTCCCTTCATGTTCTATTTCAATTTTGGCGGGTTTCAGGTGATCGGCGCCAGCCCCGAAATCCTGGTGCGTGTTATGGACGGCGAGGTAACGATCCGCCCCATCGCAGGCACCCGGCCCCGCGGCGCCACACCCGAAGAGGATCGCGCCAACGAGGCCGACCTGATGGCCGACACCAAAGAGTTGGCCGAGCATCTGATGCTGCTCGATCTTGGGCGCAATGACACCGGGCGCGTCTGCAAGGTCGGCACCGTGCGCCCGACCGAGGAATTCATCATCGAGCGCTACAGCCACGTCATGCATATCGTCTCGAACGTGGTGGGCGAGCTGGCCGAGGATCAGGACGCGCTGAGTGCGCTTCTGGCGGGTCTTCCGGCTGGCACCGTCTCGGGCGCGCCCAAGGTCCGGGCGATGGAGATCATCGACGAGCTGGAGCCTGAAAAGCGCGGCGTCTATGGCGGCGGCGTGGGCTATTTCAGCGCGGGGGGCGACATGGATATCTGCATCGCCCTGCGCACCGCAGTGGTCAAGGATGCACAGCTCTACATCCAGGCGGGCGGCGGCGTGGTCTATGACAGCGATCCCGAGGCGGAATACATGGAGACGGTGCACAAATCCAACGCCATCCGCCGCGCCGCCGCAGACGCCAGCCGCTTTGGCGGCAGCGGCAACAGCTGATGCCGGCCGAATTTCGGCAGGACTTAGGGCATCTGCGCAAATGGCGCGCCTGATCCTCTTGAACAAGCCGCATGGCGTTCTGTCGCAGTTCACCGATGAGGGCAGCGGCCATCCGACCCTGGCCGATTATGTGAATGTGCCGGGCGTTTATCCGGCCGGGCGGCTTGACCGCGACAGCGAGGGCCTCTTGATCCTCACCGACGACGGGAAACTGCAGGCCCGCATCGCCGATCCCAAATTTAAGAAACCCAAGACCTATCTGGCCCAGGTCGAAGGTGTGCCGGATGACGCGGCGCTGGCGGCCCTTGCAAAGGGCGTCACGCTCAAGGACGGGCCGACGCAGCCCGCACGGGTCCGCCGGATCGAGCCGCCAGACCTTTGGCCGCGCGTGCCGCCCGTGCGCTATCGCAAATCAGTTCCCGACAGCTGGATCGAACTGACCATCACCGAGGGGCGCAACCGACAGGTGCGCCGGATGACCGCGTATGTGGGCCATCCCACCTTGCGCCTCGTGCGATGGCGTATCGGCGACTGGACGCTGGACGGCATTGCCCCCGGCCTGTGGCGCGACGCCTAACAGGCTGCTGAATAAGTCGGGCTTGAAGGACGTTGTTCCTGCCGCATGGATTTCAAGGCGGTTCTCTGTGGCATCGGCGGCGGACGCCCGGTTTGGGATGCTCC
>NZ_JBAPKZ010000004.1:0-194636 GCF_037083805.1 Roseovarius sp. D0-M9 | reverse complement strand
GTCGCCGGTCGGCTCAAGCACCTGCCCGCGTCACCCTACGACACAACATCTGGTGTGGTCGTGAACTGACCGGAGACCCGCACACCCACACAAACCGCGAAGAAGCCAGTTTTCTGGGGACTTGTCTCGGCGGTTATGGATCTCAAGGTGTTGTACGCAAAGGCCGGACTGCACGATGATCTGCCTTTCTCGGTAACGCTCACGGGCCGTGACGCTACCGGTTCAGGAGGGCTCAGGTTTTTCGGACCTAAGGTCACGCCAGAGGACATGCCTGTCGTCGCGAGTGTCCAGTTGCCTACGGGCACATGGCAGATTTCCGCACTGCCACATGACGGCTGGAAAGCCGAACATCCGAACATTTGGACAATCCGTGCATTGTTGTTGTTGGCGGCTGCACTCATCTTGGTGCCAACCATAGAGATGGGGCGCTCAATGCAGGCGCACAAAAGCGCCATCGAAGAGTTGGAGGCCGTCAATACAGCCTTGCATCATCAGATGCGCGAACTTGAAACTGCACGTGCCGCTCAGGCGGAGGCGCAGGTTCAGTTACGTCAGTCCCAGAAGCTGGAGGCCGTGGGCCAACTGACTGGCGGCGTGGCCCATGACTTCAACAACCTGTTAACTGTGATCCTTGGCAACGCTGAAATGTTGGTAGAAAATTTAAGCGATCAGGATCGTTTGCGCGAACTCGCAGAAATAACTGTGAATGCGGCGGAACGCGGGTCCGAACTGACGGGTAGCCTTCTCGCTTTTTCAAGACAACAGCCCCTACAACCCCGCGTGTTGAATGTCAGCGATCAGATAAACAACGGTTTGGAGCTTCTTTTACGCCGCACACTGCCCGAGACGATCACCCTCCATATTGAGCGCGCTGAAAATTTATGGCTGGCCGAGATCGACCCAAGCCAACTGGAATCCACGCTTCTGAATATTGTGCTCAACGCGCGTGACGCAATGCCAGACGGAGGCCAGATCAAGATCAATGTGAGGAATGCCGTGTTCGATGATGATTTCGTGTTGAACGATCCGGACTTCGAAACTGGTCAGTACGTCATGATCAAAGTGACGGATTCCGGACACGGGATGGCAGAGGATACACTCTCGCGGGTATTCGAACCTTTCTTCACAACCAAGGAAGTCGGAAGTGGTTCTGGGCTGGGGCTAAGCATGGTCTATGGATTTGTGAAGCAATCGGGCGGCCATCTCCGCATCTGGTCCGAGCCCGAAAATGGCACTTCAGTGACTCTTTACTTTCCTCGGTCACTGCGTGAAGAAGCGAAGAGCCATATTGGTAGTAGCCCCGCGCCAATTTCACGCGGGACAGAGAGCATACTCGTCGTCGAGGACGATGAGCTAGTGCGCGAACATGTGCGCGCAAACTTGCTCGGACTGGGCTATAGGGTCGTCGAGGCCGAGAACGGGCCGCAGGCGATGGAAATCCTAGAACAGACGCGCGATCTCGACCTGCTCTTCACTGATGTTGTCCTTTCTGGCGGCATGAACGGACGAGAGCTGGCCGATGCTGCCAAGACGCGGCGACCCGCTCTGAAAGTACTCTTCACCTCGGGATATTCAGAGGACGCTATCGTCCATCATGGCCGGCTCGACCCAGAGGTCGAACTGCTTAGCAAGCCCTACCGCCACACTCAACTTGCAGAGAAGCTTCGCAAAGTGCTGGACTAGTCCAAGTTTTCCAAATCTGTCGATTGCTCCGTTTCTACCCTAAACAACGTAGTGGCGCTGACCGATCTGACCAGAAAGTGAGGCCTTGAAACTGACTTGAGGTAGAGCAGAGTGTTCCCCTTGTGCTAACCGTTCCACTGTCGGCTCTGGCTCTGACGGCATCGCTGGCTCGCGACCACGGCAAGTGGCAGTTCTCCGCCCGACCTCCATGAGATCCTTGGTTAATCTGGCCACCGACCATGGGTCCGCTTCGGGCTGCCTGCCGTCATCTGGCGTATCCGATCGGGATGCTGTCCTCCCATGCTAAAGCCTGCTTTCACGCGGTATCTTTTGTCAGGTGCAGAACACTATTTGCATCTTCCCGCAGAACGAACGGTCTGAAAATTGCGTCCGGTCCATCCTGAGTTTGATGACGACTAAAACCGTGCCCGTGTGGATCAAATGCACTCATGGGCCAATAGAGGATCACGCTGGCCGATGATTCGGCGGGCGACTTCAAGGTCACTTTGCCGTTGGATAGCCCGGAGCTTCAAGGGATCGAAGAGAAAGGGGTGGTCACCCTCAAGGTCAGCCGCTCTCATTCTGCTCGCGCCTCCTTGAGGCTCGACACACGGAAATGGCTCATGGCGCGATACCCGGCAACCCTCAACGCGGAATCCTATACGCCAAGAAAACAGTCTTGAGCCAAGCGCCTGCCTAGGTTGCATTGGCACCATCACTAAATTGAGGGGCGTGAAGGTGGGTGAATTCACATATCGCCCGCTAAGTCGTTGATTTGAAAATGGTAGTTGGCAGCCCGTAGGGGAATCGAACCCCTCTTTCCAGGTTGAAAACCTGGCGTCCTAACCGATAGACGAACGGGCCACACGCTGTGTGAGGCGGTTCCTAGGCAATTGCGCGCGGGGGCGCAAGGGGGTTTCTGCATCAAATCTGCTTGCTGGCTGAATTCTTTTCCTCATCCATCGGCGATGGCATGCCCTCAGGCGCGTGCGGCATCCTCGAGGCGCAGTTGCGCTGACTGCCGGCCTTGCCAGACGTTCAGTTCAAGCCGACCGGCCAGATGAAATCTCGCCCCGCCATGCCCCTCCAGGACAGGGCCCAGCGGGCCGTCGAAGGCGCCAAAGGCGATCGCGTCCATCTGCGGGCCAATCCCGTCACCAAACCGCAGCTTGAGATGCCGCTCGCCCACGCGCTTGGCGAAGGTGATCTGCATCTGGGCGAACACATGGCGCGGCGCGGCCGAGCCTGCGCCAAAGGGGCCTGCTGCTTCCAGTTGGCCAATCAATTCGGGCGTTGCGGCGCCGGGCATCAAGAGCCCGTCAAGCGGCAGATCCGTCGCGCCTCCGGTCCCGGCGCCCTGACGCGCGAGCAATTCCGACAGGCGCGCCATCGCAGGCTCCAGTTTGTCGCGCATCACTGTCAGGCCCGCAGCCATCTTGTGCCCGCCACCTTTGACCAGCAGGCCCTCGGCGGCCAGCCGCTGGATGGCCGCCCCCAGATCGACGCCCGAGACCGATCGCCCGGACCCCTTGCCGACATCGCCGTCAAAGCCGATCACGATCGAGGGGCGCATCGCAGCCTCCTTGAGGCGGCTGGCGACAATGCCGACGACGCCCGGATGCCAGCCTTCGCTGGCGGCCCAGACCAGCGGCGCGTCCAGCCCGCGGGCCTCGGCCTGCGCCATCGCCGCGGCCTGCACGCCGGCCTCGATCTCGCGGCGCTCGGAATTGAGCTGGTCAAGCCGCTCGGCCATCGCTTGCGCCTCATGCGGGACGTTGCACGCCAAGAGGCGCGCGCCCAGATCGGCGCGGCCGATACGGCCTCCGGCATTGACGCGCGGCCCAAGCAGAAAGCCGAGGTGATAGGCGGCTGGCGCGCTGTCCATCCGGGCCACATCGGCCAGCGCGACAAGGCCGGGCCGCTCGCGCCGGGCCATGACACGCAGGCCCTGCCGCACGAATGCGCGGTTGACCCCGATCAGCGGCGCGACATCGGCGACAGTGGCCAGGGCGACCAGATCCAGCATCGCCATCAGGTCGGGCCCCTTTCGCCCCGTCTCGCGCAGCTGGCGCCCCGCCTCGACCAGCATCAAGAAGACCACGGCGGCGGCACAGAGATGCGCCAGATCACCGCTTTCGTCCTGTCGATTGGGGTTCACCACCGCCAGCGCATCGGGCAGCGTTTCACCGCCGAGGTGATGATCCAGGATGATCACATCTGCACCCTTGGCGGCGTCCACAGGGCCGTGGCTGAGGGTGCCGCAATCGACGCACACGATCAGATCATGCACGGCGGCCAACTGCGCCATCGCCTCGCCATTGGGGCCATACCCCTCGTCGATGCGGTCCGGCACGTAAAGCGTCGCCTCGCGCCCCATCTGGCGCAGCCAGTCGATCAGCAGCGCCGCACTGGTGCCGCCGTCGACGTCATAATCGGCAAAGATCGCGATCCGTTCGCGCGCCTCGACCGCAGCCAGAAACCGCGCCGTCGCCGCCTCCATGTCAAGCAGCGCGCGTGGATCGGGCAGCAGATCGCGCAAGGATGGGGCCAGATATGTCTCCGCCTCATTCGGGGCGACCCCGCGCCGTGCCAGCGCCATGCAGACCGCATGAGGCAGGCCGGTGCCCTGCGCGATAGCTTCGGCTGCGCGGTCCATGAGGGCAGTCGGCCCGATCCATCGGCGCCCGCTCAGCGATGTGTCCACATCCAGAAAGGCCGTCATATGCCGCCACCTTTCATTGTTCCAAAAATACTCATGCTCCGGGCCATATCCAAGGCGCGCGGGAATGTCCCGCAGAATTGCCGTGTCGGCCACATGCCCAATGCAAGGCTACGCGCCGGCACGGGCCTGCGCGTCGGCGTGATGGCTGGCATAGCCGCGCTGCGTCTCGATCGCATCGGCGATGAACTTGGCATCCTGCCACACGCCCCAGATAAAGGAGGATCCACGCCGCGATTGCCATGCCAGGCCCAGAAAATAGACGCCCGCCTCGGTCGAGACGCCGCGCTGGTGCGCAGGTGCGCCCGCCGCGTCAAAGGCGTCCACCTGCAGCCAGCCGTAATCGCGGGCATAGCCGGTGGCCCAGATGATCGACGTGATGCCCGCTTCGGCCAGATCCAGCGATCTGAGCGGCGCGCTGACGCAATCGGGGTCTGGTGGAAACTGGCGTGCTTCGGGATCCTCGGGCAGGGCCAGACCGTTGCGCAGCACATAGGCGTCTGCGGCATCCAGCACCGACAGGTAGTTGGCATCGCCGTGCCGGATCGCCTCGGCGAGACCGCCGCCGAAATGCAGCGTGCCATCCTCATAGCGCTCGGTGCGCCCGACCAGCACCAGCCCCTCGGCGGCCATGCGGCGAAAATCTATGGTCTCCCCGCCGTGCGCGCCGCTGACGGCGATGGTCACATGCTCGGTTCCGGGCGCTGGCGCGACCATGTCCCATTTGCCCAGAACGCCCAGCCACCAGCAAAAGTCGCGCCCGCGATAGCGGCGCGGCGGGCGGTCATGCTTGCCTGCGGACAGATAGGTCTTGCGACCCGCGCGCATAAGCTCGGCGGCGATCTGCGCGCCCGAGGAGCCTGGCCCGACAACCAGAACCGCGCCCTGAGGCAATTGGTCCGGGTTGCGATAGGTGCTTGAATGGATCTGGGTGACGGGGGCGTCGGGCGGCACCACATTGGGGATGACGGGCTTTTGAAAGGCGCCGGTGGCGGCGACGACATGCTGCGCCTCGATCTCGCCATCGGCCGTCTCGACCAGAAATCCGGGCCGCCCCACAAGGGCGGTGACGCGCGTCACCTCGACGCCGGTGCGGATCGGCGCGTCGATCATCTTTGCGTAATCGGCAAAATATTCGGCCACGCTCTCCTTGGGGGCAAAGGCATCCGGGGCGATGCCCTTGAACTCCATACCCGGAAAGCGGTCATGCCAGGCAGGGCCGTTTGCCACCAGAGAATCCCAGCGCTCGCTGCGCCAGCGTTCGGCGATGCGGGCGCGTTCCAGCACCACGTGGCCAATGCCGCGCTTGCCCAGATGCTCGCTCATCGCGATGCCGGCCTGACCGCCGCCGACGACCACCGTGTCGATCTTTTCTGCGCCCATGCCGATCCCATCCGCTGCCTTGGCCGAGCTTAGGTCACGGGCAGGCGGGCGAAAACAGAAATCTGCCGGATCCGGCGCAGGCCGGTGTCAGGTGACGGGGTTGCGGTAGATCATGCGCCGGACCGAGCCTGTCTTGGAGCGCATCAGCACCGTCTCGGTCTCAATATAGCCGGGGCGCCGCTTGACCCCACGCACCAGCGAGCCGTCGGTGACGCCCGTCGCGGCAAAGATCACATCGCCGGTCACCATATCGTCCCGTGCATAAACGCGGTCCAGATCCGTGATGCCGGCCTTGGCGGCGCGGCCCCGCTCGTCGTCGTTGCGGAACAGAAGCCGGCCCCAGATCTGGCCGCCCATGCATTTCAGCGCCGAGGCCGCCAGCACGCCCTCGGGTGCCCCGCCCGACCCCATGTACATGTCGATACCGGTCTGATCGGCATTCGCGCAGTGGATGATGCCCGCCACATCGCCGTCGGTGATGAGAAAGACGGCGGCGCCGGTGGCGCGGATCTCGTCGATCACCTCTTGGTGGCGCGGACGCTCGAGGACGCAGACGGTGATATCGGACGCCTTGCAGCCCTTGGCCGTGGCCAGCGCTTCGACGCGTTCGCGCGGCGTCATGTTCAACGTGACGACGTCCTTGGCGTAGCCCGGCCCAACGGCCAGCTTGTCCATATAGACGTCAGGCGCGTGCAGCATGGTGCCGCGCGGCGCCATCGAAATCACAGTCAGCGCGTCGGGCATCGCCTTGGCCGTCAGCGTCGTGCCTTCGAGTGGGTCGAGCGCGATGTCAACGCCGGGGCCATCACCATTGCCCACCTCTTCGCCGATGAACAGCATCGGCGCCTCGTCACGCTCGCCTTCGCCAATGACGACGACGCCCTTGATTGCCAGCTTGTTCAGCTGCTCGCGCATGGCGTTGACGGCCAACTGGTCTGCGGCCTTTTCATCGCCGCGCCCGATCATGCCTGCGCAGGCGATGGCGGCGGCCTCGGAAACACGGGCCAGCCCGAGCGACAGCATACGGTCGTTGAAATCTGCGGTGGCAGTCATGGCAATGTCCTTTGAGGAAAAACAGTCAAGTGGCGGCGGTAGCGGTTCAGGTGCTTTCGATACGCAGTGCGATTGGGTCGCCGATGACGACGCCGAGGCGCGGCAGCGCGTCGAGTGCGCGGGTCAGCTCGGCGCGGCCCGCCTTGTGCGTGACGATCAGCACGGGGGCATCGGGGCCTGCATGGTCATACTGGCGCATCCGGTCGATGGAAACCCCGGCATCGCCGAGTGCGGTCGCCACCTTGGCCAGCGCGCCGGGCTTGTCGATCAGTGACATGCGCAGGTAGTAGGGCGCGGGTGTGCCTGCGGCGGCGGGCTGCGCCTGCTCGAGGCTGGCGGCGGGGCGGCCGAAGACGGGCAGGCGAAAGCCGCGCGCGATGTCCATCACGTCGCTCATCACCGCACTGGCAGTGGGGCCCATGCCCGCACCGGGGCCGCGCAGCACGATCTGCTCGACGTTGTCGCCTTCGAGCACGACCATGTTCGTGCCGCCCTCCAGCTGGCCCAGCGGAGAGCCGGCAGGCACGAGGCAGGGCGTCATGCGCTGCTCGAGCCCGCGGCCCGTCTTTTGGGCGACGCCGAGCAGTTTGATCCGAAAGCCCATGTCGGCGGCATGGTTGATATCCTCGATCGTGATGGCGCCGATACCCTCCATGTCGACCCCGGCGAAATCGACCTGGGTGCCGAAGGCAATGGCGGTCAGGAGCGCCAGCTTGTGCGCGGCGTCGATGCCGCCCACGTCCAGTTGGGGATCCGCCTCAAGATAGCCCAGATCGGACGCCTCCTGAAACACGTCGGCATAGGGAAGGCCCGCCGATTGCATGCGCGTCAGGATATAGTTGCAAGTGCCGTTCATGACACCCATGACGCGCGTCATGTCGTTGCCCGCAAGGCCTTCGGTCAGCGCCTTGACCACGGGGATACCGCCCGCGACGGCGGCCTCGAAGCGGATGACGCGGCCTGCCTCCTCGGCGGCCAGCGCTAGCGCGTGACCGTGATGTGCCAGAAGTGCCTTGTTCGCGGTGACCACGTCCTTGCCAGCGGCGATGGCGGCCTCGACGGAGTCCTTGGCGGGGCCGTTGTCGCCCCCGATCAACTCGACGAAAACGTCGACGTCATCGCGTTGGGCGAGGGCGACGGGATCGTCCTCCCACGCGTAATCGGCAAGGCTGACGCCACGGTCCTTGCCCTTGGAGCGGGCACAGACGGCGCTGATCGTGACGGGGCGCCCGGCGCGCGCCTCCAGCAGATTGGCCTTTTGGCGAATGATGCGCACAACGCCGGTGCCGACAGTGCCCAATCCGGCGATACCGAGGCGCAGAGGGTCTGTCATGGCGATGTCTCCGGAACTGAGGTGGGGTTCGGTCAAATGAGGTCAGTCGCGATCTACAGGCAAAGGGACAGGCGTGCAACGCGGGTTTTGCCGCGCGGGCGCTACTGCTGAACCCCGGTGCGCATACGGCCGCGCGTTGCAGGATCGACGACCGGGCCACCGAGGCGCGCCGCGCGGTCCCTCAGGCGGGTAGCGCGCGCTTCGATAGCGGGCGCCGTGTCTGGCGTGATGCGGCTGGTCTCCATCCGCGTGTTCAGACCGTCGAGCGGGATCAGATCGGGATAGGGCTGGGCCAGCGCGGCTTCCGAGGCGGGGCTGCTCAGTTCGGGAAAGGGCGTGCAGCCGGCGAGCGCGGCAAGACCAAGCGCAAAGAGGAGTTTTGACGGGGGTCTGGTCAGGGTCATGCGCCGCTCCATCGGATCGCGCCCTTCATGCCACTGTTGTGCCCGGCGGGGCAAGCGGCGTGCGCCAGTGGGTGCCGCAAGAATGCGGAGCCGGAAGGGCAGAGCGAAGAGCCCGGCGCCAAGATGCCCGGGAATTACGAAGCCAGATCGCGACCGCGACAGATGGGCTGGAAACGAGACAGACAGCGAAAAAATCGGGTCAGGAGGAAAAGGCCCCCGGCACGCGAGGCAAGCGGCCAAGTCAGGAATTGGACCAGTTGATCTGCGGCGCGAAACGCGGGATTGCCATCACGTATGTCGACATCTCCATAGGGTCACCGGGCCAGACATCGAACATTGGTTGATAGTCTGACAAACTTTCCACGATGACCAATTCCTCGCCGTCGCGCATCTGGGGCAGCCTGTCATGGGCGTCGATGACATCGGATGTTTCCAGTCGCGACAGATTGGTCGTGCCGCGCACCTCGCTCCATTTGACAGAATACTCGTCCTCGTCGACATCGTATTTGATGACCGACACCCGCAGCGTGTTCGTGCCGTGGTCGTTTGCGATGGTGTCAAAGACGGTCTTGGCGTTGCTGATGTAGGTGGGTGTGATCGGCAGCATCTCGCGCGACACCATGTCCGCGATGGTGTAGCTCGCCTTGTCGCGCGCGCTTTGATAGCGGTGCACCTCGAAGAATTCGTAAGTCGCGCCGATGGCCCAGATCAACACCGGCAATGTGATGACCGCCTCGACCATGACCGATCCGCGCTCTTCGCGGCGGAATCTGGAGAGCCAGGATTTCAAAGGTCTGAATGCCATTACAAAGGCTCCTGCACGAAGGCGGACATCGTGACGATGGCGATCTGGCCGCTGCTGTCCTTTTGCATGCCGCGGGCAAGCTGCCATGTCGGAAAGAGGGGGTCGTATTTGGCGCAGGCGCGCAGGAACATCAGCTGGTTCTGCTGGCCGGGCACGAATGTCAGCACCGGCGACCCCTCTTCTTCCTTGTCGGTGCACATGACCTCTCCGCCCAGCGTCGCCAGATTGCGCATGCTGGAGGGCACCATTTCAAGACGGATCGAGTTTTCGCAGTCACTGATGACGTAGACTTCATCGCAGATGCGCTTCTTGATTGCGTCATGGGAGGGGTTCGTTCCCGTGCCCAGCCGGATGTCGCGCACCGCGATGTCGAGGCCGCGCTCCAGCATCGTGTGGCGCAGGGTGATCATGCTCAGCTCGAGCGACATGACCAGAAGCGCCAGATAGACCGGCACGATGACCATGAACTCGACCGAGGCATTGCCATCCTCGCGCCTTGCGAGGCGGCCAAGGCGCCGGCGCAAAGCGCACCTGAGACGTGTCATTGCGTCAGCCTCAGATTGACCATGTTCAATGCGATCGAACTGAATGCATCGTTGATGTTGATGCCCTCGGCTCGGTAGTAGTGAGCTTCAGAAGAAGCGCAGTCCCGCAATGTCGTTTCGGCTGTTCCACCTTGGTCGATCTCGAAGCCAATAGTATACACCAAGACACCTTCATCTTTAGTGGCGGAACAGGAGTTAAGCATCCGAATGTTTTTTCTTGACCCAGTCAGAGGATCGCCCGTGTAATCATTGTAGGCAGACATATCTCCAGTGACGTCGTAGTAAAATTCGGGTGTGATCAGACCCCATGCATCTTCCCATGTCAGGCGATCGAGGCTGACGAAAGTCTCGCTACTTTGGATATCCGAAAACTCTGCACTGGTGATCCAGAAATTACGGTCAATGTTATAGTAGTAGTTTCTATATTCCAGATAGTATGCACTTTCGATTGTGCCAGTATTTGAGTACACACATTCCCATCTATTATTGCTGCATTTTCTAAGATCTGTGCTGGTCTTGTTCTTTTTGTATTTGTGATAGGCGTATTCAAAAATCCGCTCTTGGGTCTTCACCAGATAAAGATCTGAATTCTGGTTTCGCCAGTGCCCCCCTTCCGAGAAAAAGTAGGAAGAGGTGTTCTGACCGTCACCCATCATCACGACGACCTTGAGAGTTTCTTGATCGTCGTAGCTTGCTGGAACTGCGGTTAGCGACGCATCAACCTCTCCAGCGTGAACGAGATTATCTGTAATCTGACCAAAGGTTGGATCAAGTAGCGCGGCACCCCAATTCATGCCTTGATCTCCTGATGTATTTCCGCTGGCCAAGAGAGAGTCGATCTTTGAATGCAAAGCGGTTTTGTTGAATGAAAATGGGAGGATTTCCATGTAATCCTCCGCATAGCATGACCGCCATGCGGATTTGTTGAAATCGTCGAAGCCGCCGTAGACAGACGTATAGATCATCTGGTTTACGGGTTGCCCGCTCGAGAAACCGGAGTTGCCGGTGGCCAGAGAGGCATGCTTATGGTCGTTATCCTCGAATATGAGGCACGTAGAGTACTTATGTTTTTCATCCACGGCAAGAGCGCTATACATACCTTGCGTAGGGGTTACTGACCAGCTGAAAGGAACCACAGAAATCACTGTCTCTCCAGTTGCGGAGTTTCCTAGCACGGAGTTCACAAACTCCTTTGCCGCGCTTTTCAGATTCACGAGTTTGCTGTTTTTTCCCATCGAGCCGGACACATCGAGCACCAGTACCACCTCAAGCTTGGGAATGTGGCGCTCAGCGCCAGAGGTCGTGGCAGCGGTCAGTGTATCAATGCCCAAAAGTTTCATCAGATAGGTGTCAACGGTCTTGCTGGCACTTGCCGTAACCTTGCTGGAGTTAAGGGCCTGCGTGTCGCCCCCATCGCTAACGTTACCAAGGTACTGCGACATTTTAGCCTTCGCGAAGTAATCTTTGACGATTCCCTTTCGCTCCGTCCCGTTGGGTGCGCCAGCGGCGGCCAGAACGGCGGTGTCCAGCGTGTTCTGCAGCCGGGCGCGCTCCATCTCGTGGCGCATGACGTCGACGGCCACGCCACCGGCGATCAGCATCATGACGAGCATGAAAAGGGTGAAGGCGACGACCGCCCCGTCCTCGTCCTCGCCGAAGCGTTGCATCTTGCGCATCCGCGCGGCGGAGACCATCGCCCGGATCGTTCTGATCTTGGAACTCTTACGTGTCACTTTACTACCTCGCGATGCCGATGAACGGCGCTGCCCGAATCGGAATTCGTCGCAAGATTTATGATGAGCCACTGTGGCTGAAATAGGGCCGAAACCCGTGAAAATATGATATAAATCGGGTATTATATGGACAATCGGGCGGTCTGTGGGTCAGTGTTTCCATACTTGCGCCAAAGCAACCAGCCAGGGCGCAGATGCCGCTGTGGGGCACGCCATGCGGCGCCACCACGAGGCCGGGCCGAGGGCCGGTTGGGTGGACAAAAAAACTGAAGGCTTTAACCATGCGTTTGCGATATGCAGTTTAGACAGGTCGTGCGGGCGCGCCTCAGCACCCGCCGCACCCGGGGAGGACAATGATGACAGCCGCGAAAGAGCCGAGTTTCAGAGAGTCAGTAGACCTGATGTTCAACCGCGCGGTTGCGCTGATGGATCTTCCGCCGGGCCTCGAGGAGAAGATCCGGGTTTGCAATGCGACCTATACGGTGCGCTTTGGTGTGCGCCTGCGCGGGCAGATCCATACGTTCACCGGCTACCGCAGCGTCCATTCCGAGCATATGGAGCCGGTCAAGGGCGGCATCCGCTTTGCCATGGGCGTCAACCAGGATGAGGTCGAGGCGCTGGCGGCGCTGATGACCTACAAATGCGCCCTTGTCGAGGCACCGTTCGGCGGCTCCAAGGGCGGTCTGCGCATTGATCCGCGCGAGTGGGACGAGCACGAGATGGAGCGCATCACGCGCCGCTTTGCCTTCGAGCTGATCAAGCGCGACCTGATCAATCCCAGCCAGAACGTGCCCGCGCCCGACATGGGCACAAGCGAGCGCGAGATGGCGTGGATTGCGGATCAGTATCACCGCATGAACACCACCGATATCAACGCGCGCGCCTGCGTCACCGGCAAGCCGATCAATGCGGGCGGCATTCAGGGCCGGACCGAGGCGACGGGTCGCGGCGTGCAATTCGCCTTGCAGGAATTTTTCCGCCACCCCGAGGATATCAAGGCAGCAAAGCTCTCGGGCAAGCTGGATGGCAAGCGTGTCATCGTGCAGGGCCTTGGCAATGTGGGCTATCACGCGGCCAAGTTCCTGTCGAACGAGGATGGCTGCATCATCACCGCGATCATCGAGCGGGACGGCGCATTGATCAGTGACAAGGGCCTCAATGTCGAGGACGTATACAATTGGATCGGCAAGCACGGCGGCGTTTCCGGCTTCCCCGACGCGCAGCATGTGGCCGACGGTGCCAAGGTTCTGGAGAAGGAGTGCGACATCCTGATCCCGGCCGCCATGGAAGGTGTCATCAACATCTCGAACGCGGCCAACATCAAGGCGCCTTTGATCATCGAGGCGGCGAACGGGCCTGTCACGGCAGGCGGTGACCAGATCCTGCGCGAGAGGGGCTGCGTCATCATCCCGGACATGTTCGCGAACGCGGGCGGTGTGACGGTATCCTACTTCGAATGGGTCAAGAACCTCAGCCACATCCGCTTTGGCCGCATGGGCCGCCGGCAGGAGGAGTCGCGCCACCAGCTGGTCGTGGACGAGCTGGAGCGCTTGAGCAACGACAAGCAGCTGGGCTGGACGCTCAGCCCCGATTTCAAGCAGCGATACTTGCGCGGCGCGGGCGAGCTGGAGCTTGTGCGCTCGGGGCTCGACGACACGATGCGCGCGGCCTATCAGTCGATGCGCGAGGTCTGGCACGCCCGCGACGAAGTGACGGATCTGCGCACTGCCGCCTATCTGGTATCCATCGGCAAGGTGGCCGCCAGCTATCGGGCGCTCGGCCTATAAGGAAGGCGCTGGGGCGGAACTTGCGCGTGGCAGGCTTCTCCGGGGCGCACTTGCGGGCGTTGCGTTCCGTGAGGCCAGTTTTCTCGGGCGCAGGGCGGGCCTCGGCAACTCTTGCGACAGGCACCGCGTTGGCCACCTGAGACAGCCCGGTCTAGCCGGGCCGTAAATTAGAAAAGAAAAGGACAATCGCTTATGTATCGCACGTCCATCTTTCGCCTGCCGCGCACGCGCTGGATCGCCTACACGCTCCCCCTGCTTCTCGGCGGCCTCGCGCTTGGCCAGCCGGCCCTGGCCCAGGATGCCAGCGACGAGGGATGCGCAGCGACGGCCGAAATCGTCGCGGACGCCGTTGTGATGCGTGCGGATGGCGCGTCGCAAAAGGCGACCGCAAAGGCGCTTGCGTCCAGTGATATCGAGGCGAAATACGCCGATGCCGTCGCGCCCCTCGTCGATTGGGTCTATACGCTGCCGCAAGAGCATCTGACCGACGAGACTGCAGGCACGTTCAATGACGCATGCCTTGCGCAGATGGGATAGCATTCCGACCGGCGGCGCGCGGGCGCTCAAGAGCGCGCCTGAGCCACCCTTGAACCTTTTGCCAAGCCGTCTCGCCGCAGCCGCGTAGAACGGCTTGGCGCGGCGCGCGACTCGGTCCATATTGCCGGGATGTCCTTGCCCCCCGGTTTCCTCGAAGAATTGCGCACGCGCACGTCCCTGACGCAGGTCGTCGGGAAGAAGGTGATGTGGGACAACCGCAAGTCCAATCCCGGCAAAGGCGATATGTGGGCCCCATGCCCGTTCCATCAGGAAAAATCCGCCAGCTTTCATGTCGATGATCGCAAGGGTTTCTATTATTGCTTCGGCTGTCATGCCAAGGGCGACGCCATCAGCTTTGTCCGCGATACCGAGAACGTCGAATTCATGGAGGCGATCCGAATCCTCGCGGCCGAGGCGGGAATGCAGATCCCCGAGCGTGACCCGCAGGCGCAAATTAAGGCAGACCGGCGCACGCAGCTCGCCGAGGTCATGGAGGCCGCGCAGCAGCATTTCCGCCTCATGCTGAAAACAGGCGCCGGGGCCGAGGCCCGCGCCTATCTGGACAGGCGTGGCCTTGATGAGGCGACGCAAGAGCGGTTCGGCATCGGCTTCGCGCCGCAGGCGTGGCAAGGGCTGTGGGATCATCTGACCGGCAAGGGTGTCGCACCTGACCTGATCACCGGCTGCGGCCTCGCGCGCCCCTCGCAAAAGGGCGGCACGCCCTACGACGTCTTTCGCGGACGCATCATGTTTCCTATCCACGACCCGCGCGGCCGTGTGATTGCCTTCGGCGGCCGCGCGATGGATCCCAATGACAACGCGAAATATCTCAATTCGCCAGAGACCGAGCTTTTTGACAAATCAAGGACGCTCTACAACTTCGGCCCCGCCCGCGAGGCGGCTGGCAAGGGCCAGCCCCTCATCGTGGCCGAGGGGTATATGGATGTGATCGCGCTGGCGCAGGCGGGCTTTGGCGCCGCCGTCGCGCCGCTGGGCACGGCCGTGACCGAGGCGCAGCTGGCGCTGATGTGGCGGGCGGCGGACGAGCCGATCATGGCACTGGACGGCGACCGCGCCGGGCTGGCGGCGGCGCGGCGCGTGATCGATCTGGCGCTGCCCCTTCTTGAGGCGGGCAAAAGCCTGCGGTTTGCATTGATGCCCGAGGGGCAGGACCCCGACGATATCCTGCGCGCGCAAGGTGCCGGCGCGGTGCAATCGTTGCTTGAGGGGGCGCAGCCGATGGTGCGCCTGTTGTGGCAGCGCGAGACCGAAGGCCGCGACTTCGACAGCCCCGAGCGGCGGGCGGCGCTGGATAAATCCCTGCGCGCGGCCATCGGGCTGATTCGCGATCCGTCGATCCGCGGCCATTACGGCCAGGCGATCAAGGATCTGCGCTGGGAGCTTTTCTCGTCCCGCTCGGGCACGGCCCAACAAAAAGGCGGCGGTCAGCGCGGCGGGCAAGGGCGGGGCCGCTGGGTGAAGCCCGACATGGCCGCGCGCGCCAGCACCAAATCGTCGCCCCTTGCGCGGTCTGACCCGCGCCAGCATGATCACATGCGCGAGGCGGTCATTCTGGCCTCGTTCATCGCCACCCCCGGCATCGTCGAGGAGTTCGAGACGGCGCTGGATCGGCTCGATTGTTTTGATCCGCTGCATGCGCAATTGCGCGATCTGATCCTGGCTCATGGGGATGAAGGGGCCGGGTCGCTGCACGCTGCGATCGCCGCCGCGATGGGGGGCGAGACCCTTGAAAAGCTTCTGGCGCTGCCCCATGTCGCAATAGCGCCCCCTGTCCGGAACCCCGGCAATCTATCCTTGGCTCAAATGACCGTGGCCGAGGAGTTGGCCAAGATCGCGGCGACGCGCGGCTTGCAGGCCGAGATCGTCGATGCCGCCGAGGACATGCTGGGTGTGGCGGATGAGGCCGTCACATGGCGGCTGGGACAAGCGGCGCAGGCGCGAAACCGTGCCGTGCGAAGCGAACATGAGGATCGTGCCGAGTATGACATTGCCGACAATGGCGCCCGCCTAAACCGTGGTGAGCGTGAGGAATTCGATGCGCTTCTCGACAAGATTACTTTCTCGAAACCGCGCCAATGAATGGATTTTGGTGAGGTTAGGGTAAGAAAAACAAGGTAAACAGGTTGCGAATCACTTCTCCGTGGAAGTGATTCGCGCAAAACTGGGAGTGCCGTGCGAATCACGCGCCCGCCACTTAGGAGACTTACATGGCCGCCAAGGACACCGACGACCAGAAGCCGGACGATCAGGACGCCGAGCTGTCACTGGACATGAGCCAGGCGGCGATCAAGAAGATGATCTCCGAAGCGCGCGAAAAGGGCTTCATCACCTACGATCAACTGAACAAGGTGCTGCCGCCCGATCAGGTCAGCTCGGAGCAGATTGAGGATGTCATGTCGATGCTGTCCGAAATGGGCATCAACATCATCGAGAATGACGAGGCCGAGGACGAAGACCAGCGCGGCACCGCCGTGGCTGAAGTGGGCCGCCGGGGTGAGCTCGCGGTGGGGACCGGCACTGGTGAGAAGCTGGACCGGACCGATGATCCGGTGCGGATGTATCTGCGCGAAATGGGCAGTGTCGAGTTGCTCAGCCGTGAGGGCGAGATCGCGATTGCCAAGCGCATCGAGGCAGGCCGCAACACGATGATCGCGGGCCTCTGCGAGAGTCCGCTGACTTTTCAGGCGATCACCATCTGGCGCGACGAACTCGTCAGCGAGGATATTCTGCTGCGCGATGTGATCGACCTCGAAACGACCTTCGGCAACCAGCTGGAAGGTGAGGGTGACGCGGTCGTCGAGGCCGCGAATGTGGCCAGCCCGCCCAGCACTGCCAAGAGCGAGGGCGCCGAGCTGGATGCAGACGGCAATCCCATTTCCTCGGCTGACGACGACGACGACGATGAGGACGAGCAGGCCAACATGAGCCTTGCCGCGATGGAGGCCGCGCTCAAGCCGATCGTGCTTGAGACGCTGGACCGCATCGCTGACGATTACCTCAAGCTGGCCGAGATGCAGGACAGCCGGATTTCGGCCACGTTGAACGAGGACGGCACGTTTTCGTCGACGCAGGAACAGACCTATCAGACGCTGCGCAGCGAGATCGTTGTGCTGGTGAATTCTTTGCATCTGCACAACAACCGTATCGAGGCGCTGATCGACCAGCTCTACGGGATCAATCAACGCATCATGATGATCGACGGCGCGATGGTGAAGCTGGCCGATCAGGCCCGCATCAACCGCCGCGAATTCATTGACGAGTATCGTGGTCGTGAGCTGGACCCGACATGGCTGGACGATATGGCCCAGAAGTCGGGCCGTGGCTGGCAAATGCTGATCGAGCGCTCGAACGACAAGGTAAGCGAGCTGCGTGCAGACATGGCGCAGGTCGGCCAGTATGTCGGCTTGGACATCTCGGAATTCCGCCGCATCGTCGGGCAGGTCCAGAAGGGTGAACAGGAAGCGCGGCTGGCCAAGAAGGAAATGGTCGAGGCAAACCTGCGTCTCGTGATCTCCATCGCCAAGAAATACACCAATCGAGGCCTGCAGTTCCTGGACCTGATCCAGGAGGGCAACATCGGCCTGATGAAGGCCGTCGACAAGTTCGAGTATCGCCGCGGCTACAAATTCTCGACCTATGCGACGTGGTGGATCCGTCAGGCAATTACACGCTCCATCGCCGATCAGGCCCGCACGATCCGCATCCCGGTGCATATGATCGAGACGATCAACAAGCTGGTGCGCACGGGCCGCCAGATGCTGCATGAAATCGGCCGCGAGCCGACGCCTGAAGAGTTGGCCGAAAAGCTTCAGATGCCGCTCGACAAGGTCCGCAAGGTGATGAAAATCGCCAAGGAGCCGATCAGCCTCGAAACGCCGATCGGCGACGAGGAAGACAGCCAGCTGGGCGACTTCATCGAGGACAAGAACGCGGTTCTGCCGCTCGACAGCGCCATTCAGGATAATCTGAAGGATACGACGACGCGCGTTCTGTCGTCGCTGACCCCGCGCGAAGAGCGGGTGTTGCGGATGCGCTTTGGGATCGGGATGAACACCGACCACACTCTTGAGGAGGTCGGCCAGCAGTTCAGCGTGACGCGCGAGCGTATTCGCCAGATCGAGGCCAAGGCGCTGCGCAAGCTCAAGCATCCCAGCCGGTCGCGCAAGTTGCGCTCGTTCCTCGATCAGTAAGCACAGGCGATCGGCACGCACGCGGGCGTGAAGGGCGGCGCGAATTGTAACTATTTTCGCCCGATCCTTCACGCAGCGTGAACTTTTCCGCTGCTAAGACGTTGCTTTCCCAGATGGAAGGAAAACGTCATGAAACGCTTTGTATTGATCACTGCCCTCTGCGTGCCTGTGGCTGGCTTGGCCACAACCTTCGACAGCGCACCTGAAGCGGAGCCGAATATCGTGGAGATCCGCGTCTCTGAGGACGAACTGGCCAAATGCGAAAAAACCCTGCACGAGTTGCGTCAAAAGCCGATTGTGACTGATAGGGGGTTCAAGCTTCCGGCCTTCATGCGCTCCGACGCGTTGCCGCGCTCCGTATGCGCCTTGGAAATGTAGGACGGCTCTAAAAGGCGCGCCATCGGGCGTGCCTTTTTTAAGTGCGGCCCGCCGAGCTCGTTAGGTGCAATTCATGCATTATTTTGCTGATAGCGCGCACCCCGCGACACACTCTGCGAATATTTGATGCCAAGTCTCTGACCAACGCCATAGCCGATGCGCTGATCGCGCATCGGCTATATTGTTCAGGGCACATGGCCCCGGCGCCAGTTCTGCGCAGGCAGCCTCAATTGGTTCAGCCCGTCGGCATGATGACGACTTCCTGAACATTGGCGCGCTCTGGCTGGTCGATTGCATAAACCACCGCGCTGGCAACGTCCTCGGACTTGAGCTTGTCTGGCTTGGCTTCTTCAAAGAACGGAGTATCGACCATGCCCGGCGCGATCACTGTGCAGCGGCCGCCCCATTCGCGCATGTCAGTCGCCATATTGCCGGCAAGGCCGTGGACGAACCATTTGGATGCGCCGTAGATCGAGCCCGAAATATGAACCCGGCCCGCGACAGAGCCGGTCAGCACCAGATGCCCCTTGGATTTCTTGAGTGCTGCATAGGATGCCTTGAGGGTCAGCAACACGCCCTTGATGTTGATATCGATCAGCTGGTCCCACTCATCCGGATCGCCCTTCTCGATCCCGGGTGTATCGAGGCCGGTGCCCGCATTGGCAAACACCGCATCGACCGATCCGAAAGCTTTGACGGTCTCATCGACAGCACCTTGGACCGATGCCAGATCGGTGACGTCGCCGGGCAGGGCGAGCGCGGCTTCGCCGATTTCAGCAGCCAGGTCGTTCAGCTTGTCCTTGCTGCGCGCAAACAGGGCGACCTTCCAGCCCGCTTTTGCGGCGTCTCGCGCGGTTTGCGCGCCAATACCCGACGATGCGCCGGTGATGAACAGAACCTTGTCTGCCATGGTGTTATCTCCTTTGTTCATGATGTCAGGGCGGCAACGCGTGAGGCGGTCCAAAAGGTCCATTCGCTGCATCTGGGGGTGCGATTTCGCCACTACCCAAAACCTTGCGGCTATCCTATAGTAACTGTGGATAATTGGGCAATCAGACCCAATCCCGAGAGGCAGAGATGAGAAGGGGACAGGCCAATGCGCTGCCCGTTTTGCGGAAATATTGAAACGCAGGTCAAGGACTCGCGTCCGGCGGAAGAGCACGTGTCGATCCGCAGGCGCAGGTTTTGCCCGGCGTGTGGCGGGCGATTTACCACCTATGAGCGCGTGCAGTTGCGCGATCTGGTCGTGGTCAAGACAAACGGCCGCCGCGAGGATTTCGACCGAGACAAGCTGGAGCGTTCGATCCGGATCGCCCTGCAAAAGCGCCCTGTCGAGCCGGAGCGCATCGAGCAGATGATCTCGGGCATCGTGCGCAGGCTTGAGAGCATGGGCGATACCGACATCCCCTCCAAGACCGTGGGCGAGATCGTGATGGAGAGCCTCGCGCGCATCGACACCGTCGCATATGTCCGGTTTGCCAGCGTCTACAAGAATTTTCAGGCGGCCGATGACTTCGACAAGTTCGTCAGCGAATTGCGCCCGGAGAACGCCGCTGGAGCAGCAACCGGGGCCGAAAAGCCTGACGTGTGAGGCCCTCGCGCGTGACCTCCGATGCGGACATCCACCACATGCGCACCGCGCTGGCACTTGGCCGCCGCGGTCTGGGGCAGACCTGGCCGAACCCTTCGGTTGGTTGCATCATCACGCTTGATGGCCGGGTCGTCGGGCGCGGCTGGACCCAGCCGGGGGGGCGCCCCCATGCGGAAACGCAGGCATTGGGCCGCGCGGGTGCACTGGCGCGGGGCGGCACCGCCTATGTCACGCTCGAGCCTTGCGCCCATCACGGCAAGACCCCGCCCTGTGCCGATGCGCTGATCGCAGCGGGCGTGGCCCGCGTTGTCATCGCCTGCGGCGACCCCGATCCGCGTGTCTCGGGCCGGGGCATTGCGACGTTGCGCGCCGCCGGCGTTGATGTGCAGGTCGGTCTGCTTCAGGACGAGGCGCGGCGGGATCTGGGCGGGTTTCTCGGCCGCATCACGCAAGGCCGGCCCGAGATCCTGCTGAAGCTGGCCACATCCTTTGACGGACGCATTGCAACAGCCAGCGGCCAGTCACGCTGGATCACCGGCCCCGAGGCGCGGCGCGTGGTCCATGCGATGCGTGCCCGCCATGATGCGGTCATGGTCGGTGCCGGGACTGTGCGCAGCGACGACCCGATGCTGACGGTGCGCAGCATAGGCGCAGAGCGCCAGCCCGTGCGCGTTGTCGTCTCGCGCGGGCTGAACCTGCCGCAAGACGGCCGCCTCGCACTCAGCGCGCGCGAGGTGCCATTGTGGCTGGTTCACGGCACAGAGGCGGAGCCCGCGTTGGTTGCAACATGGCAGGCCCTTGGCGCACGGATGATCGCCTGCCCCGAAGGCGCGGGCGGGATTGATATGAGCGCCGCGATCCATGCGCTGGGGGCCGCAGGGCTGACGCGGATCTTCTGCGAAGGGGGCGGCGCGCTTGCTGCATCACTGCTGAAGGGCGATCTGGTGGACAGGCTTGCCCATTTTGCTGCCGGTCTGGCGCTGGGCGCGGATGCGCGCGCGGGCGTTGGCGCACTGGAGATTGCCGCACTGGAGACCGCGCCGCGCTTTGCGCTGGATGAGGTGCACGCGGTTGGCGCAGATGCGCTGATGCTGTGGCGGCGCGCCTGAAGCGCATGCCGCTTTGGAGTATTTTTGGAACAATGAAAGACAGCTTGGCGCGCAGCAGAGCGATGTGTGTTTCTTGGCTGTGTCAGATCGGCGCAAAAGTCTTGGACGCAGCGCTATACTGCTCGACCCGGCCTTCGCCGATATCGAGCCATACACCGTGCAGCGTCAGCCTGCCCTTCTCCATCGCGGACGCGACGAAAGGAAAGCTGGTCAGATTCTCCAATGAGACGAGAACGGCTTCTTTTTCGAGCGCGCGCAGACGATCTGTCTCGTCTTCTATTCCCTTGATCCGGCCGTAGCCGGGGCGCAGAATATCCATCCAGCGGCCGACGAAACTGGTCCGCTCTTCGAGTTCGGGCGCGCGGCCCGAACACATGTCGTCGCAACCCTTGATGCCGCCACAATTGGAATGGCCCATCACGATGACATGCGCCACGCGCAGCGCGCAGACCGCGTATTCGACCGCCGCCGAGGTGCCATGCTGTCCGCCGTCTTCGGTGTAGGGCGGCACGAGGTTGGCGATGTTGCGGTGGATGAAGAACTCTCCCTGATCCGCGCCAAAGACCGATGTGACATGCACGCGGCTGTCACAGCACGAAATCAGCATCGCGCGCGGGTGCTGGCCCTCTTGGGCAAGCGTGCGATACCAGCTCTCGTTTTCGGTGTAAGACGTCGCCTTCCAGCCGTGATAACGCTGGATCAGGTAGCTCGGCAGGGGGCGTGCATGCTGCATCCGATGGGCCTCTGGTCATGAGTGGTTGCACCGGGATAAACTGTATTCGCACTTAATTCGACAGACAAATTGCACAGCTCGCAACCTTTTGGGAAGGAAAGAGGAGCAGTTTGCCGACTGTTGCAGCCGCTGTGGGGCGGGCGCGGCGGAAGACATGAATTCGGGGTGAGATCGTGGAACAAGTGACGATGCTGGAACAAAAAGAGGCCGTGCGTCTGAATGCTGGCCGTCTGGAGGAACTCTATTCCCAACTGGGTGCCGCCGGGGCCGAGGATGTGGTGTGCCGCGCTCTGGAAGAGCTGGCCGTGCGCCTGTCGCACACCGAGCGGTGCTACCGCGAGGGGCGTTTGACCGACATGCGCAAATCCGCGCGCAGCCTTGTGGCCATCGCCGACCAGATCGGCATGCAGGCGTTGTCGCGCGTGGCCGCCGATGTGACCATCGCGGCGGATAACGACGATCTGGTTGCCATGGCGGCGACGCTGTCGCGTCTTTTGCGCATAGGCGATTCCAGTCTCAGCGAAGTGTGGGAGATGCAGGATCTTTCGATCTGATGGCTTGCAGGTGCCGGTGACTTAGCTACGCTGCGCGGTGATCGGCGCGGTCCATGTCGTGGCGCGCGGGTCACTGCAACGAACTGAAAGGCTCTCCTTCATATGCCGTCCCAGCCAAGCCAAGCGCGTGCCCTGACATTTGCCACCGATGCCGAAGGGGCGATCCCCTTGCATGTCATCGAGGCAGACAATCTGGAGGAGTGGCTTGGCGCTCAGCCGGGCCGCGTGCGCGCATGGGTGGCGGCGTCCGGGTTCAAAGCAGCCTTGGGGGCCAGCCTGCTGGTGCCCGGCGGGGATGGAGCCCCAATCATGGTATTGGCTGGATACGGCGCGCCGGATGCACGGGCGCGCGGGCGGTTTCACCTTGCCGCTGTCGCCGCCGCACTGCCTGCCGGCACTTACCGGATCGAGGGGCTGAGCGCCGAGCGCGCCGAAGAGGAGGCGCTGGGCTGGCTTCTGGCCGGCTATGCATTTGACCGCTACCGCGAACAGACAGGCGCAGAGGCCCGCATGGTCGCGCCGGATACAGTGGATGCCGCCCGGATCGAGGCCATAGCCGAGGGCGAGACGCTGACCCGCGATCTGATCAACACGCCCGCCAACGACATGGGGCCGGACGCGCTTGAGGCGGCCTGCGCCGATTTGGCTGGCCGGTTCAGCGCCGAGATGACCGTTACGCGCGGGGCCGACCTGCTTGAGCAGAACCTGCCGCTGATCCACTCCGTCGGGCGCGCCGCCGATCGCGAGCCTCGCCTGATCGACATGCGATGGGGCCGGTCCGGGCCGACGCTGACGCTGGTGGGCAAGGGCGTCTGCTTCGATACCGGCGGCCTGAACCTCAAGCCCGGTTCCGGCATGGGCCTGATGAAAAAGGACATGGGCGGCGCAGCGACGGTTCTGGGCCTTGCGCATATGATCATGGCGCTCGATCTGCCGCTCCAGCTGAGGGTGCTTGTCCCGGCGGTCGAAAACTCGGTCAGCGCATCCGCGATGCGCCCCGGCGACATCCTGACGGCGCGCAATGGCAAGACCGTCGAGATCAACAATACCGATGCCGAGGGGCGCCTCGTGCTGGCCGACGCGCTGACCCTGGGGGCCGAGGGGGCGCCCGACTTGATGGTGTCGATGGCCACGCTCACCGGGGCCGCGCGGGTTGCCGTCGGCCCTGATCTGGCGCCCTATTATGCCGATGATCCGGCCTTTGCCTCGGCGCTTGAGGCGGCAGCGGCAAAGGTGGCCGATCCGGTCTGGCGCATGCCCTTCCACACCCCTTACGAGGCGATGATCGAGCCGGGGATTGCCGATCTGGACAATGCACCATCGGGCGGCTTTGCCGGATCGATCACGGCCGCGCTCTTCCTTCGACGATTTGCAAGTGGCACGCGCTACGTGCATTTCGACATCTATGGCTGGAACCCAAGCGCCGCGCCCGCCCGCCCCAAGGGCGGCGTCGGCATGGGCGCGCGCGCCCTGCTTGCGGCCTTGCCCGAGGCGCTGGATCTGTGAGTGATGTGCGCCTGACCCCTGCAAATGCGCGCGTTGCGGCGCTGTCGCTCAAGGGGCAGGTCGCGGCACCGCGCCATGTCGAGGGCGAGGCGCGCCGCATTGCCGTGCCGGTGGCGGACGTGTCGGGTGCGCCGGGCGGCGCGCGCACGCGGCAATGGCTGATGGGGGCGCCGGTCACCTGCTACGAGGTGCATGAGGGCACGGCCTTCGTGCAGGGCGAGGATGGATATGTCGGCTACCTGCCCGCGACTGCACTCGGCTCAGATATGACGCCGACCCATTGGGTCACTGCCCGCGCCACGCATGTCTACAGCGCCCCTGACCTCAAATCACCCGAGCGCATGTCGCTGAGCCACCTGTCGCGCGTCACCGTCACCGGCCAGTCTGGGGGGTGGGCCGAGACGCCGATGGGACATGTCCCGGCGTCGCATGTTGCCGCACTGCCGATGATGCAGGACGATCCGGTGTCTGCCGCCGAAGTTTACCTCGGCACGCCCTATCTCTGGGGCGGAAATTCGTCCTTCGGTATCGATTGCTCGGGCCTCGTTCAGGCCGGCTGCCGTGTTTGCGGGATCGCGTGCCCCGGCGACAGCGATCTTCAGGAGGCGGCGCTGGGCCGCGCCCTGGACGCGGGCGAACCGCTGCGTCGGGGTGATTTGCTGTTCTGGCGCGGCCATGTCGCCTGGGTGCTGGACGAAGGCCGTATCCTGCACGCCAACGCCCACAGCATGAGCACGACCATCGAGGATCTGCCTGCCGCCATCGCCCGGATCGAGGAGGCACAAGGCGGCGGCCCCGTCACCGCGCGTAAACGCCTCTGACCGGGGCGGCCTGCGCTCTTTCATTGTTCTGAAAATACTCAACAGCCCGCTCAGATGGGGGGCAGAACCTTGCCGGGGTTCATGATGCCGTTTGGATCCAGCGCCGCCTTGATCGCATGCATCGCCGCGAGTGCAGTGGGGCTTTTGTAGCGCGCCATGCTGGCCCGCTTGCTCAGGCCGATCCCGTGCTCGGCCGAGAAGCTGCCGCCGAGGGCCAGCGCCGCATCCTCGACCGCGTTGCCGATCTGGGTGCAAAGGGCCGGGTCCGGGCGTGTGGGAAAGACACCCAAGTGAAGGTTGCCGTCGCCCAGATGCGCGACCGATACATCGCGCGCGCCGGGGTCAATCCGGGCGATGATGGCGGCCACCTCGTCCAGAAAGGTCTGCATGCGGTCCACGGGCACGGCAATGTCCCGATCGGCATATGGCTCGTGCAGGGTGATGACTTCGGCGGCGGCCTCGCGACGCGCCCACATGTCGCGCCGTTGTGCCTCGTTCTGGGCGACGACCGCATCCAGGATCGCACCCTCCTCGAAAAGTGTGGTCAGCACCTCTTCGAGATGTGCGGCTATGGGGATCTGGCCGCTGGCATCCGGGGCGGCATCGCGTGGTGCGATGGCGCCGACCTCGACCATGATGTTCACGTCATGGCGCCCCTCGAAGGGTTCGCGATGCGCCGCAGAAAGCTCCAGATAGGTCTCCATATAGGCGCGGGGCATGTATTCGAACGCCTGTACGGCGCCGCCCGTCTCCTGCTGAAGCCGGTTCAGCAGGTCGAGGGCGTCCGACACGGACGGCACCGCGACCATCGCCGTCGCATTGGCAAGCGGGGCCGGGTGCAGCTTGATGACGGCGGCGGTGATGATCCCCAGCGTGCCCTCGGCCCCGATCAGCAGATGGCGCAGGTCATAGCCCGAGTTGTCCTTGTGCAGCTCGCGCATCAGATCGACGATATCGCCATTGGGCAGAACCGCCTCGATCCCGAGGCAAAGATCGCGCGTGTTGCCATAGCGCAGCACGTTGGAGCCGCCCGCATTCGTCGACAGCGCCCCGCCGATCATGGCCGACCCACGCGCACCGAAGAAAAGCGGAAAGATCAGCCCGTGTTCGGCCACCGCATCGTGAATCGACGCGAGGATCGCGCCCGCCTCGACGATGGCGATACGCCCCGACGGGCGGATTTCGCGGATCTTGTTCATCCGCCCCACCGACAAGAGCAGCGCACCGCCCGCATCGGTCGCATCGGTCAGCCCGGTATTGCCCGCCTGCGGCACGATGGGCGTGCCTGTCTCATTCGCCAGCTTGACGATCTGCGAGATTTCCTCGGCCGAGCCGGGGCGCAGCACGGCCAGCGGTGTGCCGCGCTTGTGACCGGACCAATCCGCATCATACCCTGCCATATCCTCGCCGGTCAGAACGTTGGCGGCGCCGATGATCTCGCGCAGTCGGTCCAGCATGCTTCAGAATGCCTTGAAGGTCAGCGTGGTCTCGGTCCGCTCGATATTGGGGATTTGCAACAGGTTCTCATTGATGAACTTGCCCACGTCCTCGCCGTCGGAAATATAGAGCTTCAGCAGCAGATCGAAGGGCCCCGAGGTCGAATAAAGCTCGGAATGAACTTCGCGCAGGGCAATTTCCTCGGCCACCTTGTAAGAGGTGCCGGGCTTGCAGCGGATGTTCACGAAAACGCAGCGCATGGGAATATCCTTCGTATTTCGGGCAGCCTCAGAGGCTCAGGTGCCGGGCGCGCGCGCCCCGCTCGATCGCGGCCGCATGCAGCCGGTCAAGGTCCAGCTCGTAGCGGATCTCTTCCAACAGGCGCAATTCGGAGTCGCCCAGCACACCGTCGGCGGCGGCCACATCGCAGGCCAGCGCATAGGCGGTCTCGAACAGGCGCTCGGGCAGGCTGGCGCGGATGAGGCCAAAGAGCGCATCGAGGCCATCCTCGTCCGAAAAGAGGTCAAAGACGGTTTGGGAAACGACATTGATGCGGTCCGCATCGTAATTGCCGAAGATGGGCAGGTTGTTCACCGCGCTCTCGATCTTGACCAGCTCGGCGGTGCGGATCTGCTCGTCCGAGGCGGAAACGGCGATCATCACGGCCACCAGGCAGTCCTGGGCGCTCAGCGGATGGGTCGCGGTGTCGTTCATCGGGGGTGTCCTTTTCAAAACCGGTCTGTTGCAGGCCGGGCGTTCGCGCGCACATTATTGACCTTGGCCGCCCTCGGCAATAGGAAGCGGCTGACCTATGCGCGCATCCGCGCAGGGGCGTGATCCTTGGAGAATATTATGTCCGATCTGCGCGACGCCGCGATGACATCGAAAGCCTGGCCTTTTGAAGAAGCGCGCCGCCTCGCCAAACGGTACGAGAAGGGCGCGCCGGAAAAGGGCTATGTCCTCTTCGAGACGGGATATGGCCCCAGCGGATTGCCCCATATCGGCACGTTCGGCGAGGTGCTGCGCACCACGATGATCCGCCGCGCCTTCGAGGTGATCAGCGATATTCCCACGCGCCTGATCTGCTTTTCCGATGATCTGGATGGAATGCGCAAGGTGCCGGGCAATGTGCCGGGCCGCGAGGCGCTGGCCGAGCATCTGCAAAAGCCGCTGACATCGGTGCCCGATCCCTTCGGCACGCACGACAGTTTCGGTCACCATAACAACGCCATGCTCCGCCGGTTTCTGGACACCTTCGGCTTTGACTACGAGTTCATCAGCGCCACCGAGTTCTATCGCTCGGGCGAATTCGACGAGGTGCTGCTGCGCGCTGCCGAGCGGTATGACGCGATCATGAAGGTCATGCTGAAAAGCCTGCGCGAAGAGCGCCAGCAGACCTATTCGATCTTCCTGCCGATCCACCCCGAAACGGGGCGCGTGATGTATGTGCCGATGAAGCACGTGGATGCGGCCAACGGCACCATCACATTTGACACCGAAGAGGGCGAGGAGATGACGCTGCCGGTGACGGGCGGAAACGTGAAGCTGCAATGGAAGCCCGATTTTGGCGCGCGCTGGGCCGCGCTTGACGTCGATTTCGAGATGTATGGCAAGGATCACAGCACCAATACGCCGATCTACGACAGCATTTGCGAGATCCTTGGCGGTCGCAAACCCGAGCATTTCACTTACGAGCTTTTCCTCGACGAGAACGGGCAGAAAATCTCGAAGTCGTCCGGCAACGGGATCAGCATCGACGAATGGCTGACCTATGCCGCGACGGAATCGCTCAGCTACTTCATGTATGCCAAGCCCAAGACGGCCAAGCGCATGCATTTCGATGTCATCCCCAAGGCGGTGGACGAGTATCACCAGCAGCTGCGCGCCTACCCCACGCAGGACGCGGCGCAGCAGGTGAACAACCCGGTCTTTCACATCCACCCCGAGGGCGTGCCTGAAAGCCGGATGGTCGTGCCCTTCTCGATGCTGCTCAATCTGGCGTCCGTTGCGGGCGCCGAGGAAAAGAGCCAGCTTTGGGGCTTTATCCAGCGCTATGCACCCGAGGCGAGCGCCGAGACGAACCCGGACATGGACGCCGCCGTCGGCTATGCGCTGCGCTATTACGAGGATTTCGTGAAGCCGGCCAAGGTGTTCCGCGCGCCCACGGACCTCGAGCGTGAGGCGCTGGAGGATCTGCGCGATCAATTGGCCAGCTATGATGGCCCACTTGACGACGAAGCGCTGCAATCGGTGGTCTATAGCGTTGGCCGCGAGCGGTTCGATCCGCTGCGCGACTGGTTCAAGGCGCTCTACGAGGTGCTGCTGGGCGCGTCCCAGGGCCCGCGTTTTGGCGGGTTTATCGCGCTTTATGGCGTCGATGAGACGCGGCAGTTGATCGACGACGCGCTGGCTGGCAAGTTCGTCTGAGGCCGCCCGGCTTGCGCTGCATCAAGGCGCAGGCGCGAAGAGCGGCGCAGAGTGAGGCAAAAGGGAGAGCGCGATGAAATACGCATGGAGCGTTGCAGGACTGGCAGGGTTGGGCGCGCTGGCCGCCTGCATGGAAACGGCGTCGATGCCCGAGGCGGGCGAGGGCCGTGCGCTATATGTCGAGAATTGTGCGCAATGCCATGGCCCCGTCGGGCGCGGCGACGGCCCGTGGGCCAAGGGGATGAACCCCGCGCCCTCAGACCTCACGCAGCTTGCCGAGGGGGGCACATTCCCGCGCGCGCGCGTTCTTTCGACCATCGACGGCTATCACCGCGCGCAGGTGCCGGGCCAGCAGATGCCGGAATTCGGTGCGCTGTTGACGGGCGAGACGGTGCCCGTCGATACCGGCGATGGCGTGATGACCCCGACGCCGCGCCCATTGGCTGCACTGCTCAGCTATCTTGAGAGCATTCAGGACGTCTGAGCGAGGCCCGCCTCGCGCATCAGCCGGTCTGCCTCTTCGCTCAGCAGACGCTCTTCGCCTGCGCCGCTGACAGGGGTGCGCCCGGCCTCCAGAAAGAGCGGCGCGGCCAGCGGCGTGACCCGCGGCAGGCGCATCAGATCAATCCGGTCGCCGATGCGCGCGATCATCTCTTCGATCCGGCCAAAATCGACGAGGCCGCGCATCGCCTCCTGCCGGGTGATGCGCAAAAGGAGGTGATCGGGGTCATATTTGACCAGCGTGTCATAGAGAATGTCCGAGGAAAACGTCGCCTGCCGCCCCGATTTGCGCGCCTGCGGCAGATTGCGCTGGATCAGCCCCGCGATGGTGGCCGAGGCGCGAAATGTCCTTTTCATCACGGCGTTGCCCGTCAGCCAGCTGTCCAGCCCGTCGCGCAGCGCCTCGGCGTCAAAGAGCGGCCCCGCATCCATCAGCGGCTCCAGCCCCCAGATCAGCGTCGCGTAATCGGTTGCGACGAAGCCGAGCGGATCAAGGCCCAGCTCTTCCATCCGTTTGCTCAGCAAAAGGCCCAGCGTCTGCTGCGCGTTGCGGCCTGCAAAGCCGTAAATGCACGCATGCTCGCGCCCCTCGTGCGGAAAACTCTCGATCAGTAGGCGCCCTGCCTGCGGCATCCGGCTGACGCGCCGCTGAAGGTGCAGCCATTCGGCGGTATGCGCGGGCAGGGCAGGCCAGTCGGGCTGCGCCAGCAGGGTGATGATGCGCTGGCTCAGCTGGGTAGAAGTAGCGAATTTGGTCCCTGCAAAGGTGGCGATCTTGGGCTTTTTCCCGTCCGAGCGACTGACCTCGACGGTCATCTCGCGCAAGCTCTCGTATCGCACGACCTGGCCGCCCATGAGGAAGGTATCGCCGGGGGTCAGTGTGGCGGCAAAGGCTTCTTCGATCTCGCCCAAGGGCTTGCCACCCCGATTGCGCTGCATTCGGACCTTCAGCAGGTCACTGTCCTGAATGGTGCCGATGTTCATGCGGATGATCTGCGCGCTGCGCGGATCGCGCAGGTGCCACAGCCCCCCGCGCTGCACCAGCCGCTGCCATTTGTCATAGGCGCGCAAGGCATAGCCGCCGGTCGCACAGAAATCGAGGCAATCGTCAAATTCGGCGCGGGTGAGGGCGGCATAAGGCCCGGCGGAACGCACTTCGCCATAGAGGTCATCGGCGTCGAACGGCCCCGAACAGGCGGCGATCAGGATATGCTGGCACAGAACATCGAGCGGGCCGGGGCCGCGCGGCTCGCCGTCGAGGTCGCGTTCGCGCACCGCTTCCAGCGCGGCGACGCATTCGACCACTTCGAAACGGTTCGCAGGAACCAGGAGCGCCTTGGACGGCGCATTGTAGCGGTGGTTGGCGCGCCCGATGCGCTGCACCAGCCGCTTGACGTTTTTTGGCGCGCCGACCTGAATGACGAGGTCCACATCCCCCCAGTCGATGCCCAGATCAAGGCTGCCGGTGCAGACGATCGCGCGCAGGTCGCCGCGCTGCATCGCGCCCTCGACGCGCGTGCGCTGCCCCCGGTCGAGCGAGCCGTGGTGAATGCCAATGGCAAGATTGCCGTCATTGGCCAGCCACAGGTTGCGAAAGAATATCTCGGCTTGTGCGCGGGTATTGTGAAAAATCAGCGTGGTGTTATGTGCGCGGACCTGCTCGAGCACGGCCCCGATCGCATAGGCCGCGCCGCCGCCGGACCATGGCGGCGCCTCGGCGACCTGAAGCATCTCGATATCAGGCTCGGGGCCGGGATCGGCCTCGATGATCTTGCAAGGGTCGGGATGGCGCGCAAGAAAGCGCGCGATTGCGCCCGGATCCTCGACCGTGGCCGAGAGGCCGACGCGCCGCAGGCCCGGGCAGAGCGCCTGCAGGCGGCTGAGCGCCAGCATCAGTTGATCGCCGCGTTTGGATTCGGCGAGGGCGTGAATTTCGTCGATGACGACGCGCTGCAAGCCCGCGAAAATGCGCGGCGCATCCTCGTAGGACGTCAGCAGCGCGAGGCTTTCGGGTGTGGTCAGCAGGATGTCGGGAGGATCCGCGCGCTGGCGGCGCTTTTGCGTGTAGGTGGTGTCGCCGGTACGGTCCTCAATGCGGATGGGCAGGCCCATTTCCTCGACCGGGGTGGTCAGGTTGCGCTTGATATCGCTCGCCAGCGCCTTGAGCGGCGAGATGTAGAGCGTATGCAGCCCCTTGTGCCCGCCATTGCCAAGCTCGGCCAGCGTGGGCAGAAACCCGGCCAGCGTCTTGCCCCCGCCGGTGGGCGCGATCAGCAAAAGCGAGGGGTCGCCTGCGCGGTCCAGCATCTCTTGCTGGTGGGGATGCACCGACCAGCCGCGCGCGGCAAACCAGTCGGTGAATTTCGGGGGCAATTGCGTCATGCCCCTTACTTAGGGCGGGCGGCCGGAAATATCGCGCAGAATCCGCCGAAAAGATCAGTTAACGATCTCGCTTTCCTCCACGAACATGTTGGCCCATGCGCGGTCGACCAGCTCGGGCGTCATCTGATACGGTATCCCCTCGAATTCGCAGATCGAGATCATCTGGTCGATCAGGAACACTGGCTGGTAGTTGGCATAGACGTTGTTGATTTCGGGGTATTTTTGCTTGAGCAGGTGAACCAGCGCAGGCTCATTCAGCGGCATCTGTTTCTTGCGTGCGACCATGGCAAAGATCTTGAGGAAGTCGGCCTGATTGGGGCCGTCGATCTTGATCTTGTAGAAAATCCGGCGCAGCGCGGCCTGGTCAAAGATCTTGTTCGGGTGAAAGTTGGTCGAAAAGATCGCAAGGGTGTCAAAGGGCACCTCAAACTTCTCGCCCGATTGCAGGGCAAGGATATCCTTGCTCTCCTCCAGGGGGACAATCCAGCGGTTGACCAGGTTCTGCGGCGGCTCGGCTTGCCGACCAAGGTCGTCGACGATGAAAATGCCGCCCGTCGATTTCAGCTGAAGTGACGCCTGATACGTCCGCGCGGTGGGATTATAGACCAGATCCAGCATGTCGAGCGTCAGCTCGCCCCCGGTGATGACGGTGGGCCGCTCGCAGCGCACGTAGCGCGCATCAAAGGTGCGGCGCCGGCGCAGGGAATTGGGATCATCCTTCTCGGCCTCGGCCTTGGAGTGGACGATGGGGTCGTAGACCGTGATGACCTGCCCCGCGTATTCGATTGCCATGGGCACGTATATCCTGTCGCCCATCGCATCGCGGATGCCGTTGGAAATACTGGATTTACCGTTGCCCGGAGGCCCATACATCAGGATCGAGCGACCGGCGCTGACAGCGGGGCCAAGCTGGTCCAGCAGCGTGTTGGGCAGGACAAGGTGGCCCATCGCGCCGGTCAGCTGGTCGCGCGTGATCTGGATATTGCGGATCGACTGCCGCTTGACCTGCTCGGCGTAGACAGTGAGCGGCACGGGCATGGGGCCGAAGTATTCGGACTGGGCCAGTGCATCCAGTGCGCGCGCCTTGCCCGCATCGGTCAGCTGATAGCCCATCTCGCTGCCTGCTGTCGCGCTCATCGTGCCAGTGGCCTCGATCAGGCGCTGCTCGCGCGCCATATCGACCAGCTCCTGCGTGACGGTGCGCGGCAGGCAGATGGCTGTAGCGATGTCGCTGACCATGTCCACATTCTTGCGAAAGATGGTTTTCAACAGGATATCGCGCATCATCACGACGCTCAGGCGCATGTCTTGGATCGTGACGGGCGGGGGCGGGGGCTGGACGCCCTGTTGCGGTGTCGTTTGCATGTTCATGATGGGACAGCCTCGAATTTGCGGTCAGATTGGCGGCAGACTGCCTGCCAATCTGGGGCAAATTATGGCCTCCGCTGGGCGGTCTGGCGTCGGGCTGACGCATGTCGGACACGCACCTAGGTTTCCCCGTTAAGCCCCGCTTAGCGCGCCCTGCGCGAGGTAGATGGCCAGCGCAGCGCCCAGCGAGAGGCCGAGGGGATACTTGCCCTCGCGCGTCCAGCTGATCCAATGGGGTGCCAGGCGGCGCATCGGGCTATGCTTGACGATGCGGTGGATGACAAAGCCGAAGAACGCGGTGGCCGCGAGGATCATCAGAATGAGTTTAAGATCGCCGATAGCGATGAAGGGCGCGGCGGCGGCGGCAAATTTGGCATCCCCCGCCCCCAGTGCGCCGATGGCGTTCAGGGCAATGCCGGCGACCAGAACCACCAGCAGATGCACCCAGCGCCACGCATAGACGTCAAGCGGCAGCGCGATGAGGCCAATCACCAGATAGACGGCGGCCAGCGCCATGACGGCCTTGTTCGGGATTTTCATGTCGCGCAAATCGCTCAGCGCGACCCAAAAGCAGATGGGCAGGGCGAAGGGCAGGAACCACATCGCGGAATGGGCGGTGATAAACATGGGCCCGTCTCCTTGCCGCGCGGTTCAGTTGGTCACTGGCCCTTCCAGCGCGGCAAGGCTGGTCGCGGCGGCCTCGAAATGCTGGGGGTGGGTTTCGATCGCGTCACGTAGCAGGCCCTTGCCGATCTCGATATCGTTTTGCTTGATGGCGGTCAGGCCCAGCGTATACAGCAGCTGCGCCCGCTCTGTCTGGCTGACAGGCATGACGGGAATGGCGTAATTGCCCTGCGCCCCGCGTGCCAGAACCAGGTTGTTCTTGGCGGTAAAGAGCGTGCCATCCTGGCGGATGGCATCGGAAAACAGGCGCTCGGCATCGGCGTAATCGCCGCGGCTCAGCTTGGAATAGCCCCAGTTGTTCATCACGTTGGCGGGCTGCGTCGTAAGGCCCACCGCCGTTTCGTAGAAGCTGTCGGCCTTCTTCCAGTTCTCGTTGCTGTCGGCCACCATCGCCTCGAGGCGGTAGCGCTTGAAGGTCTCAAAGGTGGGCGGAACGGCGTCCAGCACCGTCTCGGCGCGTTCCCATTCGTTGTTGCGGATCAGCGCATCGGCAAAATCGACGTGGTCCTCGTCGGTGGCGTCCTCGTGCTCGGTTACCTTTTTCCAGGCCGAGACGCCCTCGGTGCCGCGTTTGGCGCGCACGAGGCTCTTGGCGAGACCGCGCTGCAGGTCGATGCGGCCGGGCTTTTCCGAAAGTGTGCGCTGAAAATAGGCGACGGCCTCGGCCGGGTCGCCCGCTGTCAGCATCACGTCGTTGAGGTTGCTTTCGTCGATGACGTTGACGCCCTGAAAAGCGCGGTCGACGTCCTCGGATTTGGACTTCTCGCAGCCGGACAGAATGACTGCCCCTGCCGCGCAGAGCGAAATCAGAATAGGGTGGCGCATTTTTGCGTCCTTTTACTGCCGTGCCTCGTAATGGCGCTGCTGCGGGTCCGCCTGATGGTTTGCGCCCTTGTCAGGGAATGGACCGTATCAGGTAATCACTGCTGCCGCGGCGCACCAATTTGTAGTCTTGTTCTGTGGCCTCACCATAGACCGAATTTTCCTGTTTTGCGAGCGCCAAGCGCAAATTGTCGCGAATTGAGTCACTTTCGCCATTGTCGAGCGCATAGGCGCGGCGAAACACCTGCTCGGCCTCGGCGATTTCGCCCTGTTCCATCAAGGTTACGCCGAGGTTGTTCCACGCCTCTGGCGAGGTTTCGTCCTCGGCAACCGCGTCGCGCAAGAGTTGCTCGGCCTGCCCGACCCGTCCTAGGCCCAGATAGGCACTGCCAAGGCCCAGAAGGATTTCGGAAGTCAGGCCATCGTCCAGCGCGGCGCGCGAAAAGGAGCTGATCGCCAATTCATACTCGCCCGCGCGCATCAGGCGGTGGCCCACCAGCGCGGCATCGACGGCGGTGCCACTTTTGGCGACGCCGGGCGCAAACGGGTTGCGCTCTGCGTCGGTGCCTGCACATCCGGCAAGAAGTGCAACAGACGCCGCTGCCACAAAGCCTAAAGCGTTTCGCGAAAAAACTGACTCACAGAGTTTCGTGAAACGCAGAGCGACATCAGGACGTTGCACGCGTTTCGCCTTTTGCTGATGGCTCAGGTTAAAAGCGAAACGCTTTAGGATCGCGTGTGTCCGGGTCATGCCGTGTTCAGGTCGCTCGCAACTATTGTGACATCGCCGTCAGTTCCATGATGCCCACGATCGACGGCCCCACCAGAATGATGAGCAATGGGGGCACTGTAAGCATCATGGTGGCCAATGTCATCTTTGTCGGCAGCTTGTTCGCCTTTTCCTCGGCGCGCATGACACGCTTGTCGCGCATCTCGCCTGCGTAGACGCGCAAGGCATCGGCGATCGAGGTGCCGAAGGTCTGAGACTGGACCAGCACGGTGACAAAGCTGGAGATATCCTGCACGCCGCAGCGCTCGGCCATCTCGTTCAGCACCGACGCCTTGTCGCGGCCTGCCTTGATCTGCTGGCTGACGATCAGATATTCCTCTGCAATGGCCGGAAACGAGCTGCGGATCTCATTTGCGACGCGGATGATCGACTGGTCCAGCGACTGGCCAGCCTCGACGCAGACCAGCATCATGTCCAGACTGTCGGGGAAACCGTCGGTGATTTCTTCCTGCCGCTGCTGCTGGCGCTTGGTCACCCAGTATTTGGGCGCGATATAGCCGATGCCGCCGGGGCCGAGGATGTAGAGAATGACCTGTGTCGTGCTCGTCTCGCCGCCCGATTTGAACAACAGGTAGTAGACCACACCCAGGATCAAGCCACCGACGCCGAGCGCGAATTGCGCAAAGTGAAAGTAACGCACGGCATCGCGGTTGCGGTAGCCGGCCTGCATCAGCTTCTTGCGCATCTCGCTGAGCTGTTTTTCGTCCTGTGGCTCCAGAAATCCGGCGTATTTGTCCAGTTTTTCGTTCTTGGACCCGCGAAGACGCTGCTGCTGGGGGGTGCCGCTGGTCAGGTTTTTCTGGTCGCGCTTCAGCTTGTCCAGCGGATCCTCGGGCCGGTTCATGATAATGACCAGCGTCACCATGATAAGCAGGATGCCCAGCGTGCCAACCGCGATGATCGGGCCGAACGGCCCCAGTGTGCCGGTCAGGATGTCATTGAGAAAGGTCATGGAATGATCCTGTTCAGACTTTGATGTTCACGAGGGCACGCATGACGATCAGATTGACCGTCAGGAACGCACCCACCGCGAGGCATGCGGGGATGAAGAAGGGGTGGTCGAGAACCTTGTCGTAGTAGTTCGGATCGAGCAGCTGGATGCCGACGAGGGCCAGCAGAGGAAAGCCCGACAGGAATTTGCCCGACCATTGCGCCTCGGCGGTGATCGCCTTGACCCGGCGAAAGAGGCGGAAACGCGCGCGGATCACCTTGGCCAGGCCGGCGAGGATCTCGGCAAGGTTGCCGCCCGACTGCTGCTGGATCGACACGGCCACCGCCAGAAAGCGTAGATCCTGCATGTCCAGCCGCTCGGCCATGTCCTTGAGCGCCTCGCCGACATCGCGGCCATAGGCCGCCTCATCCGCAATGATGCCGAATTCGGTGGCCAGCGGATCGCCCACTTCGGTGGCCACGATTGAGATGGCGGAAGAGAACGGATGCCCCACCTTGAGCGAGCGCACCATCAGCTCGATGGCATCGGGCAGTTGCTCTTCCAAAAGGCCCATGCGTTTCTTGGCCTTCATCGAAATCCACATGAAGATGCCGCCGACGCCCATGGCGATGGCCACGGCGATGCGCACGGGCAGGGAGGTGGCGGTGCCGATGGTCAGGCCGATAAAGGCGATGAACGAGACCAGAACCATCAGCATCATCAACTGCTTGGGCGAAAAGGCGATGGCCGCCTTCTGTGCCTTGGTCGCCAGCACGGAATAGAGCGGGAAGCGGCGCGAGCGCAGATGCTGCTGCATCTCCTTGCGCAGTTTCTCCATTACCTCTTCGCGGCGCCCGCCCTTGTCCAGCATTTCCAGACGGCGATTGACCCGGCTATTGAGGCTGATCGACTTGCCGAAGACGGTCAGATAGATCCCCTCGACCAAGGCGAGCACGCCGAAGAAGATCAGACCGTAGATGATTGGCTCTGCACTGAGGGTCATGGTGATTTACTCCGGCGTCACGGGTTCATAGATCGATGCGGGCAGATCGTAGCCCCACAGGCGGAACCGCTCGGAATAATGCGAGCGCACGCCTGTTGCGGTGAAATGTCCGATGATCTTGTTTTCGGGGGTCAGGCCGACACGCTGAAAGCGGAAGATCTCCTGCATCGAAATCACCTCGCCCTCCATGCCCGTCACCTCTGTGATCGACGTCATGCGGCGGCTGCCATCCTGAAGACGCGAGGCCTGCACGATCAAATGCACGGCCGACGCGATCTGGCTGCGCACGGCCTTGAGCGGCATTTCGATACCCGCCATGGCCACCATGTTTTCAAGGCGACTGATCCCGTCGCGCGGGTTGTTGGCGTGGATCGTGGTCATCGAACCGTCGTGGCCGGTGTTCATGGCCTGAAGCATGTCGATGACCTCTTCACCGCGCGTCTCGCCGACGATGATACGGTCCGGGCGCATCCGCAGTGCGTTCTTGAGGCAATCGCGGGGGCTGACCTCGCCCTTGCCCTCGACGTTGGGCGGGCGGCTCTCCATCCGGCCGACGTGGATCTGTTGCAGCTGAAGTTCGGCGGTGTCCTCGATCGTCAGGATACGCTCGGCATTGTCGATGAAGGACGATAGCGCGTTCAGCGTCGTCGTCTTGCCCGAGCCGGTGCCGCCAGAGACGATGATGTTGAGGCGACAAGCCACGGCGGCTTGCAGATAGGCGGCCATTTCCTCGGAAAAGGCGCCAAAGTTGACCAGATCGTCGATCCCCAGCTTGTCCTTCTTGAACTTGCGGATCGACACGAGGCTGCCATCGACCGCAACAGGCGGCACCATCGCGTTGAAGCGCGAGCCGTCCGCAAGGCGGGCGTCGACGTAAGGGTTGCTCTCGTCCACGCGGCGGCCCACGGCGCTGACGATCTTGTCGATGATGCGCAAAAGGTGCTTTTCGTCCTTGAACGTGACGTCAGACAGCTCCAGCTTGCCATCGCGCTCGATAAAGATCTGTTGTGGGCCGTTCACCAGAATATCGTTGACCGTGTCGTCCTTGAGCAGCGTTTCAAGCGGTCCGAGGCCGCGCACCTCGTCATAAAGCTCTTGCGTGAGGGTCATGCGATCCTCGCGGTTCAGAACGATACTGCGTTCTTCCAGAACTTCGGCTGTGATCGCGCTGATTTCCTCGCGCAGATCCTGTTCGGTCGCCTGATCGAGAGCGCCAAGGTTCAGGTTGTCCAGAAGGGCGCGGTGCATGTCCAGCTTGATCTCGCTCAGCCGCTCCTTGCGCTTGCGCTCGCGATCCTGCGGGGGCAGATCGGCCTTGGCCGGTGCCAGGTGGCGGCGCAGGCTGGCGGCATTGGGGGCGGTCGCGCGGTTGGGGGCGGCTGCGGGCGCACTCTGGGTGGGTGCTGCGGCGGGCTTGACCGGCGTAGCCTTGCCGCCTTCGGACTTTTTATAACGTGAAAACATCGGCTCGTTACCTTTCTGCAGGCGCGCGCTCAGGCGGCATCTGCGTCACTCTTGGCCAGCGCGTGAATCGAGGCTGCCAGCTTGGCAATCTCCTTGCGCAGGGGATTCTTGGGTGCCGCCTTGGCCAGGGGCAGGCCGTGATCTGCACCTTGGCCGACAGCCTTGCCGCCGTCCGGCAACTGCAATTCGATGCTGATCTCGAGGCTTTCGGCCATGCGCTTGACGCGGCTCTTGCCGCTCATGTCGGTGAATTTGGGCGCACGGTTCATGCAATATCTCAGCCGCTCCAGCGGCAGATCCTCGGCCTTGAGCGCGCGCTTGACGCGCAGCGTGTTCTGGGCCGAGCGCATGTCCATTTCGAGCGTGGCAAAATAGATCTGTGCGGCGCAAAGGACCGTCTCGGTCCATTGCACAAGCGTTGTCGGCATATCGACGATGACATAGTCGAAATGCTTGCGCGCCTGGTCCAGAACCCGCGTGACATCCTCGGGCGAAATCATGTCGAGGGGCAGCATCTCGGGCGGGGCGGTCAGCACCCACAGGCGGTCCTGATAGCTGACCAGCGCCTGCTTGAAGATGTCCTCATCCATCGTTTCGGTGTCGGACCACATTTCGAACACGGCCTCACGCCGCGGCAGATCGAGAAAGGTCGAAACCGAGCCGAATTGCAAACCCATGTCGATGATGCACACGCGGGGCGCCTTGTCCTTGGATGCGCTGGCAAGCTCCCAAGCGAGGTTGACGGCCAATGTCGTTGCGCCGGTGCCGCCCGCAAGGCCGTGCACGCCCAGAATCACGCCATCGCCGCCATTCGCGCGGGGTGTTGAACTGACGGTGGGAGCGGGCTCAGCAGGCTTGCGCATACGCTCGATCGCGGCCTGCAATTCGCCCTCTGGCAGGGGGTAGGGCACAAACTCGTCCGCGCCTTGGCGCAGCAGGCTGTGCAGCGCGGCGGGGGTCACATCGTCGGCGATGAGGATCACCTTGATCTTGAGCTGACCTGCCAGAGTGATGATATCGCCGATGATGCTGAGATCGGCCTCGTCATCCTCGTCAATGGCGATGGCGATGAACTCCAGCATTTTCGCATCGAGCTGCCCCATGAAGGCCAAAGCCTCGGGAAATCCCAGATCACCCCATGCCTCGCCGACCGCAGATTCCATATCCTCGATCAAAAGGTCGAAATTGGTCACATCGCGGCTGATCGTGCACGCGACGAGGGGGCTTGCCTCGGGTTGATTGGTCGCACTGCTCATTGCGTTACTGTCCTATCTTGCGTGGCGCTGGCGGGGGCGGCCTCTTGGGTGGGCCGTCCTTTTGCACAGAGCCGCGATTGTTCGAATCCCGGCCCGCACCACGGGCGCCGGCCGGTTTCTCCTCATGCAAACTCACCGAAAATCTGGGCAACAATAGGGCCGGAATATCGTAATTGTGCGTTCACGCGCATCTTGCGCCCGCAGTCGTGCCTGCCTGTCGAACAAAAAAAACCCACCGGCGATGCGGCGGGTTTTGAGATGTCCCGGCAAGCCGGGCAGGGAGAAAACCTGTGCGCTCTTGCGCCTATTCGCTTGTCAGGCTCTGCGATTCGCCAGCCATCATGAGATCTGATTGGGGTTTGGCGCTGACGATTGTCTCGCGATAGACGACCTGGGCGTATTTGCCGTCCATGATGATAGGATGCGATTTCACGAAACCCGACACTTCGGTCACGGTGCGCCTGTTGCGACGCTCCCGGCCTTGGGTCACGATCAGGGGCTGCGCCTCGCCAAAGGACACGACGGCTTCGAGGCGCGAACGGCTGATGCCTTGCGCGGTGAGATAGTTCACCACGGCGCGTGCGCGGCGCATACCCAAATTCTTGTTGTAGGCGCTCGATCCGACGGCGTCCGTGTGCCCATAGACCTTGAAGCGGACCTCGGGAAACTGGCGTATCCACGCCGCCTGCTCGCGCAGCGTATCGCGGGCGCCTGCATCCAACTGATCGGAGTTGAAGGCAAAGTTGACCGTTGAAAGCACTTCGGTCGCAAAGCGATTTGACAGGTTGTAGACATAGCTGCGCTCGCCGGTCATCACTTGGGTGTTGTGCATGACGGCGTTGCCGAAATTGCCGCCATCCACCAGCGATCCCGCCTCACCGAAGTACGACCGATATACCTCGGGCGAGTTGGTGCACCCTACCAGTGCCAGGATTGGCAGAATTGAAAGAGTCCTCTTCATCTTCTCCGCTCCCTGCTCAATCCATCACATAGCCGTAAGAGCCGCTGAAGTCCTGATCTGCAACTTCACCAGCGCCGCCGGTCTGGGGGCGCGCATCGCGGGCGACGCGGCCATTGAGAAACAGATCTGCCTCGGAGGGCAGTCTGACCCGATCGGTCGGCAACACAAGGGCCTCGCCGCGCGTCGGCGAAACCAGATGCGCCGTCACGATGATGACCAACTCGGTCTGCGAGCGCTGATAATCGGCGCTGCGAAAGAGGGCGCCAAGGACCGGGACATCGCCCAGCCATGGCACCTGGCCGGAATTATCGCGGAAATCGTCCTGCAAGAGGCCGGCGATCGCAAAGCTCTCTCCATCGCGCAATGCGACCGTTGTCGATGTGTCGCGGCGGCGGAAGCCACTGATATTGAAGCCGGTTGCCTGGATGCTGCTGCTCGGGTCCAGTGACGATACAGCGGCCGCCAACTCGAGGTTGATGACGTTGTCGTCCAGAACACGGGGCGTGAAATTCAGCTCGACCCCGAAGGGCTTGAACTCGACCGCGATCGCGCCGTCTTCCTGGCTGACGGGAATGGGATATTCGCCGCCCGCAAGAAATTTGGCCTCCTGGCCGGAAAGGGCTGTCAGGTTCGGCTCGGCCAAGGTGCGCACGACACCCTTTGTCTCGAGCGCCTGAAGCAGGATACCAATCTGCGCCGAACCTGCATTGAACCCAAAGAAGGCCGCGCCGTTGTTGTTGCCCAACGCCGTCGTGCCCGGTGTAATACCTGACGGCTGAAAATCTGACGATACGCCGTTGACTGCGGCGCCCGCGCCCAGACCACCAGTAGAAAGACCATCAATGGACAGCGATGAGGACAGGCTCTTGGCAACATTGCGCTGCATCTCGGCAAAGCGGACCTTGAGCATGACCTGCTGCTTGCCCGAAACGCTCATCAGGTTCGACACCCGCTCGGGGGCATAGCGTTCGGCCAGATCCAGCGCGCGCTGCAATCGCGGTGTGCTGCTGACCGTGCCCGACATGACGATGCCGTCATTCGCGGTGCGCACCTCGATCTGCTCGTTCGGCAGGATCTGGCGCAGGCGTTCCTTGAATTCCGAAACATCGGCGCTGACCTGCACTTCAACATTTGCGATCAGGCGACCGTTTTCATCCAGAAGTGTCAGCGTGGTGCGACCCGGCGATTTGCCTAGCACATAAATGGTGCGATCCGACAGCGTCGAAAAATCGGCGATGGCCGGGTTCGCGATGCTGAGTTCTGCAAATGGCACGTCGCTTTCGACCACCACAGCGCGGTTCATCGCGACACTCAGGTCACGACCAGAGCCCTTGCGCACAACCTGAAGGCTGTCCGCATGGACAGGTGCCGGCGCACCGGATAGGATTGCCGTCAGCCCGATCAGGGCTGCCGCAAATATGTTCGTCATTTTCATGTGACCTGCCTTCCGATCACGCCTCATTGTTGGGTCTTGACGCCCAAGATTGATTTACTGTGCGGTAGTTTTTTCTTTTTTTCAAGGATCAATGGCACTTAGGCGTTTTTTGTAAACTGTGTGATTTTTGAGTTGCACAAATACTTTGGGGCGCCGTGGAAGAAGCGCCCCAAGATGTCATAGTGTTTACAGTAGGTTGGGCGCTAGTTCGTGCAGGGGATAGGTGTTTCGATCACTTCTGCGCCGCGCCGTGTGCGGATCGTGCAAACCTCTGCGCGGGGCGCTGCAGCAGGAGCCGGGGCGGCGGAAAGCCCGAGGAGCTGGCGTTGATCCACCTCGATCGCCTGGGCCACGACATCGTCCTGCGTGCCCACAAGGCTGAGGGTCAGACGACCTGTGGCCTGGGCCTGCGCGAGGGCGGCGACCTGCTCGGGGCGGACGACGACCGTGACGGTTTGCGCGATGTTGGCTTCGGCCATGTCCGAATTGGAGGATTGGTCAATCGCGATCAGGCGAACGCCGCTGTCGATCAGCTTGGTGACATCGCCGCGACTGTCGCCTTCGGTGCGCAGGTTGCCTTGGCCGATATTGCCGGTCCAATAGACATCGACGCGGTCTCCCGGCCGCAAGAAGCCCGAAACACCCGAGGTGCTGTCGACCTTGATCGCAAAGGCCCGCATACCGCGCCCCAGCTTCGCCGAGATCCCGGCATCCTGGCCCGGCCCCGTCACCTTGATGGCGAGGATGGCCTCGCCTTTTTCCATGGCTCGCAGCGCGGTGCGAGGCTCGTCCTCGCCCCTGGGAAACAGGCTTTCCTCGGTCAGAAAGACACCCTCGGGCAAAGACGCTTCGGGGTAGGCGACCTGCTTGACGTCCTTTGTCAGGATCTGCTCGCCATATTCAAGCGTGCGTTTGGCGACGTAGACATCGACGGTCTTGATCGGCTCGGGACGCGACTGGCGCTCGATCGCGAGAGCATTCTGATAATTCTGAATATAGCTTTGCGCCATGTAGACGGCAAAGCCAGCAAGCGCCACGCCGAGAACGAGGACCAGTCCAAAAATCAAACGCATGGCTTTTCCTTTCAATCAGTGGGCTGGCCGGGTGCCGGTGTGTGATTGGTGGATGCAGTGAAATGCTCTTGTTACAACAGTCCCGGCATTAGAATGTTTGCAAAGCAACGATGAAAGTTATTCAGTGCCAGTTTCGATCGCAGCGACGTCAGTTTCAATCTTTCCAGACAGGCCTTCGATGCCCGTGCGAGCAGATGCTACCGCTGTGACACCGAGTGCGACCACTGCTGCGGTCAGAACAACCCAGTCGACAGTGACTGCGCCGCATTCGTCTTCGAGCCACGCTTTGAGATAAATTGACATACTCTCGTTCCCACCCGTTGGATGAATCCATTATGAGGGCAATGCATGGCGTAAGGATGTCGCTACGACTATATGCCTCGTGGCAGATGAGCCGCAAATCGATGACTTGCGGCTCACCGTCTAATTTTCTGGATCATAAAGATCCGTGAATTAACCCTCTTCAGGGACGGCTGTCGCAGTGACGCCGGTTTCCAGATCGTTGACGTCACTCGCGATGGTGCCAGCCAGACCTTCGACGCCGCCCTTGACGGCTGCCACACCGGCAATGCCCAGGCCAACGACTGCTGCGGTCAGAACGACCCAGTCAACGGTCACGGCGCCATCTTCGTCTGCACGGAAATTCTTGATGAAATTGATCATGTGTTGTCCCTCCAAAGGATCATTGAGTTGCTCAGGTTTCTCACCGTCTTGCTGGCTGGGCCGCCTCTCTACTGTTGGCCCTCAGCGCCTCGGATGAGTAGGTTTTGCTGCTCAATGAAGGCGCAAATTAGGCGCGATTGGAGCGATTTTGTAGCGTATTGATATTTTTGAAGAGGGAATGCCTAACAGGCTGAAAATATTATATTTTTAAATTAAAGATTTGCTTACCTTTTGATGGGGTTGCGTCGAATCAGGCGCCGAATCCGCCTCGGGCGCGTCACGGGACTGGCGCGAGGCCCGGTTTTTTGCGATGATTTGAGGAAAAGCGCGACGCATCAGACAGAACGCAAACAGGCAGAACACACCCCGTGCGACATATCCTTGCCCCGACGTTGGCGGCCTTGCTGCTGTGTCCGGCGCCTCTGGTGGCCGATCCGGCACCCTTTCCCGAGTTTACCTTCAAGATGGGCAAGCCCCCCAAGAAGGGAACGAGCAAGCGCATCGATGTCCAGATCCAGCCGGGCGATCAGCCCGCCCCGGCCCGCAGCACCCCGCCGCGTGCCGAGGGCGAAGACACCGGCGTCGCCGCATCCCCGGACGTGCGCACGGCCAGCTACGGGTGGTTCTGGGACAAGGTGCCACCGGGCTACGCCGATGCGGGCACGCTGCGCTTTGACGAGGCGCTGGGCATTCTGGCCAAACCGCCTGCGGGCATGGCAAGCCCGCGCTACCGCTTGCAGGACATGCAGGACATCGCCGCAGCGCAAGGACAGCACATCCTGATGGCGACGATCGGAACCGACGTGTCGCCCGCGCTGGTGCTGGCGGTGATCGCAGTCGAATCCGGCGGGCGGCGCACGGCGGTCAGTGAGAAGGGCGCCGAGGGCCTGATGCAGCTGATCCCCGACACCGCCGCGCGATTTGGCGTGACCGACAGCCTGTCGGAGGCCGAGAACATCCGCGGCGGCGTGGCCTATCTCGATTGGTTGCTCAAGGAGTTCGAGGGCGATCCCATCCTGGCGCTGGCCGGCTACAACGCAGGCGAGCGCGCGGTCAAGGCCAACCAGGGCGTGCCGCCGTACGCCGAAACCCGTGATTATGTGCCCAAGGTGCTGGCCGCATATGATCTGGCCCGCGGCCTGTGCAAGACACGGCCCGAGTTCATCTCGGACGGTTGCGCCCTCAATATGGCCATGGCGAACTGAAAAAGGGGCGGCGCCACATGGCACCGCCCCCTGATCTTGAGCAAGGAAAGTCGAAACCTTGCTGGTAAACTCCGCTTGGCGTTCTGCCTGCGCCTCAGACGATCGTCGCCTCTGTTGCGGCGCGGATCTCGTCTTCGGTGACGCCTGTCGCGCATTCGACGATCCTGAGCCCGCCGGGCACCACATCCAGAACACCTAAGTTGGTGATGATGCGATTCACGACGCCCGTCCCGGTCAGCGGCAATGTGCATTCCTTGAGCAGTTTGCTGTCGCCCGCCTTGTTCGTGTGGTCCATCACGACGATCACCTTGCCGACACCGGCGACAAGATCCATCGCGCCGCCCATGCCCTTGACCAGCTTGCCGGGGATCATCCAGTTGGCCAGATCGCCGTTCTCGGCGACTTCCATTGCACCAAGGATCGCGGCTGCGATCTTGCCGCCCCGGATCATGCCAAAGCTGGTCGCGCTATCGAAATAGGCCGTGCGGTTCAGCTCGGTGATGGTCTGTTTCCCGGCGTTGATAAGGTCGGGGTCCTCTTCACCCTCGAAGGGGAATGCACCCATGCCCAGCATTCCGTTCTCGGATTGCAGGGTGATCTCCTTGTCGCCGACGTAATTGGCGACCAGCGTCGGAATACCGATGCCGAGGTTCACATACATGCCGTCTTCCAGCTCTTGCGCGGCGCGCTCGGCCATTTGGTTGCGGTCCCAAGGCATCAGGCTTCCTCCCTCTTGCGCGTCGTGCGCTGTTCGATCCGTTTCTCGTGCTCGCCCTGGATCAGACGGTGCACATAGATGCCGGGCAGGTGGATATGGTCAGGGTCGAGCGTGCCGCGCGGCACGATCTCTTCGACCTCGACAACGCAGACCTTGCCGCACATCGCAGCGGGGGGGTTGAAATTGCGGGCCGTCTTGCGGAACACCAGATTGCCGGTGTCGTCGGCCTTCCACGCTTTTACGATGCTGAGGTCTGCCACGATCCCGCGTTCGAGGATGTAGGTCTCGCCGTCGAACTCCTTGTGCTCCTTGCCCTCGGCGACCTGCGTGCCGACGCCGGTCTTGGTATAGAAGCCGGGGATGCCCGCGCCGCCGGCGCGCATGCGCTCGGCCAGGGTGCCTTGGGGGTTGAACTCGATCTCCAACTCGCCCGCCAGATACTGGCGCATGAACTCGGCATTCTCGCCCACGTAAGAGCTCATCATCTTGCGCACCTGCCGCGACTGAAGCAGGATTCCGATGCCAAAATCATCGACGCCCGCGTTGTTGCTGGCAAATGTCAGATCCTTGGCGCCATGTTCCTTGATCGCCTGTAGCAGCAACTCGGGGATGCCGCACAGACCAAATCCACCGGCCGCGATGGTCATGCCGTCCTCCAGCAGACCCTCCAGCGCCTCGGTGGCGTTCGCATATACTTTCTTCATGAAAAATCCCTCTCAAGCACGGTTCCTAGGTTTGTGGTCAGCGGCGCATCAAGAGTCAATGCCACCGCGCCGCCAGCCCTGTCCGACAAGGGGGTTTCTTCATACACCCGGCCCACGTGGGGCCGGGGGCGGATTCAGGCCGGGGCCAGCGGTAATCAGATCACGCGCACCTGAGTGCCGACGGGCGTGATCTCGAACAGCTCTTCGATCTTCTGGTTGTAAAGACCGATGCACCCCGAGGACGAGCGGCGCCCGATCTTGCGCGTGTCATGCGTGCCGTGGATCAGATAGGCGGGCCACGACAGATACATCGCGTGGGTGCCCAAGGGATTGCCCGGACCCGGCGGCATGTAATCGGGCAGGGTGGGGTCCCGTTCTTTCATGTTCGCGGTTGGTGTCCAGTCGGGGCCGACTTTCTTGCGCACGATCTTGGTATAGCCGGTGCGCGTCAGTGCGTCTGTCATCGGAACGGACGTGGGATAAACACGGTAATCCGTGGCATCCGAGTTCCAGTAGTGCAGCGCACGCGATCCGGTGTCACAAACAATCGCGCCACTGCCCAGCGAGTCGAAGTGGTCCTGCCAGTCCTGCCTTATGAAGCTGGACGTGTTGCGGCGCGTGCCGGCCACATCCTGAGCGCGCAGGATACCGGGCGCAGCCAATGTCGTAAAGGCCGCGGCACCGCCGATCAATGCGGCGCGGCGGCTGAGGCCTGATGTCTTCATGGCTCATGTCCTCTTGAGTGATGGGCAGAATCGTTGCCCTCGTGCTTTACATGCAGTTTAGCGCCATAAAGTTCCAATGACAAAGCTGTGTGGCACGGCTGGGTTGCGAAGACGCATGGCCCGCCGAAACGGGCGATGCTTACTCCTTGCTGGCGGCTTTCCTTGCCGCAGGCGCCTTTGCTGCGCTTGTTTTTGCAGCGGGCTTCTTCGCGGCGGGCTTTTTGGCCGGGGCTTTCTTGGGCGCTGCCTTCTTCTTGGGTGCGGCCTTCTTGCCCTTGCCGGATTTCGCGGCCTTCTCGGCAATCAGCTCGACCGCCATGGCAACTGTGACATCCTCGGGTTCCGTCCCCTTGGGGATGGTCGCGTTGATCTTTTCCCACTTCACGTAAGGACCATAGCGCCCTTCCATGACGTTCATCGCGCCGCCGCTTTCGGGATGCTCGCCCAGCTCCTTGAGGGGCTTGGCCGCTGCCCGGCCCGCGCCGCGACTGGCCAACTTTTGCGCCAGCACGTCAACCGCGTGGTTCATGCCGATGGTAAAGACCTCATCGACCTCCTTGAGGTTGGCATAGAGCTTGCCGTGCTTGACGAAGGGGCCATAGCGTCCGATCCCGGCCTCGATCATCTCGCCGTCCTCGGGGTGGGGGCCAACCTCGCGCGGCAGGCTCAGCAGCGTCAGCGCCTTTTCCAGGTCCATCGCGTCCGGCGTCCAGCCCTTGGGCAGCGACGCGCGGGGCGGCTTCTTGTTTTCCTCGGTCGCCTCGCCGCGCTGCACATAAGGGCCGAAACGCCCCGAGCGCAGGCTGATTTCGTCGCCGTCATCCTCGCCCAGCACGCGGTCGCCCGCCTCGGCCGCGTCCGCGCCGATGGGGCGGGTATAGCGGCACTCGGGATAATTGCCGCAGCCGACAAAGCCGCCGGATTTCGACGTCTTGAGATGCAGCTTGCCATTGCCGCAAAGCGGGCAGATGCGCGGATCACTGCCATCCTCGCGCGGCGGGTAGAGCGTGGGGGCCAGCGCCTCATCCAGCACATCCAGCACCTCGGAGATGCGCAGCTCCGAGGTCTCGGCAATGGCGGCCGAGAAATCGTGCCAGAAGCGGTTCAGAATATCTTTCCAATCCGCATCACCGGCGCTGACATGGTCCAACTCCTGCTCGAGATCGGCGGTGAACTCATACCCGACATACTTCCTGAAGAAGTTGAGCAGGAAGATCGTGACAATGCGTCCCTTGTCCTCGGGGATCAGGCGATTGCCGTCCTTGCGCACGTATTCGCGGTCCTGAATCGTGGTCACGATGCTGGCGTAGGTCGACGGCCGGCCGATGCCCAGCTCTTCCATGCGTTTGACCAGCGTCGCCTCGGTATAGCGCGGCGGCGGCTGGGTGTGCGATTGCAGGCCCAGAACGGCGGCGTTTTCGGCCAGGATCGCGGCCTCGTGGCGCGCCATGCCCTTTGCGCTGTCTTCGACCAGACTGTTTGACGCCTCGCTCTTGTCCGCCTTGGCGAATTGATCGCGTAGGCCCGACTTGCCAAAGCTGGCCTTGTCGCCTTCGGACATCTGCGGCAGGCGCGCATCATCGCCACCCTCGTCCACATCGTCGCGGCCTTCCTCGTAGACCCGCAGGAAACCGTCAAAGAGCACGACCTGACCCGTCGCGCGCAGGCCGACCTGACCATCATCGCTGCCGATTTCGACTGTCGTGCGCTCCAACCGGGCGCCCGCCATCTGGCAGGCCAGCGTCCGCTTCCAGATCAGATCATACAGACGCGCCTGATCGCGGTCGGTGATTTTCAGGGCGGCGGCATCCTTGGCCATCTCGGTCGGGCGGATGCATTCATGCGCCTCCTGCGCATTTTTGGCCTTGTTCTTGTAGATGCGTGGCTCGCTCGGCACGTAATCCTTGCCATAGCGATCGGCGATGGCCTCGCGCGCGGCGCTCACGGCCTCGGCGGCCATGTCGATGCCGTCGGTCCGCATGTAAGTGATATGGCCCGCCTCATACAGCCGCTGCGCTGCGCTCATAGTCTGGCGCGCGCCCATGCCGAACTTGCGGCTGGCCTCTTGCTGCAGTGTCGAAGTCATGAAAGGGGCAGACGGATTACGGCTGGCGGGTTTGGCCTCGACCGATGTGACCTTCAGCGCGCGGGACGACACCGCCTGCACGGCCATTTCGGCTTGCGTCGCGTTGGCCAGATCGAACTTGTCCAGTTTCTTGCCGGCGAGCGAGGTCAGCCGCGCCTCGTATTCCTGCCCGCGCGGCGTGATCAGCTGTGCCTTGACGGACCAGTATTCGCGGGGGTTGAATGCCTCGATCTCCATCTCGCGCTCGACGATGAGGCGCAGGCAGACCGATTGCACGCGGCCGGCGGACTTGGCGCCGGGCAGCTTGCGCCACAGAACCGGGCTGAGGTTGAAGCCGACGAGGTAGTCGAGCGCGCGGCGCGCCAGATACGCCTCGACCAGCGGTGCGTCGACCTGCCGGGGATTGGCCATCGCCTCGGTCACGGCGGCCTTGGTGATCGCGTTGAAGACGACGCGGCTGACGGGCGTGTCCTTGTTGATCGCCTTGCGCTTGCGCAGCGCCTCTTCGAGGTGCCAGCTGATCGCCTCGCCCTCGCGGTCGGGGTCCGTCGCGAGGATCAATTCGTTGTCATCGGCCAGCGCATCGGCGATCGCCTTGACGTGTTTGCGGCTGTCGACCCCGATCTCCCACTTCATGTCAAAGCCGTTGTCGGGATCGACAGAGCCATCCTTGGGCGGCAGGTCGCGGACATGACCATAGGACGCCAGAACGGTATAGCCCGTGCCGAGATACTTGTTGATGGTCTTGGCCTTGGCGGGGGATTCGACGACGACTACGGGCATGAAATTCCTTATCACTCTTGTGTTTCGGCGGCTCTTCAAAGGATCGGAGCAGACCGAAAAGCAGTGCCACATCTAGGCGCTGAGGGCCGCGGCGCAAAGGGACAAATGCACCGGGCCACTCCGCGCATCGACGAAAACACGCTTATGGCCGGGCAACATGTGGCGGTGCAAGGGGGATTGTCAACGATGCGGTGTCGCGTATCCGGCGCGGCCGGCCTCGCACAGACGGCCTGCTTTGCCAATGGCGCCTTAGGCTTTCTGGCTCATTCGGCCAGCGACAATAGGCCGCCGGCTTGCCGGCGGATACGGCCGTCCAGTTCCAGATCGATCAGCGCTGGGGCGACCGACCGGGCCGGTGCGTCAAGGTCGCGGATCAGTTGATCTTCAGCCAATGGTGACGGTCCGAGGCGGTTCAGGATGCGGCTGTGCAGATCGGCCGTCTCGCCCAGCGTGCGCCGCTCGGGCGGCGCGGGCGGAATCTGATCGAGCAGTGACGGTGCTGCCGCTGCTTGTGCCGGTGCAGGCAGCGCTTCGATCACATCGGCTGCGCAGCGCACAAGGCGCGCGCCATCGCGGATAAGCATGTTGCAGCCAGCTGCGCGCGCGTCGAACGGGTGGCCCGGCACGGCCAGCACGTCGCGGCCCTGGTCCAGCGCGTTGCGCGCTGTGATCAATGATCCCGACTTGGCGGCTGCTTCCACGACGACGACGGCGCCGGCAAGCCCGCTGATGATGCGGTTGCGACGCGGAAAATGACGCGCCTGCGGCACCGTGCCCATCGGCATCTCCGACAGCCGCACGCCGCAGCGCAGGATATCACCGGCCAGCTTGGCGTTCTCGGCGGGATAAAGGACATCGACACCGCCGGCCATGACGGCGATCGTGCCGCCCTCGACCGTCGCTGCATGCGCCGCCGTATCGACACCCCGCGCAAGGCCCGAGACGACGACATAGCCCGCCTTCGACAGGTCCGCGGCCAGCGCGCGCGCCATGCGGGTGCCCAGTGACGACGCATTGCGCGCCCCGACCATAGCGACCTTGGGCCGGGCCAGGGCGCCCAGATCGCCCATTGCCCACAGAATCGGGGGCGGGTCTGGAATGTCCCGCAGCGCATCCGGATAGAGCGGGTCCGTCACGCAGATCAGCAGCGCCCCGGCCATGCGCGCCGCCCGCATCTCGGCCAGCACGACGCCCTCGGGGCAGGTGGTGTAGTCGTCCATGCCCGCGGCCTTGGCCACTTCGGGCAGCGCCGCCAGCGCAGTGCCATGTTCGGCCAGCAGGCGATAAAAGGTCGCAACGCCCACGCGCCGCGAGCGCAAGAGGCGAAGCCACGATACCCTGTCATCTTCCGTGGTGGGTGGGAGTGGGGGGTGAGTGGAAGGATGTGTTTCCAAGGACATCATGGCTCCGCCTGCTTACAGAATCATCAGTAGCGCACGGGTGGTTAACATCCCGTAAACCACGCCCCACTCCCGTGGATACGCGCGCTCCTTGAAGGGCGGGGCTTCATCTTGGCAAAAATACTCAAAACCCTGCACCGGCCCACGGCGCAGCGGTCGTTCATGAAGCGGGCAACAATCGCGCCGCCAGCGGACAGGCAGGTCAGCCTAGCCGCCTGAGCCGCCCACCGTGAGCCCGCCGATCATCAAGGTGGGCTGGCCCACGCCGACCGGCACCCACTGGCCCGCCTTGCCGCAATTGCCCATGCCGGGATCCAGCGCCATGTCGCTGCCGACCGCGCGGATCTGTTGAAGAGCGGTTGCGCCGTCCCCGATCAGGGTCGCGCCCTTGACCGGAGCGCCGACAACACCGTTTTGAACGCGATACGCCTCGGTGCAGGAGAAAACGAACTTGCCGTTTGTGATATCGACCTGCCCGCCGCCAAAGCCAACCGCATAGATGCCATCCTTCAGGTCGGCCACGATGTCGCCCGGCGCGGTGTCACCGCCCAGCATGTAGGTGTTGGTCATGCGCGGCATGGGCGCATGGGCATAGCTTTCGCGGCGGCCGTTGCCCGTCGCCTCGACGCCCATGAGGCGTGCGTTCTGGCGGTCCTGCATGTAGCCCACAAGGATGCCGTCCTCGATCAGAACGTTGCGCTTTGACGGGGTGCCCTCATCGTCGATGGTCAGGCTTCCGCGCCGGTCCGGTATCGTGCCGTCATCCAGCACCGTGACACCGGGTGCGGCGATCCGCTGTCCCATCAGCCCGGCAAACGCCGAGGCGCCCTTGCGGTTGAAATCCCCCTCAAGGCCGTGGCCGATGGCCTCGTGCAAGAGGATACCGGGCCATCCCGGACCGAGGACCACATCCATGACGCCCGCCGGCGCGGGAACGGCGCGCAGATTGACCGTGGCGATGCGCAGCGCCTCGCGCGCCTTGGCCTGCCAGTCCGCCGGATCGATCAGACCATCAAGGCCGACACGGCCCCCGCCGCCGGCGGTGCCGGATTCGCGGCGGCCGTCCTCTTCGACGATCACCGAGACATTGACCCGCGTCATGGGGCGCACGTCCCGCAGGTGGCTGCCGTCCGGGCGCAGGATCTCGATCTCCTGGCAGGAGGCGGCAATGACCGCTGACACCTGCACCACCCGTGGATCCAGATCGCGCGCAAAGGCGTCGATTTCGCGCAGGGTCTCGATCTTGACCGGAAAGGCCGCGCCGGCGATGGGATCGACATCCGTATAGAGCTGCGTGTTGGTCAGGCGGGGCGAGGGTGCCATGACGCCGCCGCCATCTCCGACGGCCAGTTGCGCGGTATCCACCGCGCGCCCCAATGCGGCATCGGTGATGTCCGAGCTGTGGGCGTATCCCACCGCTTCGCCGCGCACCGCGCGCAGGCCGAATCCCTCGCCCGCGTCGTAGCTCGCCGTCCGGATGCGCCCGTCGTCAAAGACCAGCGCCTCGCTGCGCACCCGCTCCAGAAAAAGCTCGCCGTCATCGGCGCCCTGCGTGGCGCGGGTCAGCTGGGCGAGGGCCGCGTCCTTGTCCAGATTGTCGTCAAAGGGGCGAAAGGCTGTGCCGGTCATGGATGTGTCCTGCTTTGCTTGATCCGCGGGGCGCCATATTCGGGCCCGCGCGTTGATTATGGCACAGTTTTTGGTGCCTTTTTGGCGGGGGCCTGCCACCTTGCGGTGATCTTGCCATTCGCGCGCGCCGCTTTTCCAGATAAATCAGACAAAGCGTCTGTTTGCCGCAACCGTCAATCTTGTCTCACGGCGAGATATATGTTTTTAACACCGCAATGTTCAACGGCTGGGTCGCCGCCATGGTGGTGCGCCGCCAGATGCAACGATATATCCGCTTCAACCGATCAAGGTGCCATATGCGATACATTTCCTCCCTGCTGGCCTCGCTGGCGGCATTCACCGCAGTTCCCGCGCTGGCGCAGGACAACCTCGAGATCGTGGGCAAGCCAACGCAGGGTGGCACCGGTTTTCAGCCCGCCGCGACCGAGCTGGCCAGCGATCTGCAATGGCTCGACGGTATGGTGCTGATCATCATCACCATCATCACGCTCTTCGTCACGGGGCTGCTGATCTATGCGATGGTGCGCTTCAACCGCAAATCGAATCCGAACCCGGCCAAGTTCACCCATAATTCCCCGGTCGAGATCGCGTGGACTGTCGTGCCGATCCTGATCCTCGTCTTCATCGGTGCCTTTTCGCTGCCCGTTCTGTTCAAGCAGCAGGAAATTCCCGAGGGCGATATCAACATCAAGGTAACCGGCTATCAGTGGTACTGGGGCTACGAATATACCGACCACGACTTTGACTTCCAAAGCTTCATGATCGGCAGCGGCAAGATCCTTAACGACGAGGTGATCGCCGAGCTGGAGGAGGCGGGCTATAGCCGCGACGAGTTCAAGCTTGCCACGGATACCGCCGTTGTCGTCCCGGTGGGCAAGACCGTCGTGATGCAGGTCACCGGCGCGGATGTGATCCATAGCTGGACGATCCCGGCCTTCGGGGTCAAGCAGGACGCCGTTCCCGGCCGCCTTGCGCAGCTTTGGTTCACGGCCGAGCGTGAGGGTGTCTATTTTGGCCAGTGCAGCGAGCTTTGCGGCGCAGATCACGCCTATATGCCGATCACGGTCAAGGTCGTGAGCCAAGAGGCCTACGACGCCTGGCTCGAGGGTGCGATCGAAGAGTATGCAGGCGTGCCGTCGCAGGATGGCTACAAGGTCGCTTCGGCCCAGTAATTGCCGCCGCAATGCACCTTTTGCGTCCGCCCCTACTGCCGGAGCGGGCGCAAACCTATCTAATATAGACTTGAGGGCACCGCATCCGCGCCGCCTTTGACCGGAGGTCCACATGAGCGACGCCAGCTTTGACGCATCCGCCTCCAAGGGCGAAGCCGCGCGCCCGCAAGATGCGGGCTTTGCGGATTTCTTTGCACTGCTTAAGCCGCGCGTCATGTCGCTGGTGGTCTTTACCGCGCTGGTGGGCCTTCTGGCGGCACCGATGCCGGTGCATCCGGTGGTCGGGTTTACCGCGATCCTCTTCATTGCCATCGGCGGCGGTGCGTCAGGCGCGCTGAACATGTGGTGGGATGCCGACATAGACCGCATCATGAAGCGCACGCGCAAGCGGCCCATCCCCTCGGGGCGCATCACCGAAGGCGAGGCGTTCGGTTTTGGCATGGCGCTGTCGGGCATTTCGGTGGTGATGCTGGGCCTTGCGACCAATCTGGTCGCGGCGGGTCTTCTGGCCTTCACCATCTTCTTCTACGTCGTCATCTACTCGATGTGGCTCAAGCGGTGGACGCCGCAGAACATCGTCATCGGCGGTGCCGCCGGCGCTTTTCCTCCGATGATCGGCTGGGCTGCGGCCACGGGGAGTGTCAGCGTGGAATCGGTGCTCATGTTCGCGCTGATATTCATGTGGACGCCGCCGCATTTCTGGGCGCTCGCGCTGTTCATGAAGTCCGATTATGACGAGGCCGGCGTGCCCATGCTGACCTCGACCCATGGCCGCCGCGTTACGCGCAACCATATCCTCGCCTACACGATCCTGCTGGTGCCGGTATCTTTTGCGCTGGCCTTCACCTCGATCGGCGGGCCGTTCTACCTTGTTGCGGCGGTTCTGCTCAACGCGCTCTTCCTGCGGGGCGCGTGGCGCATCTGGCGCCGGGACGAGACGGCGGCGGAGGCCGACGGCTATGGTGTGGAAAAGACGGTGTTCAAGCACTCGCTCTACTACCTCTTCGTCCTCTTCTCGGCGATCCTCGTCGACGCGGCGTTGCGCAGCTTGGGCGTGATCTCTTCGGGTGCGCTGGGCGGCACTCTTGGCGTCTGGGGCCTCTGATGGCGTTTTTTCGCAAGAGCCACGAGATGCACAATCGCCGGTTCAGCCGTAATCTGGGGTTGGGCGTGGTGCTGGCAGCATTTGTCGCATTGGTTTTCGGCCTCACGGTCGCCAAGGTCAGTCAGGACGAATTTGTAATTCCCGAGACTTCGGAAGGGGCTGGTTATGGCGACTGACGATGACCTGACGCGCAAGAACACAAGGAAGACCGTTCTCCAACTGGTCGGTGTGGTCGTGACCATGGGCGCTTTGGCCTGGGCCTCTGTGCCGTTCTACGACTGGTTCTGCCGTGTGACGGGCTTTGGCGGCGTGACGGGCGTGGCGCAAGGCGACTCGGATGTCATTCTGGACCAGACCATCAAGGTGCGTTTCGACGGCAGCCTCGAGCGTAACATGGCATGGTCGTTCAAGCCCATGCAGCGCGAGATGGAAGTGCGTATCGGCGAGACGGGCCTGGCCTTCTACGAGGCCTACAACCCCACTGATCGCCCCATCGCGGGGCAGGCGTCCTACAACGTGACGCCCTACGAGGCGGGTGGCTTTTTCGAAAAGATCGAATGCTTCTGCTTTACCGAACAGGTGTTGCAACCCGGTGAGCGCGTCGAGATGCCAGTGACGTTCTTTGTCAATCCCGAGATCGTGGACGACCGGGATGCGAAATACACGCACACCATCACGCTCTCCTACACATTCTACGAAATCGATCTGCCGGAACAGCAGGCCACACTTGCGGATGGCGCTGAAACGGGTAGAACCGTCAACTGACGCGCTAGGGCGGTGCCATGGACATGGCCACTGCCCGCGCATATCAACAAAGCCCGTCCACGAGGGAGTCCGACATGGCACATGAGAAGAACCACGATTACCACATTCTGCCCCCGTCGGTCTGGCCGTTTCTGGGGGCTGTTGCGGCCTTTGTCATGCTGTTCGGCGCCGTCCTTTGGATGTCGCCCAGCGTCGATAACAACCAGCCGTGGATGTTTCTGATCGGTTTTGTCGGCGTCCTTTACACGATGTACGGCTGGTGGGCCGAGACGGTAGCCGAGAATCAGGCAGGCGATCACACGCCCGTCGTGCGCATCGGCCTGCGCTATGGCTTCATCATGTTCATCATGTCCGAGGTCATGTTCTTTGCCGCGTGGTTCTGGAGCTTTTTCAAACATGCCATGTACCCCATGGGCGAGCTGTCGCCGGGAACGGATGGCGTCTGGCCCCCTGCGGGGATCGAGACGTTCGATCCGTGGCACCTGCCGCTGATCAACACGCTGATCCTGCTCTGCTCGGGGGCGGCGGCAACATGGGCGCACCATGCGCTGGTGCATGAGAACAACCGCTCTGACATGAAGATGGGTCTGCTGCTGGCAGTCGCGCTTGGCATTATCTTCAGCGTCTTTCAGGCGTATGAATACAGCCACGCGGCCTTTGGCTTCTCGGGCAATATCTATGGCGCGAACTTCTTCATGGCGACGGGCTTCCACGGTGCGCATGTGATCATCGGCACGATCTTTCTCTTTATCTGCTACCTGCGCACAGTGCGCGGCCATTTCACGCCTGACAACCACGTCGGGTTCGAGGCGGCGGCATGGTATTGGCACTTTGTCGACGTTGTCTGGCTCTTCCTCTTTGCTGCGGTCTATATCTGGGGGCAGTAACGCGCCCAGCGTGGCGCATGATTCTTCGGCAAGAGCCCTGCGTCTTCGGCGAGAGTATTTTTGGAACAATGAAAGTGCGGGAGGGTATGCCTCTCGCATTTTCGTCTTTTGGGATGGGGTCTGATGCGGCGGCTGGTGGTGCCTTTGATGATCGGTCTGATTGGGGCCGGGATCCTGATCGGGCTGGGTGTCTGGCAGGTCCAGCGCCTGGCCTGGAAGGAAGACATCCTGGCGACCATCGAGGCGCGCCTCTCGGCGGAGCCTGCGGGTTTGCCGGCCGATCCCGACCCGGTGGCTGACAAATACCTGCCCGTGAGCCTCGAGGGCATATTGGCCGGGCCGGAGCTGCATGTGCTTGTGGGTGCAAAGGATCTGGGCGCGGGATACCGCGTGATCCAAGGGCTTGAGACGGGCGGGCGGCGCATCATGGTCGATCGCGGGCTGGTGCCGCTGGAGGCCAAGGACGCGCCGCGCCCGGGCGGGGCCGTGTCGCTGACCGGCAACCTGCATTGGCCCGAGGAAATCGACAGCTACACCCCCGAACCGGACGCGGAGCGCGGCATCTGGTTTGCGCGCGATGTGCCCGCCATGGCGGCGGCCTTGGAGACCGAGCCGGTGCTATTGATCGTGCGCCGCCAGGAGCCGGCAGCGCAGGCCGATATCACCGCTTTGCCGGTGGACACCGCCGCGATTTCGAACAATCACCTGCAATATGCGATTACCTGGTTTTCGCTGGCCGCGCTCTGGCTGGCCATGACAGGATACCTGATGTGGCGCGTGACGCGCCCGCGCGAAACAAGAGGCTGAGCCATGAAGTACGTATCGACACGGGGACAGGCCCCGACCTTGAGCTTTGAAGAGGCCATGCTGACGGGCCTCGCGCGCGACGGCGGTCTCTATCTGCCCGAGACGATTCCGCAGATGCAGCATGCCGACATCGCGGCACTTGCGGGGCTCAGCTATGAGGAGACGGCGTTTCGCGTGATGCGGCCCTTCATCGGGGATGCCTTCACCGACACCGAGTTTCAGGACATCATCGCGCGCGCCTATGCGGGCTTTGCCCATGCCGCGCGCGCGCCCCTGGTGCAGCTGGCGCCGGGGCATCACCTACTGGAGCTGTTTCACGGCCCCACGCTCGCGTTCAAGGATTTCGCGATGCAGCTGATCGGCCAGCTCTTCGAGGCGTCGCTGACCCGCAATGGCCGCCGCGTCTGCATTGTGGGCGCCACCAGCGGCGATACCGGATCGGCGGCCATCGACGCGTTTCGGGGGCTGGACGCGGTGGATGTCTTCATCCTCTATCCCCATGGCCGCGTCAGCGAGGTGCAGCGCCGCCAGATGAGCACGCCCGCCGAGCCGAATGTTCACGCGCTGGCGATGGAGGGGCATTTCGACGATTGCCAGGCTCGCGTGAAGGACATGTTCAACGATTTCGAGTTTCGCGATGCCGTCAGCCTTGCGGGCGTCAACAGCATCAACTGGGCGCGCGTTCTGGCGCAGGTGGTCTATTACTTCTCCTCTGCCGTCAGCCTCGGCGCGCCGCATCGCAAGGTCAGCTTTACGGTGCCGACGGGCAACTTCGGCGACATCTTCGCCGGCTACATCGCCAAGCGGATGGGCCTGCCCATTGACCGGCTCGTGGTGGCGACCAACCAGAACGACATCCTGCACCGCTGCCTGTCCGGCGGCGCCTACAAACCCGATGGTGTCATCCCCTCGATCAGCCCGTCCATGGACATTCAGGTGTCCTCGAACTTCGAGCGGGCACTGTTTGAGGCCTATGGGCGCGATGCTTCGGCCACCGCGCAACTGATGGATGAGTTGAAGGCAGGCGGCTTCACCGTCAGCCAAGGGGCGCTGGAGGCACTGCGCGAGGTCTTCGATTCGGGCCGCGCGGGCGAGGATGAGACCCGCGCCGCGATCAAGCGCACCTGGGACGAAACCGGAGAGCTGCTTTGCCCGCATAGCGCCATCGGCGTGCATGTCGCCGAACAGCGTCTGGACCCGAACGTGCCCATGATTACGCTGGCCACGGCGCATCCGGCCAAGTTTCCGGCTGCGGTCGAGGAGGCAAGCGGCCGGCACCCCCCCTTGCCCTTGCATATGGCGGACCTTTATGACCGCGAGGAGCGTATTACCGAGGTGCCGAACGATCTCGGCGCTATCGAAACCCTTATAAAAGAACGGACCGCGCATTGAGCGTCAATCTCACCACTCTTCCAAACGGTTTCCGCATCGTGACTGAGGCGATGCCGGGCCTGCAATCGGCGGCCATCGGCGTCTGGGTTCTGGCCGGGGCGCGCAACGAATTGCCCCAGCAGAACGGCATCGCCCATTTCCTCGAACACATGGCCTTCAAGGGGACCGGGCGGCGCAATGCGTTGCAGATTGCCGAGGCGATCGAGGATGTGGGCGGCTATATCAACGCCTACACCAGCCGCGAAGTCACCGCCTATTACGCGCGCGTCCTCAAGGATGAAGTGCCTTTGGCGCTGGACGTGGTGGGCGATATCTTGCGCAATTCGGTCTTTGATGTCTCCGAGATCGAGACCGAGCGCGGCGTGATCCTGCAAGAGATCGGTCAGGCGCTGGATACGCCCGACGACATCATCTTTGATTGGCTTCAGGAAAAGGCCTATCCCGATCACCCCCTTGGGCGGGCCATTCTGGGCCAGCACGAGGGCGTTGCCCGGTTTGGCCGCGAGGATCTGACCGGCTTTGTCGATCAGCATTACAACCCCGGCCAGATGGTGCTGTCGGCGGCGGGCGCGGTCGATCACGATGCACTGGTCAAGGCGGCCGAGGCGATGTTCGGCGATATGCCCGCCAAGCCCGTTCAGGTTGCCCCGCGCGCACAGTTTCGCGGCGGCGAGAGCCGGACGGTCAAGGTGCTGGAGCAGGCGCATATGGCGCTGGCCTTTGAGAGCCCCGATTACGGCGATCCGGCCATTCACGCGGCGCAGATCTATTCCACGGCGCTCGGCGGCAGCATGTCGTCGCGGCTGTTTCAGGAGATCCGCGAAAAGCGCGGTCTGTGCTATACGATCTTTGCGCAGGCGGGCGCCTATGCCGACACTGGCATGATGACGATCTATGCGGGCACCTCGGGCGATTCGATGGCCGGCCTTGCCGAAATCACCATCGACGAGATGAAGCGCGCCGCCAGCGACATGCGCCCCGACGAGATCGAGCGCGCGCGCGCCCAGATGAAGGCGGGCCTGCTCATGGGCCTTGAAAGCCCCTCGAACCGCGCCGAACGACTGGCGCGCATGATTCAGATCTGGGGCCGCGTGCCCGGCCTTGAGGAAGTGGTCGAGAAGATCGACGCCGTGACGCTTGCGGATGTGCGCGCCATTGCCGAGCGGACGGCTGCGGATGCTCCCGCCGCGCTGGCGCTTTATGGCCCGGTTGAGGATGCGCCGACGCTGGAGGCCCTTCAGACCCGGCGCGCTGCGTGATGCTGCTGACGCGGCGCAAGGTTCGGATCGAGACCGAGCGGATGAGCCTGCGCCAGCCGCTGATGACCGATTTTCGGGACTGGTCGTCCCTGCGCCGCAGCTCCGAGGCATTCCTCACCCCGTGGGAGCCGACCTGGGCCGCGGATCATCTCTCGCGCAAGGGGTTCACCAATCGCGTCTACTGGGCGCAGCGCAGCATCACGGGCGGCACGGCCCTGCCGCTGTTCCTGATCCGTCGACAGGATGAGTGCCTATTGGGGGCGATCACGCTTGATAACATCAGGCGTGGTCCCAGCCAGTCAGGCACGCTGGGCTATTGGATCGGCGAGCCCCATGCGCGCCAAGGCTACATGCGCGAGGCAATTCCGGCGATGGTGCATTATGCCTTCGACCGGCTCGATCTCAGCCGAATCGAGGCGGCGTGCCTGCCGTCGAATACGGCATCACGCGGCCTGCTGGAAAAGTCGGGTTTCAAATACGAGGGCGTCGCGCAGAGCTATCTGCAAATTGATGGGCGCTGGCGCACCCATGTCCTCTATGCCGCGCTGCGCAGCGATCGGCGCGGACGCAGTGACGCGGGGCTATAGCCCGCGATTTTTCCGTTTTCGGCGGGGGGCAACGGCGCTAGGGTCCGGCGCATGACAGATATTTCCGCTTTTCTCACCGGCCTCGCCTCCTCCTTGCCTGCCGCCGCCCTGCGTGACGTGGCGCCGCACTACCTGGCCGAGCCGCGAGGCCGCTGGGACGGGCATGCCTGCGCCATCGTCGCGCCCGCCACGACAGAAGAGGCGGCGCTTGCGCTGCGCCTTGCCAGCGATGCGGGCGTGCCGGTCATTCCCTATGGGGGCGGCACGGGTCTGGTCGGGGGGCAGGTCGCCAATGGCGGCCCTGCGCCGCTGCTGATCAGTCTCGAGCGGATGACGCGGATCCGCGAGGTCTATCCCGATGAGAACGTGATGATCGTCGAGGCGGGCGCGATCCTGTCGGATGTGCATGACGCCGCCGAAAAGGTGCAGCGCCTGTTCCCGCTCAGCATCGCCGCCAAGGGCAGCGCGCGGATCGGTGGGCTGCTCGCGACCAATGCGGGCGGCGTCAATGTGCTGCGCTATGGCAATGCGCGCGATCTGTGCCTCGGGCTTGAGGCGGTGATGCCGGACGGCAGCATCTGGCACGGGCTCAAACGTCTGCGCAAGGACAACACCGGTTACGATCTGCGCAACCTGCTGGTTGGCTCCGAGGGCACGCTGGGTCTGATTACGGCCGCCTCGCTCAAGCTGGCGCCGAAACCAGCGGGCGAGGGCACCGCGCTGATGGTGGTCGACGGGCCGGGCGCCGCGCTCAAGCTGTTGGCGCTGGCGCGTGACCACATGGGCGAAGGCGTCAGCGCGTTCGAGTTGATGCACCGCGAGGGCCTGAGCTTTCTGGCCGAGACGATGCCGCAGGTTCGCCAGCCGTGGGATGATGCGCCCGAATGGTTCGTGCTGATCGATGTCGGCCTTGCGCGCGGCCTTGATCCTGCTGGTGCGCTTGAGACACTGTTCGAGGCGGCCTTCGATGCCGGGCTGACGTCCGACGGGATGATCGCGCAGTCCGAAGGGCAGCGCCAGGAGTTCTGGAACATCCGCGAGTCGATCCCCGAGGCGAACCGGCATATCGGCGCCATCAGCTCGCACGACGTGTCGCTGCCCTTGGGCGAGATTGCCGGGTTCGTCGCGCAGGCGCCGGCCGCGCTGGCCAAGATCGGTGCGTTTCGCATCAACTGCTTTGGCCATCTGGGCGACGGCAACCTGCACTACAACGTCTTTCCAGTGCCTGGCCGCAGCCGCGCCGATCACGACGATCAGCGCGATGCCATCAAGGGCTGCGTGCACGATCTGGTCGATGCCATGGGCGGCTCGGTCAGTGCCGAGCACGGGATCGGGCGGCTGAAAGTGGGCGATCTGGAGCGTTACGGCGATCCGGCAAAACTGGCCGCGATGCGCGCCATCAAGACGGCGCTGGACCCGAAGGGCATCATGAACCCCGGCGCGGTCCTGCGCGGCTAGGGCAGGCACGAAAAAAGCGGGCTCGAAGGCCCGCTTTTCGTCTCTCGATTGCGTCTGGCTTACTGCCAGTTCACCTCGTTGAAGATCGCCTGCGCGTCCTTGGCATTGGCCGAAAAGGCCGCCGTGGGTGTCGTGCTGTCGGCCTCGAAATCGCCCAGACGGCTGGTGGCACCGTCGACTTCGACGCTTTCCACAGCGGGGTATTCATAGTTCTGGTTCGCCAGATGCTGCTGGGCAAAGTCGCTGACCAGGAATTCCAGAAGCGCCTTGGCCTCTTCGGGGTTCGGGGACGATTTGGCCATGCCGGCAGCCGTCAGGTTGACGTGCGCGCCACGTCCATCCTGATTGGGCCAGACCCAGCCAATGTTGTCGATGCCGGATGTCAGCCCCTCGACCTCTTCTTCGAAGCCGCGCAGGAAGTAATAGTGGTTGGCGACCGCGATGTCGCATTCGCCCGAAACGATGCCGCGCAACTGGTCGGTATCGCCGCCCTGCGGGGCGCGCGCCATGTTGCCGACGACGCCTGTCGCCCATTCCTTGGCGGCCTCGGCCCCATCCGCCTCGATGATCGAGGCCAGCAGCGACTGGTTGTAGACGTTCGAGGAGGAGCGGATGCAAACCTGGCCCTCATAGGCCGGATCGGCCAGCGCCTCATAGGTTTGCGGCGGGGTTTCGACCCGGTCCTTGGCGTAGAAGATGATGCGCGCGCGCTGGCTGATGCCGAACCACAGATCGTCCGGATGGCGCAGATACTCCGGCACGGCGCCGTTGATCGTCTCGGACGCGTGCGCTTGCAGGACTTCGGCTTCTTCGGCGCGGGCCATGCGGCCGGCGTCCACGGTGATGAACACATCCGCCGGGCTGTTGTCGCCCTCGGCCTCTAGGCGCGCGATCAGCTCGTCCGCCTTGCCCTCGATCCGGTTCACGGTGATGCCGGTCTCTTCGGTGAATTGATCATAGAGCGCCTGATCGCTGTCGTAATGACGCGAGGAATAGACGTTGACCTCGGCGGCCATCGCGGTGCCTGCAAGGGCGATCAGCGACGTGGCAGCGGCGAGGCGCGCGGTGAGGGAATGTAGCATTCAGAGGATCCTTCTTAACCCGACAGTTTTTATAAGTCATGGGTGCCAATTCTGACTAAAATAGTCAAGCGGCATTCACTCAGCGCTTCGCCTTGCGCCGGCGGACATTCGCGCCCATTCTTTTCAGCACGCCGCCACTTATCTGCGAGCGACCCAAGGAGGCCGGGATGACATTTGCCGTGCGCAGCGACGCGCTGGACATCCAGAACGAAATGCCATGGCCCGCGCGCGAGCGGCCAAGCACGGTCCACGCCATGCTGGCCGCAACGGCACGCGCGCATCCGGACAGGCCCGCCATCAGCTATCAGTTGACATCGGGGCCGCGCGACGCGGCCCAGACCCTGACATGGGCCGAATTTCACGCTGAGGTCTGCCGCGCCGCCAACCTTTTTCGCAGCTTGGGCATCAGCGAGGGCGACGCGGTCGCGCTGGTCCTGCCCAACAGCCTCGAGACGGCGTCAGCCACCCTTGGGGCGATGATCGCCGGGGTCGTCGCGCCGATCAATCCGCTGCTGGAGCCCGAGCAGATTGCCGCACTCCTGCGCGAGACGGGCGCGCGCGTGGTCGTGACGCTCAAGGCGTTTCCCAAGACAGACATTGCCGCCAAGACCGCCGAGGCAGTGCGCCATGCGCCGCGCGTGGGCACCGTGCTCGAGATCGACCTCAATCGCTATCTGCGCCCGCCGAAAAGCTGGATCGTGCCGTTTCTGCGCCCCAAGGACAAGGGCACGCACCGCGCCGATGTGCTGAGCTATGCGGGTGAGGTGGCGCGCCAGCCGGGCACGCTAAGTTTCGATGATAGCGGCAAGGATCGCGTCGCGGCCTATTTCCACACGGGCGGCACCACGGGCATGCCCAAGATGGCGCAGCACCGCTATGACGGCATGATCTATAACGGCTGGTTGGGCGACCGCCTTCTCTTTGACGAGGAGGATGTGCTGATGTGCCCGCTGCCGCTCTTTCACGTCTTTGCCTGTCATGTGGTGCTGATGTCAGCGCTGAAATCTGGCGCGCATGTCATCCTGCCGACGCCTGCGGGCTATCGCGGCGATGGCGTGATCGGCAATTTCTGGAAGCTGTGCGAGCGCTGGGGCGTGACCTTTGTCATCACCGTGCCTACGGCCGTCGCCGCGCTGATGCAGCGCAAGGTGGATGCTGATATCAGCCGGGTCAAGAACGCGTTTTCCGGCAGCGCGCCCATGCCGCTTGAGCTTTTCAAGCGGTTCGAAAGCGCGACGGGCATGACCGTGATCGAGGGGTATGGCCTGACCGAAGTGACCTGCCTCGTGTCGTGCAATCCGCCCGAAGGGTCCAAGAAGGTTGGCTCGGTCGGGATCCCGCTGCCCTATACGGATGTGCGGATCATCCATGCGACCGACGATGGCCCCATGATGTGCGCGCCCGACGAGGTGGGCGAGATCTGCATCAGCAATCCGGGTGTCTATGTCGGGCAGACCTATACCGACCCCGCGCGCAACCGCGACCTTTTTCACGGGGATCACCTGCGCACCGGCGATCTGGGCCGGATCGACACGGACGGCTATCTGTGGATCACGGGCCGGGCCAAGGACCTGATCATTCGCGGCGGTCACAACATCGACCCCGCCGACATCGAAGAGGCGCTGATGGCCCATCCCGCAGTCGCGGGTGCGGGCGCCATCGGCCAGCCTGATGCCCATTCCGGCGAGCTGCCATGCGCCTATGTCGAGTTGGTCGAGGGCGGTGAGGCGAGCCCCGAAGAGCTGCTGGAGCATTGCCGCCAACGCGTGCGCGAGCGGGCCGCCGTGCCCAAGCATATCGAAGTGCTGGACGAATTGCCCAAGACGGCGGTTGGCAAGGTGTTCAAGCCGGACCTGCGCAAGCGGGCCATCGCCCGCGTCTATGACGCGGCCCTCGAAAAAGCCGGAAGCAGCGCGCGCGTCGCGCAGGTGGTCGATGACAAGAAACGTGGGCTCGTCGCGCAGATCGACGGGGATCGCGATGACGCTCGTGTCGAGAGCGCATTGGGCGCATTCACGCGCCCATGGGAGTGGGCAGGCGAGGCTGCCGCAAACGAGGGAAGGGGCTGAAGCGTTCCGCCAGAAACCTTGGTTACAGGTTTTGACGGCGCGCGCGCCGCGCCTCTTGCTGATGTCTCAGGCATAGAGCGTGTCGCATTGAACCCGCGCCGGTTTCTCTACGCGGGGGGAGCCCCCGCGTAGAGATGTGACAGACGTTTACTGGCTCAGCTGACGTCCTTGTAGCTGACCTCGCGTGTGTCCGAGCCGGCCTTTTCGCGGCGCACGATCAGGCGGCTCAGCGCGTGAACATAGGCCTTGGCCGAGGCGACGACGGTGTCGGTATCGGCCGAATGCCCAGTCACGATGCGCCCGCCTTCCTCCATCCGCACGGACACGGTGGCCTGCGCGTCGGTGCCTTCGGTCACCGCATGCACCTGATAGAGCTGCAAGCGCGCGTCATGCGGAAAGAGGTTCCGGACCGCGTTGAAACTGGCATCGACCGGCCCGTCGCCAGTGGCCTCGGTAGAGTGCTCGACGCCGTCGATGGTCATGGTCAGGGCAGCGCTTTGTGGGCCTTCGGTGCCGCAGATCACGCGCAATGACTTGATGACAAGCCGGTTTTCGTCCTCGGCGGCATCGGTGGTGGCCAGCGCGATCAAATCCTCGTCATAGACCTCCTTCTTGCGGTCGGCCAGTTCCTTGAAGCGCACGAACACGTCGTTCAACTGGTTTTCAGCCAATTCGTAGCCGAGGTTCTTGAGCTTGGAGCGCAGCGCCGCGCGCCCCGAATGTTTGCCCATCACGATGTTCGTCTCGGTCAGGCCCACATCTTCGGGGCGCATGATCTCGAACGTCTCGGCGTTCTTCAGCATGCCGTCCTGATGGATGCCGCTTTCGTGGGCAAAGGCGTTCTTGCCGACGATGGCCTTGTTGTATTGCACGGCAAAGCCGCTGACCGTGGCGACGCGGCGCGAGATGTTCATGATCTTGGTCGTGTCGATGCCCGTGGCGAAGGGCATGATGTCGCCGCGCACCCGCAACGCCATCACCACTTCTTCCAGCGCGGTGTTGCCTGCACGCTCGCCCAAGCCGTTGATCGTGCATTCGATCTGGCGCGCGCCGCCCTCGACAGCAGCGAGGGAGTTGGCCGTCGCCATGCCCAGATCGTTGTGGCAATGCGTGGCAAAGATGATCTCATCCGCGCCGGGCACCTCGTTGATGAGGCGGCGGATCAGGTCTGCCGATTCCACCGGGGCGGTATAGCCCACCGTGTCGGGGATGTTGACCGTGGTCGCGCCCGCCTTGATGGCGATCTCGACGGTGCGGCGCAGGTAATCCCACTCGGTCCGGGTGGCGTCCATCGGCGACCATTGCACGTTGTCGCACAGGTTGCGCGCGTGCGTCACTGTCTCGTGGATGCGCTCTGCCATTTCGTCCTGCGTGAGGTTCGGGATGGCGCGGTGCAGCGGCGACGTGCCGATGAAGGTGTGAATCCGCGGCTGGCGCGCGTGCTTCACGGCTTCCCAGCAGCGGTCGATATCCTTGAGGTTTGCGCGCGCCAGACCGCAGATCACCGAGCGGTCCGAGCGTTTGGCGATCTCGCTGACAGCGTTGAAATCACCTTCGGAGGCGATCGGGAAGCCGGCCTCGATGATGTCGACGCCCATCTCGTCAAGCAGTTGGGCGATCTCCAGCTTTTCGGCATGGGTCATGGTGGCACCGGGCGACTGCTCGCCGTCGCGCAAGGTGGTGTCAAAGATGTAAACGCGGTCTTTTGCTGTGTCGGTCATATCAGTAATTCCGTTCAAATATGGTGTTCGGTCGCCGCGGGGGACGCCGCTGGGTCCGGTGTCAGGCTTGCCCGCAGACAGGGGCGGCAGAGCATGCGCCTTGGAACGCTGAGGCCGCCGCACCCGTGGCGATGCGGCTGCGCGCAGCCTCAGTATCGCGATGCGGCTGAAATTGCGACAGTGTGCTGGCAAGGGTGTTCTTTTGCATGGTCTTTGGTCCTGATGCGGGTCCGGTGTGTGAATTCCGGCGCGCTATGGCACATCCCCTGAGCGCTCGCGCCGGACCGGCACGCTCAGAGGCGGTTTAGCAGCAGGAGGGCAGCAGGGCGCGCACGGCAAAGGCCGTGGGAGCGGGTCGTGATATGCTGCTTCATTGTCATGGGGTCAGGTTACGCAATGCGGGCCGCGATGAAAAGACGGTTTTTTGCCTGCCCGCCGTTGAAGCGCGCCTCGCGCCCTCTACCCTATGCGGCATGACACACAGATCCCTCATCATCGGCGCCTCAGGCGGTATCGGCAGTGCGATCACCAAGCGGCTCAAGGAAAACGGCAGCGACGTGACCACGCTCTCGCGCAGCGAGGATGGCCTCGACGTGACGGATGAGGCCAGCGTCGAGACCTGCCTCAAAAAGACGGAGGGCGAATATCAACTGATCTTTGTCGCCACCGGTGCGCTCGAGGTGGATGGCGCCGAGCCTGAAAAGGCGCTGAAGGACATAAGCGCAAAGGCAATGGCCGATCAGTTCGCCGTGAATTGTATCGGCCCCTCGCTGATCATGAAGCACGCGCTGCCGATGCTGCCGCGCAAGGGGCCGTCATGCTTTGCGGCGATTTCGGCGCGAGTCGGCTCCATCGGAGACAACCAGATCGGCGGATGGTATTCCTATCGCACGTCCAAGGCCGCGCTCAACCAGATGATCCACGGTGCCGCGATCGAGCTGAAGCGCACGCACCGCGAGGCGGTCTGCGTGGCGCTGCATCCCGGCACGGTAGCCACCGATTTCACGGCCAAATACGCAGGCCGGCACAAGACTGTCGCGCCCAGCGAAGCCGCGCACAATCTGCTCAGCGTGCTCGAAGGGCTGGGCCCGGACGACACGGGCCAGTTCTTTGACTGGCAGGGCGAGCGGGTCGTCTGGTGACAGCGCGTCTGGTTCTGGTCCTGGGCGACCAACTGAGCGAGGGCCTGTCCGCGCTGGCGGCGGCGGATAAGGCGCGCGACGTGGTGGTCATGGCCGAGGTCACGGACGAGACCGGCTATGTGCCGCACCACCCCAAGAAAATCGCGCTCGTTTTGTCGGCCATGCGCCACTTTGCCGCCAGTTTGCGCGATGACGGCTGGACCGTCGCCTATTCGCAACTGAACGATGGCAAAAACTCCGGCTCGATCACCGGCGAATTGCTGCGCCGCGCGCAGGAGTATGACACCAGCGAGGTCATCGCCACGCGCCCCGGCGAGTGGCGCCTGATCGAGGCGCTGGACGAGATGCCCCTGACGGTGCGCCAACTGGCCGACGACCGCTTTATCGCAACGCTTGACGAGTTCGACGGCTGGGCAAAGGGGCGCAAAGAGCTGCGGATGGAGTATTTCTATCGCGACATGCGTCGCAAGACCGGCCTCATGATGGAGGACGGCGCGCCTGCGGGCGGCAAGTGGAATTATGACCACGACAATCGCAAACCGGCCGAGGCCGACATGCTGCGCAGCGCGCCGATGCAATTCACCCCCGATGAGATCACCGAAGAGGTTCTGTCACTGGTCGAGCGGCGCTTCGACAACAACTTCGGCACGCTGCGCCCGTTTCATTTCGCCGTGACGCGCGGGCAGGCGCTGCGCGCGCTGGATCATTTCGTCAAACATCTGCTGGAGGGGTTCGGCGACTATCAGGATGCCATGCTGACGGGCGATCCGTTCGTGAACCACTCGCTGCTGTCGCCATACCTCAACCTCGGTCTTCTGGGGCCGTTGGAAGTGTGCCGCCGCGTTGAGCAGGCGTGGAAGGAGGGCGCCGCGCCGATCAATGCCGCCGAGGGGTATATCCGCCAGATCATCGGCTGGCGCGAATATGTGCGCGGCATCTACTTCCGCGAGGGGCCGGACTATACCGCGCGCAACATCCTGAGGCACGACCGCAAGTTGCCGTGGATGTATTGGGGCGGCGAGACCAAAATGGCCTGTATGGCAGACGCCATCGGCCAGACGCGGGACGAGGGTTATGCCCACCATATCCAGCGCCTCATGGTCACCGGCAATTTTGCGCTACTGGCTGGCATTGATCCTGCACAGGTGCATGAATGGTATCTGTCAGTCTATGTCGACGCCTACGAATGGGTCGAGGCGCCCAACGTCATCGGGATGAGCCAATGGGCCGACGGAGGCATCATCGCATCCAAGCCCTATGTCAGTTCCGGCAATTACATCAACAAGATGTCGGACTACTGCAAGGGTTGCGGCTATTCGGTAAAGCAAAAGACAGGCGCGGGGTCCTGCCCGTTCAACACGCTTTACTGGCAGTTTCTGGACCGCCACCGCCAGCGCTTCGAGGGCAATCACCGCATGGGCATGGTCTTTCGCACATGGGACAAGATGGATGCGGAGCGCCGCGCCGAAGTGCTGGAAACCGCTGAGGCGTTCTTGGCCCGGATGGACGCGGGGCAGGTCGTTTAGCACCCCACGTCTTTGGCCTCATACATCAGCTACGGGCGGACCGCCTCAGCGCGCCAGCCACGCCGCAGCGCTCTGTCCTGCGTGGCGCCCCGTCGCAAGGCAGGCGGTGATCAGATAGCCGCCCGTCGGCGCCTCCCAATCCAGCATTTCACCGGCGGCGAAGGTGCCGGGCCGGTCCTTCAGCATCAGGGCACCGTCCAGAGCGTCCCATCGCAGGCCACCCGCCGTGGAAATCGCCTGATCCATCGGCAGCGGGCCTTGGTGCGTCACGGGCAGCGCCTTGATGAGTGGGGCCAGATCCTTTGGCAGGGGCTGTGCGAACTCCATCAGGAGGGCCTGCTTTTCCGGCGTCCATTTCAGCGCCTTGCGCAGGTGGTTGGCCATGCTTTGCTTGCCGCGCGCGCGGCTGAGGCGCTGGCGCAGATCCGAGGTGCTCAGATCCGGCATCAGGTCCAGCAGGAGGGGCGCGCCCTGCCGCATGGCGCGCGAGACCTCATAGATGCCGCCGCCTTCGATGCCCGCGCGGCTCAGCACGATTTCCCCGCGCGAAGTCAGCGCGCCGGCGCTGAGCGCGATCCCCTTGACCGGCTGGCCCATATGCCGCTGCATATGCGCGGACCAAGTGACCGCGAACCCCATGTTGGCGGGCTGAAATGGCGCCACCTTGTCCAGAAGGGGCGCGGCCCATGCCCCGTCCGACCCAAGCCGGGCCCAACTGGCCCCGCCGCAGGCCAGCACGCAGACGCGGGGTGTCAATCGCCGGACACCCTCGGGTGTGTCGACCAATACGGCGTCCCCCTCCCAGCCCTGCCAGCGCCAGCGGCGCATGATGCGCACGCCCATCCCGTCCAGCCGCGCCAGCCATGCGCGCAGAAGCGGCGATGCCTTCATTGCCTCGGGAAAGATGCGGCCCGTGGAGCCGGTGAAAAGCGGCTGGCCCAGCCCGCGCGCCCAGTCCTGCACAGCCTCGGGGCCGAAGGCCGTCAGAATGGGGTGCAAGGGCGCGGCGCCCGCGCCATAGGCGGCCAAAAATGCCTCCAGGCCCTCGGCATTGGTCAGGTTCAGCCCGGATTTTCCCGCCATCAGGAATTTGCGGGCAGGCGACGGCTTGGCCTCGGCCACCATCACCGCATGGCCAGCCTGCGCCAGCGCTTCGGCGGCCATCAGGCCGGCGGGGCCTGCGCCGATCACCAGCGCGTCAGGCGCGTTTTCCGTCGTCATGCTCTTGCCTCCCCGCGGTGCCGTGCCATCCTCTTGGGCGCAGAACGCCGAAGGATCAAGTGCCGAAGGACCAAGTGATAGACGCGCCGCACCCCATATGCCCGCTCTGCCAGCGGCCCATCCCGCCCGAGGCGAGGCAAAGTCTGCATCACCTTGTCCCCAAGCTGAAAGGCGGCAAGGGCGGGCCCGTCGTGCTGGTCCACCAGATCTGCCACAACGAGATCCACGCGACCCTGACCGAGGCCGAGCTGGCGCGCGCGTTCAACACACCGGATGCGCTACGCGCGCATCCGCGCCTTGCCAAGTTCATTGCGTGGATGCGCAAACGCCCGGCCACGTTTCATTCGAAAACGCCCAAGAAGCTGCGCAAGCGCAAGTGATCAGGAGCCGCGAACCGTATCGATCATCAGCTGCACGTTTGCCGGGTCCGCATCGGGCGTGATGCCATGCCCGAGGTTGAAGATATGCGGGCCGCCGCGCAGCGCCTCGACGATGGCCCGCGTCTCGCGCACCAGATCGTCGCCGCCCGTGACCATGTGGCGCGAGGCCAGATTGCCCTGAACGCAGCCACCGGGCTGCACATGCTTGGCCACCCACTCGGCGCTGACTGAATCGTCGACCGCAACGCAATCGGCGCCGGTGGCCGCGTGAAAGCCCTTGTAGGCATCCCCTGCCTGACGCGGAAACGCGATGATCGGTGTGTCTGGATGGCGCGCCTTGAGGGCTGCGATGATTTCCTTGGTCGGCTCCAGCGCATAGCGCTGAAAATCGGGGCCCTCCAGCGATCCTGCCCAGCTGTCAAAGATCTTGACCACTTCCGCGCCCGCCTCGATCTGGGCCGAGAGGTATTCGATCGTGGCGGCGGTGATACGCTCCATCAGCGCATCAAAGACCGCCGGGTGCGTGCCTTTCAGCTCGTGCGCGGGGCCTTGGTCGGGCGTGCCCTTGCCTGCGATCATATAGGTGGCCACCGTCCAGGGCGCACCAGCAAAGCCGATCAATGTCGTCTCCTTGGGCAGCGCGCCGGCAAGGTTTCGCACGGTCTGATAGATCGGCGACAGCGTCTCGTGAATTTCGTCCACGGTGCGCAGTTGCGCCAGTTCGGCCTCGCCCGTGATGGTCGACAGGCGCGGGCCCTCGCCGGTGACGAACCACAGATCGGCCCCCAGGGCCTGAGGCACCAGCAGGATATCGGCGAAGAGGATCGCCGCGTCAAAGCCATAGCGCCGGATCGGTTGCAGCGTCACCTCGGTGGCCAGATCGGGGTTGTAGCACAGCGACAGGAAGTCGCCCGCCTCGGCGCGGGTCGCCTTGTATTCGGGCAGATAGCGCCCCGCCTGACGCATCATCCAGATGGGCGGCGTCTCGAGCGTCTCGCCAGCAAGGCTGCGCAGAATCGTCTTTTGTGGGGTGGGGTTGGCCATGTTGCGTCCTCTCGTTTGCACGTTTGGTCGCGCCCACGACCAGGGAAGTCAAGCGCGCCGTCTATTGCCCTGCGGCAATTCCGACATTAAACCGCCTTCATGACATTGCAATTGCCCACTCCCAAGGCCCCGATGAAACTGGGCACGCGCGGCTCGCCACTTGCGCTCGCGCAAGCCAACGAGACCCGCGCGCGCCTTGCCGCCGCGTTCGATCTGCCGTTCGAGGCGTTCGAGATCGTGGTGATCAAAACAACGGGGGATCGCATCATCGACCGCCCGCTGAAAGACATCGGAGGCAAGGGGCTCTTTACCCGCGAGATCGAGGATGCGCTGCTGTCGGGCGCGCTCGACATCGCGATCCACTCGATGAAGGATATGCCCACGCTTCAGCCCGAGGGCCTGCTGCTGGACACCTATCTGCCGCGCGAGGATGTGCGCGACGGCTTTGTCTCGCCCGGCTATGCCACGCTGGCGGATCTGCCCGAGGGGTCCAAGGTGGGCACATCCTCGCTGCGCCGCCGCGCGCAGGTGCTGGTCGCCTATCCGCATCTGGAGGTCGTCGAGTTTCGCGGCAACGTGCAGACCCGCCTGAAAAAGCTGGAAGACGGTGTTGCGGCCTGCACCTTCCTCGCCATGGCGGGGCTGAACCGGCTGGACCGCACCGATGTGGCGCAAAGCGCGCTGGACCCGTCCGTGATGCTGCCCGCGATTGCGCAGGGCGCCATCGGGATCGAGCGCCGCGCAGACGACATGAACGCCGCCGAAATGCTGAGCGCGCTGCACCACGAAGAAACCGGCCAGCGCCTTGCAGCCGAGCGCGCGTTTCTCGCCGCGCTTGATGGGTCTTGCGAGACGCCGATTGCCGGTCTGGCCGAGCTTGACGGCGATACGCTGCATCTGCGCGGCGAAGTGCTGCGCCCCGATGGTTCGCAATCCATCAAGGATGCCCGCAGCGCGCCCATTGAAGACGGGCCCGAGCTGGGCCGCGCGATGGCCGCCGACATGCTCAAAGAGGCGGGGCCGGGCTTTTTCGACTGGCGGCAGTAGGGGGCGGCGGATTATCACCGCTGCGGTCGCGGCGGGCCGGCTATGCAGGCCAATTGCGCGATGCGCAGGGCGTGGGTGTCATTCCACCGCGCGGATCAGCTTGCGCTCCAGCACCCTGAGCACTTGGCGCAGGTCGCTGCCACGCTTCAGGATCTGGCCATCCATGCCGATCACCGCATATTGCCCCTGCTTGCCGCGCAGCTTGGGCCGTTTTTCGATGCGATAAAGCGGATTTTCGGCAGTGCGGCGAAACACGGAAAAGACGGCGACCTCGCGCAGGCTGGAGATGCCGTAGTCGCGCCATTCCCCGGCAGCCACCATGCGTCCGTAAAGCGACAGGATCACCCCCAGCTCGGTGCGGTGAAACGCGACTTGCTCGGGGGTGCCGGATGCCGGGGCAAAGCCCGGTGTGACAGATTGGTAACTCATGACATCAGAGTTGCGCTGAAATCGCGGCAGATCAAGCCCTAACGCCCAAGCTCAGGCGAACTGCCCCTGACAGAACCAGCCGGGGCTGAGCGCCGCGCCATGCGCGTAGAACAGCCAGAGCCGCGCGCCGCCTGCCGTCACCACATGCCAGTAATCGCGCACGCCGCTGCGCCACTCGGGATCGTCCAGCCACCATTCGGGCGCAATCCGCTCGGGGCCTTGCGCATCGGCCAGTGTGTGATCCTGCCCGCGCCAGCGAAAGGTGGTGGGCGGGCGCGGCGTCTCGGGCGCGCTCACCAGCTCGGGCCGCCACAGCAGAAGCGGGCGTGCACCGGGCGGGCGGGGCCATGTCCCCGCAGGGGCGGCCTCCGACCAGGTGGCGGGCTGCACTGTGGCGCATTTTTCGGGGATGTGACTGCTGGCTGGATGGCGGCGGGTGATCGCGTCGAGACCGACGCGCGCGCCGATGCGTCCGATCAGATCCTCCATCGCGGTATCGCGCCCGGCGCGCTCGCGCGCATCTGACCCCGCGCGCTCGCGCGCGATGCGGCCAGCATCCAGATGCCCTGCGGGGCGGGTGGTATAGACCGGCTCGGTCTGAGTCGCTTCCAGCCGCAGGATGTCGATGCCATAGCCTGCATCCAGCTCGTCCAGCTTCATCGCCAGAAGGGGGGTGATACGCTCGGGCTGGTCGGCGGGGCGGGCGAGGCCGATCTGGACCCAGCCCGCGGTGCCGTCGCTGCGATATGCCTCCAGCCGGAGCGCGCGCGCGCCTTGCCCCTTGGCGCGCAGCATCTCGCACAGACGCGGGATCAGGCGCGCCAGCGCCGCCTCGACATCCTCGCGCAGGCCGATGGGCTCGGGCAGGCTGAGCCGCGTGGCAAAGCGCGGCGGCGCGGCATGGGGCGAGACAGGCTCGGGCACCGCGCCCAGGGCCTGATCCATACGCATGAGCAAACCCTTGCCAAAGCGCCGGGCCAGTGGCCCGCGCGGCTGCCCGGTCAGATCGCCGATGCGGCGCAGACCCAGACGCGCCAGCGCGGCGGCGGTATCGCCATCGAGGCGCAGGGCGTTGACGGGAAGGGCTGCCAGCGCCTGACGTGTGTGGCCGGGCGCGGCAATGCGGGGGGCGGCGCCTTGGGCACTCGTGGCAGGGGCCGCACCGCCCCGCTCCCAATGACGTCGCTTGGCGGCGCGCGAGCGTGTCGCGCGCGCCTCCTGGTCGATTGCATCGCCCGAGCGGTCATGCACTACCCCGCGCCCCGCATAGCGCGCCAGCGCCCAAGCCGCGCCGGGCGTATCGGCCAGCCCGCAGTCCGCCGCAACGCCCAGATCGCCAGCCTCCTGTGTGACCGTGTCGATCAGTGCCGCCTCGCCGCCAAATAGATGTGTGCAGCCTGTCACATCCAGCATCAGCGCATCGGGCGACTGCGCCGCAACCCATGGGCTATAGCGCCCGGCCCAGCGGGTCAGCGCATTGAGGAACGCCGCCTCGGCATGGGGGTTTTGCACCCGCGTGATGAGGCCCGCGCACATGGCATGGGCATCGCGGGCGGGCTGGCCCACGCGCAGCCCCGCCGCCGTGGCCAGCGGGCAGAGGGACGAAATGACTTGCATCTGGCCAGTGTCCTGCACGACGGCAAAGGGAGCGCCATGCAGATCGCCCAAGCGGCGCAGCAGGCGGTCGGCCCCGAGGCGGGGAAACCAGACAGAGAGGATTCGGCGGGCGGGCATGGCAGTGCTTTGTTCGCTATTTGTTCTGAACAAATAGAATGGGCCACCTGCAGAGTCGAGGATTCGCTCCAACGTGTTCTTGTGCTTTGTAGGCTGGGCGCTTGCGCGTGAACGATAAAGGCCTTGGCCGCGACCACGTCCATCGATCCCGCGCCGCCGCCCCAGGTGCTGAGCGTGCCCGGCTCTGCCAACCCCTTGGGTCAGCCGCACCAGATGCGCGTGATGCGCCCGCTGCCGTCCGTGTCGACGTTCAGCCGGTCGGGATTGTAGTCCATCGTCATCGCCGAATCCGGCCCGATGATACGCACGGGCCGGTCCGGCGCGCTGAAGTCAAAGGCCTTGTGATCCTTGCCGATGCGGTCCGAATAGGCGGCTGCGCCGCAGCTATCGGTGACTGCCGGGCTGTTCGCCGGCTGCGCGCTGCGCCGGTCCCCCGGCGCACCGCCACAGGCGGCCAGCGCTGTTGCGGCGCTCAGAATCAGGGCGGTCATCGGAAAACGGCGGGGCATGGCACTCTCCTCGGATTGAGAGTTCAGCGTCGCCCAGCGGGCCGCCGGATACAAGTCCCTGTCTGAGATGCCTGATTGACGCGCATTGAATCGCCCAGCGATTTCCCCCAAACTGCGCCCGACCGACGAAACAGCAAGGACATCTCATCATGCGCACGACAGCCGCCGTGGCCCTCGAGGCCGGCAAACCCATGGAAATCATGGAAGTGAACCTCGACGGCCCCAAGAAGGGCGAGGTTCTGGTCGAGATCAAGGCGACGGGCCTGTGCCACACCGATGATTTCACCCTTTCGGGTGCCGATCCCGAAGGCGCATTCCCGGCTATCCTCGGCCATGAGGGCGCGGGCGTTGTCGTCGAGGTGGGCGAGGGCGTCACATCGCTGGAAGTGGGCGATCACGTGATCCCGCTCTACACGCCCGAATGCCGCGAATGCGAATACTGCCTGAACCCCAAGACGAACCTCTGCCAGTCGATCCGATCGACCCAAGGGCAGGGCGTGATGCCTGACGGCACCTCGCGGTTCTCGATGCTGGATGGCACGCCGATCCTGCATTACATGGGCTGCTCGACCTTCTCCAACCACACCGTCCTGCCCGAGATCGCGCTGGCCAAGGTCCGCAAGGACGCGCCCTTCGAAAAGATCTGCTACATCGGTTGCGGTGTCACCACAGGCATCGGCGCCGTCATCAACACCGCCAAGGTGGAAATCGGCAGCCGCGCCATCGTCTTTGGCCTTGGCGGCATTGGCCTCAATGTCATTCAGGGCCTGCGCATGGCCGGCGCCAGCCAGATCGTCGGCGTCGATATCGACCCCCAGAAGGTCGAGATGGCCAAGCGTTTCGGCATGACCGACTTCGTCAACCCGAACGAGGTCAAGGGCGATCTGGTCGGCCACCTGGTCGAGCTGACGGGCGGCGGCGGCGACTATACCTTCGACGCCACCGGCAATGTCGGTGTGATGCGCACCGCGCTCGAGGCGTCGCACAAGGGCTGGGGCGAAAGCGTCATCATCGGCGTCGCGCCTGCGGGCGCCGAAATCGCCACGCGCCCCTTCCAACTGGTCACGGGCCGCACGTGGAAAGGCACGGCCTTTGGCGGCGCACGCGGCCGCACGGATGTGCCCAAGATCGTCGATTGGTACATGGACGGCAAGATCGAGATCGACCCCATGATCACCCACATCCTCAAGCTGGACGAGATCAACAAGGGCTTCGAGATGATGCACGCGGGCGAGAGCATCCGCAGCGTCGTGGTCTACTGAAGCCAGCCCCTAACGGCGCGGTTTTCAAGGGCGGCCCGCAGCGGTCGCCCTTTGCATTTCGTGGTGCAGATGAGGCTGGGAGCGAAATGTTGGCGTCGAGCCCGTAGTGCTTGATGCTGCGAAAGTTCGAAGGTCGGCTTTGCGCGATCTCTGTGCTAAGCTTGGCTCATGGCTGAACCGGGAAAACCAACTCATTCATCAAGCACCAATCCCTACATTCCGAAGGGTGACGGCGACGAACCTGTGCAAGCCTATATTTCGGCGATGCCGGGCTGGAAGAGCGTCCTCGGCAAACAGATCGACGAAACCGTAGAGAACGTCCTTCCCGAGGTGCGCAAGCAGGTTCGATGGAACACGCCGTTCTATGGCAAGGAGGACGGATGGTTTCTCGCGATGTATTGCTACAAGAACTACGTGCAAGTCACTTTCATGACCGGCTCGTCGCTTGACCCAATGCCGCCCAAGGCATCCAGAGTTGAGGGGACCCGGTACCTGGATATTCATGAGGATGAACCTCTTGATGCAAAGCAGCTGGCAAGCTGGGTTCGACAGGCGCTGAAGCTTCCCGGCCAAAAACTCTAAAGCAGACGTCCGGAGGATACTGCTCTCTGCGGGCTTGCAGATCCTCCCTTGTGCCACGCTCCGAAAGGCATAGTTTCCCAGCCAACGCATCGCTAAAGGAGCATTCGATAATGACCGATGATACCTACACACCGCCACGCGTCTGGACATGGGACGCCGAAAGCGGCGGCAAATTCGCCAGCACGAACCGCCCGATCGCCGGCGCGACCCATGACAAGGAACTGCCCGTCGGCAAGCACCCCTTCCAGCTTTATTCCCTCGCCACGCCCAACGGGGTCAAGGTTACCGTGATGTTCGAGGAATTGCTCGAGGCCGGGCATGACGCCGAATACGACGCCTGGCTGATCGACATCGGCAAGGGGGACCAGTTTGGCAGCGGCTTTACGGACATCAATCCCAATTCCAAGATCCCCGCGCTGCTGGACCGCTCGCGCGAGACGCCGGTGCGCGTGTTCGAAAGCGGCGCGATCCTCTTGCATCTGGCCGAAAAATACGGCGCCTTCCTGCCTGCCTCGGGCGCGGCGCGCACCGAGACGCTCAACTGGCTGTTCTGGCAGATGGGCAGCGCGCCCTATCTTGGCGGTGGCTTTGGCCATTTCTATGCCTACGCGCCGGAAAAATACGAATACCCCATCAACCGCTTCGCGATGGAGACCAAGCGCCAGCTCGACGTGCTGGACCGCCAACTGGCCGAACGCGAGCACATCGCAGGCGACGCCTACAGCATTGCCGATATGGCGATCTGGCCGTGGTATGGCCAGTTGGCGCTGGGGCGCACCTATGAGGACGCGGGTACATTTCTGGATGTCGGCAGCTATGAGAACCTTCAGCGCTGGTCGCAGTCCATCGACGCGCGCCCGGCCGTTCAGCGGGGCCGCAAGGTAAACCGCAACTTCGGCAAGCCCGAGATGCAGCTGCACGAACGCCACGCGGCCGCCGATTTCGACACGCAGACGCAGGACAAGATCGGCCCCAAGGAGTAGCTATACTCCGAGGCGGTCAGCCGTTAGGGGAAAGCCGTCAGTGTTCAGCCATCGGCGCGGGCAATTGTCACGCCCGCGCCGCGCTTGCGCACCGGCACGTCCGCGCGCAGCTTCCAGTCATACTTGGTATCGTCGCGCACCTGGTCCCAATGCAGCCGACCGCCCGTGCGCCACGGGTCCAGCACGATCCCGTCTCGCCAATCACCGCCACGGGCAAAGACGACGGCCGTCGAATGCTCCAACCGGAAAGGATTGTCGGCATTGGCCACGAGCCGGTTGAATTGCAGCGTTGCATAGCGTGCGTGGGTCATGCGGGTCTGGATGTCGCGCGCCCAGTGATAGCAAAGACCACGCTCCTTCAGCCCGACATTGATCTTGGCGTTATGCACCAAGGGCGGGTCGACAATCTCGTATTCACGCACCAGATCGGCTGTGATGGAATAGGCCATCCGCGCCGCGCGCGCCGCCTCGGCGGGGTCCACGTCCGGCCCCAGCGCCATGAGGGCCGTCTCCAGCTCTGCGGCGCCGCCTTGGGTGCCGATCCGCTCGGGCGTGCTGCCACATCCGGCCAGCAGCCCGGCGGCACCCAGCCCCATCATCATCGCCCGTCTCGTCGTCATCCCGCGCCTCTCGATGCTCTCTTGCCCGCTCGCCAAGGTATCGCGCCGCCTGCGTCAATGCCAGCCCCTAGGGCACTCATCCGCCCGTCAGGGGCTTTCATTGTTCCAAAAATACTCGATCGCGTCCGCTGCGACACGCGGCACACGGCTTTCCCCTTGCGCTCCGATAGGGCATGTAGGGCGGCAAAGGAGACATCCCATGCGCGACAGCACCCCTCTTCTGGCCGTTCTCATCGACGCCGACAACACATCCCCCCGTTGGACCAAGGCGATCTTCGACGAGATTGCGGGCATCGGCGAGGCGTCGGTGCGCCGCTGTTACGGAGATTTCTCGTCCCAGCAGATGACGGGCTGGAACAAGGTGCAGGCCGAATTTGGCCTCGTGCCGCACCATCAGCCCGCCAATACCGTGGGCAAGAACGCCTCCGACATCGCCCTCGTGATCGACGCGATGGACCTGATGCACTCGGGCCGCTTCGATGGCTTTGTGCTGGTCTCCTCGGACAGCGATTTCACCCGGTTGGCCTCGCGCATCCGCGAGCAGGGGCTGGATGTTTTCGGCATCGGGGCCAAGAAGACGCCCGAGGCGTTCCGCAAGGCATGCAAGCGCTTCATCTATCTGGAGAACCTTGGCGGCGCCCCCGAGGAGGTCCCGGCCAAGCCATCCACTGCGAACCTCAACGAGGCGCGGGATATGCTCTTTCAGGCGATGGACAGCATTGATCAGGACAGCGATTGGTATGCGCTGGGCCGCCTTGGCCAACAGATGACGACCGCCAATCCCGATTTCGACACCCGCAGCTATGGCCACAAGAAGCTGAGCGATCTCATCACCGCCATCAAGGTGCTCGAGACGCGGCGCGAGGGCAATCAGCTGATGGTGCGCCGGATGGACTGAAACCGCGCCAGAAACTGGACAAGACGCGCGCCCTGTGACACATCCCATGCGATCAAGGAGCTGCGCCATGACCATCACCCGTTTCGCCCCCTCGCCCACCGGCTATATCCACGTCGGCAACCTGCGCACCGCGCTGATGAATTGGCTCATCGCGCGCAAGGCGGGTGGCACGTTCATCCTGCGCATCGACGACACCGATCCGGTGCGTTCCAAGGAGGAATATGTCGACGGTCTGAAATACGATCTCGAATGGCTGGGCCTGCACTGGGACCGGGTCGAGCGTCAGTCCGAGCGGCTGGACCGCTATCACGAGGCGGCAGAGAAGCTGCGCGGGATGGAGCGGTTCTACGAGGCGTTCGAGACCCCGACCGAGCTGGACCTCAAGCGCAAGAAGCAGCTGAACATGGGCCGCCCGCCCGTTTACGACCGCGCGGCGCTGAACCTTGACGAGGCCGAAAAAGACCGCCTGAGGGCCGAGCGCGGGCCGGGTGTCTGGCGCTTCAAGCTGCGGCAGGAGCGGATCGAATGGGCCGATGGCATCCTTGGCGACATCAGCATCGACGCGGCCTCGGTCAGCGATCCGGTGCTGATCCGGGGGGACGGTCAGGTTCTTTATACGCTGGCCTCGGTTGTCGACGACACCGAGATGGGCGTCACGGATATCGTGCGCGGATCGGATCACGTCACCAATACCGCGACCCAGATCCAGATCATCGAGGCGCTGGGCGGGCATGTGCCGAATTTCGCGCATCACTCGCTTCTGACGGGCCCGCAGGGCGAATCGCTGTCGAAACGCCTCGGCACGCTCAGCCTGCGCGACCTGCGCGCGGCGGGCGTTCAGCCGGCGGCGCTGCTCAGCCTGATGGCGCGTCTCGGCAGTGCCGATCCGGTCGAGCTGCGCACCGACATGCAGTCGCTGGTGGATGGCTTTGACATCTCGCGCTTTGGCTCTGCGCCGACGAAATTCGATGTGAACGATCTCTACCCGCTGACGGCACACTACCTGCAAGGGCTGGACTACGCCGAGGTGAAGGCGCGCATCGCCGCCTTGGGCGTGCCCGATGATATCGCGCCGCTCTTCTGGCAGGTGACGCGCGGCAATATCACAACGCTGGGCGATCTGGATGCCTGGTGGGCGATGTTCCGCGACGGCGCCGAGCCGGCGATCGACGACGAGGATGCCGAATTCATCGTCACGGCCATGACGCTGCTGCCCGAGGGCCCGCTGGACGAAACCAGCTGGAGCACATGGACCACCGCCGTCAAGGAAGAGACCGGGCGCAAGGGCAAGGCCCTCTTCATGCCGCTGCGCAAGGCACTGACGGGTCAGGCGCATGGGCCTGAAATGGCGCAGGTGCTGCCGCTCCTGCAGGTGATCCGCGCGCGCCGCTGAGCCGGCTCAGGCGCGGCGCATACGCACTGGCAGTTGCGCCAGCCCATCATCGACCACCGCCGTCTCGGCAGCGCTGAGACGGCAGGCGCGCGGATACTGCGGCGCGGCGCGGTCATTCAGCACCTCCACCTCCCAGCCATCGGTCGTGTCAAAAAAGTGCTGCGCGCCCTCTGCGCCAAATTCGCGCAGATACCCCTGCACGACCACGTCGATATAGCTGAGCAGCAGGCAGTGGCCGCGCTCCTGCGGCGCATCATGGGCCTTCGGGACGGCATAGACCGCGATCTGCGGCGCGTGGGGCAGGGGGTGCTCGACCATATGCGCGGCGGGCACGCGGTCATAAGCGCCCTCGCGAATATCCAGCGCGTGCCAATCCGAATCCGGCACCGGCGCGATGAGGCCGTTGATCGAGCAGGCCTCATCCGGCACCACCGACAAGAACGCCACTTCGCGAAGGCTGGTGGGCCGCCAGCGGCGCCGCCAGCCGTTCAGCCGCGCGGGATGCGCCTCCTTGAAGTCATGTGTGTCGCGATTCACAAGGCTGCCATAGCCAAAGAAATAGGCGTGGGAAGTGGCGATCATGGGTGCGGTCATATGAGGCCCGTCTGCTGCGTCCCCGCAGACCTTGCGCAATTCCGCCCCGGTTTCAAGGCGTGCGCGCCCTGACTGCGCTGCGAAATCCCCCTTGCTGCGCCTTGGGCGGTATACTAGCGTGTGCATTGATTGAATCGGGAGAACTGGCAACGCGCCAGTGCCGAAGGAGCAACCGCCCCGGAAACTCTCAGGCGACAGGACCTTTTCAATCATCAGAACTCTGGAGAGACCCCGGCGGCACACACCGCCATGAGGGGCGCCGAAGGGATAGCGATCTCAGGCGAAAGGACAGAGGGGGCATCGTGGCGCAGCCTGCCGTTCAGGCAATTGCGCCTTTGCGATGCCGCAGTTGATTTCTCGATCGACCCGGCAGCCACGACAGGAGGGCCGGAATGACGATTGAAACTGACGCGCTGAAGGAAACGGTGCTGAACGCGCTCCACCGCGAGCTGGGGGCCAAGATGGTGCCCTTCGCGGGCTACGAGATGCCCGTGCAATACCCCATGGGCGTGATGAAGGAGCATTTGCACTGCCGCGCCCGCGCGGGCCTCTTTGACGTGAGCCATATGGGCCAGGTCATCGTCAGCGCGCCCGGCGGATATGACGAGGTCGCCGCCGCGATGGAGGCCCTGGTGCCGGTCGATGTGGCTGGCCTCGCGGACGGTCGCCAGCGCTATGGGATGTTCACCAACGAGGCTGGCGGCATCGAGGATGATCTGATGCTGGCGCGGCGGGGCGAAGACCTCTTTGTGGTCGTCAATGCCGCCTGCAAGGAGTCCGATATCGCGCGCATGACGGCGCAAATGCCCGGCTGCGATGTCCGGCCGGTTCCCGGGCGCGCGCTCTTGGCGCTGCAAGGCCCCGAAGCTGAAGCTGCGCTGGAGGCCTTGGTGTCGGGCGCGGCCGACATGCGCTTCATGGATATCGCCAGGCTGCCCTCGGACTGGGGCGAGCTGTGGCTGTCACGTTCGGGCTATACCGGCGAGGATGGCTTCGAGATTTCGGTCGAGGAGGGCCGCGCCGAGGATTTTGCCCGTGCGCTTCTTGGGCATGAGGCGGTGGAGCCCATCGGCCTTGGCGCGCGCGACAGCCTGCGCCTTGAGGCGGGCTTGTGCCTTTATGGGCATGATATCGACGCAGGTACAACGCCGGTCGAGGCCAATCTGGGCTGGGCGATCCAGAAGGTCCGCCGCGCGGGCGGCGCACGCGAGGGCGGCTTTCCGGGGGCCGATGTAATTCTGCCCCAGATGACGGATGGCGCCCCGCGCCGCCGCGTCGGCCTGCTCCCCTTGGGCCGTGCGCCGATGCGCGAGGGCACATCGCTATATGCGGATGAGAGCGGCGGCGAGGCCGTTGGCACGATTACATCTGGCGCCTTCGGGCCGACCATCGGCGCGCCGATGTCGATGGGCTATGTGCCCGCCGATCTGGCCGAGCCCGGCACGACCGTTTATGGCGATGTCCGGGGCAAGCGTCTGGCGGCCACCGTCGCGCCACTGCCCTTCACGCCTGCGAATTTCAAACGCTGAAACAGTCAAACACCTGAGACCCAAGGGAGATCCCGATGATGAAATACACCGAAGAGCATGAATGGCTGCGCGTCGAAGACGATCTGGTCGTGGTCGGCATCACCGAGCACGCAGCCGAACAACTGGGCGACATCGTCTTTGTCGAACTGCCCGAAGTGGGCAAGGAAGTCGTCAAGGACGACGAGGTCGTCGTGATCGAAAGCGTCAAGGCCGCGAGCGATATCCTGGCCCCCATCGACGGCGAGATCGTCGAGGTGAACGACACGCTGGCCGACGCGCCCAGCCGGGTCAACGAGGACGCTATCGGCGATGGCTGGTTCTTCAAGATCAAGCCCGACGACATGAGCCAGCTGGATGACTTGATGGATGAAGCGGCCTACGGAAAATTCGTGGGCTAGCGCGGCTGGCCGCCGGGGCGACGCGCTCCGCGCGGGAGTATTTTTGGAACAATGAAAGAAGGGCGGGGCGCATAGGCGGCCCGTCTGCGCAGCCTCAAATTTGATGGAGTGTGACATGGCGTTCGAGCCCACCGATTATCTGCCTTATGATTTTGCCAACCGGCGCCATATCGGCCCCTCTCCGCAAGAGATCGAGGATATGCTGGAGGTTCTGGGCGCGCCCAGTCTGGACGCGCTGATCGACGAAACCGTGCCCAAGGCGATCCGCCAGAAAGAGCCGCTGAACTTTGGCAAGGCCAAGTCCGAGCGCGAACTTTTGCATCACATGCGGCAGGTTGCCGGCAAGAACAAGGTTCTGGTGAGCCTGATCGGCCAAGGCTATCACGGCACGGTCACGCCGCCCGCGATCCAGCGGAACATCTTTGAGAATCCCGCGTGGTATACGGCCTACACGCCTTACCAGCCCGAGATCAGTCAGGGCCGCCTCGAGGCGCTGCTGAATTTCCAGACGATGGTAAGCGATCTGACGGGCCTCGAAATTGCCAATGCGTCACTGCTGGACGAGGCGACAGCCTGCGCCGAGGCGATGACCACCGCGCAGCGGGTGGCCAAATCCAAGGCCAAGGCATTCTTTGTCGACCGCGACTGTCATCCGCAGAATATCGCGCTGGTGCAGACGCGGGCGGCGCCCCTTGGGATCGAAGTGATCGTCGGCAATCCCGACAAGATGGAGGCCGACAAGGTTTTCGGCGCGCTGTTCCAGTATCCGGGCACCTACGGCCATGTGCGCGATTTCACCGATCATATCGCCGCACTGCACGAGCATGGCGGGATCGGCATCGTGTCGGCCGACCCGCTGGCGCTGACGCTGCTGAAGGAGCCGGGCGCGATGGACGCGGATATCGCCGTTGGCAGCACGCAGCGCTTTGGCGTGCCGCTGGGCTATGGAGGCCCGCATGCTGCCTATATGGCCTGCCGCGATGCCTACAAGCGCGCGATGCCGGGGCGGATCGTGGGCGTCAGCATCGACAGCCACGGAAACCGGGCCTACCGCCTGTCGCTTCAGACGCGCGAGCAGCATATCCGCCGTGAGAAGGCGACAAGCAATGTCTGCACCGCGCAGGCACTGTTGGCCGTGATGGCGTCGATGTATGCTGTTTTCCATGGTCCCAAGGGCCTCAAGGCGATCGCGCAGCGCATCCACCGCAAGACCGTGCGATTGGCCAAGGGGCTGGAGGCGGCGGGATTTCAGGTGGACCCAAAGGCGTTCTTTGACACGATCACCGTCGATGTCGGACCGCTTCAGGCCGCGGTGATGAAATCGGCGCTGGACGAGGGGATCAACCTGCGCCGGGTGGGAGAGACGCGCGTCGGCATCAGCCTGGATGAATGCACGCGCCCCGAGAACATCGAGAGCGTCTGGCGCGCTTTTGGCATCAGGCACCACGACGACGACTTCACGCCCGAATACCGTGTGCCGGACCGGATGCACCGCACGTCCGAGTACCTCACGCATCCTGTGTTCCATATGAATCGGGCCGAGACCGAGATGATGCGCTACATGCGCCGCCTTGCTGACCGCGATCTGGCGCTGGACCGCGCGATGATCCCGCTGGGCTCCTGCACGATGAAGCTGAACTCGGCCGCCGAGATGATGCCGGTAAGCTGGCGCGAGTTTTCGCGGATGCACCCTTTCGTGCCACGCGATCAGGCAGAGGGCTATCATGAGCTGATTGATGATCTGAGTGCCAAGCTGTGCGATATCACCGGGTACGACGCTATTTCGATGCAGCCCAATTCGGGCGCGCAGGGCGAATATGCGGGGCTTCTGAGCATTGCCGCCTATCACCGCGCGAACGGGCAGGAGGGGCGCAACGTCTGCCTCATTCCGGCCAACGCGCATGGCACCAATCCCGCCAGCGCGCAGATGGTCGGCTGGAAGGTCGTCCCGGTCAAATGCGATGTGCGCGGTGATATCGACCTCGATGATTTCCGCGCAAAGGCCGAGAAACATGGCGAGGCGCTGGCCGGCTGCATGATTACCTATCCCAGCACGCATGGCGTGTTCGAGGAGACGGTGATCGAGGTTTGTCGCATCACGCATGAGCATGGCGGCCAAGTCTATATCGACGGGGCCAACATGAATGCGATGGTGGGGCTGAGCCGCCCCGGCGATCTGGGCGGCGACGTGAGCCACCTTAACCTGCACAAGACGTTCTGCATCCCGCATGGCGGCGGCGGTCCGGGCATGGGGCCGATCGGCGTCAAGGAGCATCTGATCCCGCATCTGCCCGGCCATCCCCAAACTGACCCCGAAACTGGCGGCACCGAGGGGCCTGTCAGCGCGGCGCCCTACGGCTCGCCCTCGCTGCTGCCGATCAGCTGGGCCTATATCCTGATGATGGGCGGAGAGGGCCTGACGCAGGCGACGCGGGTCGCGATCCTGAATGCCAACTACATCGCCAAGCGGCTGGAGGGGGCGTATGACGTTCTCTACAAGGGCGAAAATGGCCGCGTCGCGCATGAGTGCATCCTTGATACGCGCCCCTTCGCCGAGGGCGCGCATGTCACGGTGGATGATATCGCAAAGCGTCTGATTGATTGCGGTTTTCATGCGCCGACGATGAGCTGGCCAGTCGCGGGCACGCTGATGGTCGAGCCGACCGAGAGCGAGACCAAGGCAGAGCTGGACCGGTTTTGCGATGCGATGCTGGCGATCCGGGACGAGATCCGCGACATCGAAGAGGGCCGCATCGACGCCGAGAACAACCCGCTCAAGAATGCGCCGCACACGATGGAGGATCTGGTGCGCGACTGGGATCGCCCCTATGGCCGCGAGCAGGGATGCTTTCCTCCCGGAGCGTTCCGGGTGGACAAATACTGGCCTTCTGTGAACCGCGTCGACAATGCCTATGGCGACCGCAACCTGATCTGCACCTGCCCGCCGATGGAGGATTATGCCGAGGCGGCAGAATAGTTTACAGCGCTGAAATAAAGGGGAAAGCGGGCCTTTCAAGGCCCGCTATTTCGTTTCGCCCTTCGGCGTTCACTCTCTCGCGCGCAGCACTTGGGCCGGGCGCGCGCCCAAGGGGCGCAGCGCAAAGGCGAGCGCGGTCAGCAGCGTCACCAGCACGCCCGCACCGATGATGACCAGCGCCGAAGGCCATAGGATGCGGTAGTCGACGTCGAGCACATAGTGGCTTACCGCCCAGCCGCCGAGCGCCCCGGCAGCGAGCGCCACAGCCCCCGCCGCCATGCCCAGAAAGATTGCACGCAGGGCCAGACTGCTCAGGATGCGCGCCCGCGATGCCCCCAGCGTCTTGAGGACGGCCGCCTCGTAGATGCGCGCATTCTGATCTGCGGCTGCCGCACCGATCAGTACCAGAAAGCCCGTCAGCAGCGTGACCGATGCGCCCCATGACGTGGCGGATGCCAGCCCCTTGAGCAATTCGGCCACCCGGTCGATCGCGTCCTTGACGGGGATTCCGGTGACATTGGGATAGGCGTTCGAGACCTCGCGCAAGAGCCGCGCTTCGGCGTCCGGATCGGCATAGACGGTGGAAATGATGCTGTGCGGCGCACCCGCAAGTGCGGCCGGGTTCATCACCATGATGAAGCCGATGCCAGCGGTCGAGAAATCAACCTCGCGCAAGCTGGTGATTTCGGCCGTGATGTCACGGCCAAGGATGTTGACGGTGATCTCATCGCCCAGCCCGAGGCCCATTTCCATCGCCTCCTCTTCGGCAAAGCTGATCTGCGGGGGGCCGTCATACGCCTCGGGCCACCATTCGCCGGCCGTCACGGTGCCATCGGGCAGGGCCGCATAGCTCACGCCCCGGTCGCCTTCGAGCACCCAGTGGCTTCCGCCGACCTCTACCGGATCCTGGCCGTTGATGGCGGTGATCATGCCGCGCAGCATCGGCGCGCTGTCGACGCGGCTGACGGCGGGGTCGTCTGCGGTCAGGGCCTCAAATCCGTCCATCTGGTCGGCCTGCAAATCGACAAAGAAGAAGGAGGGCGCGCGGTCGGGCAGGTTGCCCGTGATCGCGCCGCGCAGGGTGCCGTCGATTTGGCCCACGGCGGCCAGCACCGTCAGGCCCAGCCCCAGCGCCAGCATGGTGGGCGCCGCTGTGCTGCGCGGCCCGCCGATGGCTGCCAGCGCCCATCCCAGCGCGGGACGGCCCCGCGCCACAGGCCGGGCAAGGCGCGCGAGCGCCTGCACGCCCCACGCCGCCAGCCACAGAAACGCCAGCGCGCCAATGATGCCGCCCGCCGTCCAGAGCGTGAGGCGCAGGTTGCCCGAGAAGGCCGCCGCAACACCGAGGAGGAGCGCCGTCAGCCCGGCAATAGCGGCAAGCATCGGCCAGCGTGGCATGCTGTGCGAGGCCGTGCCGCCGTCGCGAAAAAGACTGGCCGCGCGGATATCCTCGATCCGCGACAGCGGGGCGAGCGTAAAGATCAGCACGGCAAGTGCGCCGTAAATCGCCGCCTCGATCATCGGCGCCGCATAGAAGGCGAACGCCGCAGGCACCGGCAGGCGCGCTTCGATGATGGGCGACAGCGCCACTGGCAGGCCCGCACCTAGCAGAATCCCGAGCATCAGCCCCAGCCCGCCNCCGGCAGGCGCGCTTCGATGATGGGCGACAGCGCCACTGGCAGGCCCGCACCTAGCAGAATCCCGAGCATCAGCCCCAGCCCGCCGAGCGCGCCGATCTGCATGAAATACGTTGCCATCACCGTCCCGCGATCCGCGCCCAGCGTGCGCAGGGTCGCGATGGTGGCCGTCTTGCGCGCCAGATAGGCGCGCACCGCCGACGAGATGCCGACACCGCCCACGGCAAGGCCGCTGAGGCCGATCAGCACGAGGAACGCGCCCAGCCGGTCCACGAACTCCGAGATCCCCGGCGCGCCAGATCTTGCATCCTGCCACGCGATCCCGCTGGTTCCGAGGGTGCTGCGCGCCTCCTCTTCCAGCGCGGACAGGTCGGTGGCCTCGGGCAGGTCCAGTCGATAGCGCGTCGAGAAAAGCGTGCCCTCCTGCAAGAGGCCCGATTGCTGGAGGGCCGTGGTGCGCACCAAGGTGCGCGGACCAAGGGCAAAGCCGGCATCGGCGCCATCAGGTTCGTCAATCAGCGCGGCCATCAGCACGAAATCCTGCGAGCCAAGGCGAAAGGTGTCGCCCGTCTCAAGCGCCAGCCGTGCGATCAGCGTCGGTGCCATGACTGCGCCCGGCAGGTCATTCTGTCCATCCAGCGCAGTGCCAAGCGGGATCGCCGGGTCAAGCCCCACATTGCCTAGAAGGGGATAGGCTTCATCGACGGCCTTGACCTGCGTCAGCGAACGGTCATCACCCGCCACGGCGAGCGAGCGGAAATCGACGATTTCCGAAACATTCTCAGCCGTCTGCGCCATCCATGCACGCTCGGCCTCATCGGCAAAGCGGTAGGTCAGCCCGATCTCGGCGTCGCCGCCCAAAAGCTCGGCGCCCTTTTCGCTGAGGCCTGCCTCGATGCTGGTGCGGATTGTGCCCACGGCGGCAATGGCGGCAACGCCGAGGATGATGCAGCCCAGAAGAATGCGAAACCCGGCGAGACCGCCGCGCAGCTCGCGACCGGCCAGTTTGGCAGCAACGCGTAAATTCATGCGATACGTCCGTCCTGCAAGGCTACGGTCCGATCACAGCGCGCCGCCAGATCGCGGTCATGGGTCACCATGATGAGTGTAGCGCCATCTGCGGCGCGCAAGTCGAAGAGAAGGTCCATGATCGCGTCACCGCTGGCGCTGTCGAGATTCCCCGTGGGCTCATCGGCAAGGATGAGGCGCGGGCGGGGCGCTGTGGCGCGCGCCAGCGCGGTGCGCTGCTGCTCACCCCCCGACATCTGAGAGGGGTAGTGCCCCGCGCGATGGGCCAGGCCCACGGCCTTCAGCTGCGCCTCGGCCCGCGTCCCCGCATCCGCCGCGCCCGCCAGCTCGAGCGGGACGGCGACATTCTCCAGCGCGGTCAGCGTCGGGATGAGGTGGAACGACTGGAACACGACGCCCATGTGCCCCCGCCTGAGCCGCGCGAGCGCATCCTCGCTCAGCGTGCCCAGGTCCTGCCCCAGCGCACAGACGCGCCCTGATGTCGCGCGCTCCAGCCCGCCCATCAGCATCAGAAGGGACGATTTGCCCGATCCCGAAGGCCCGACGAGCGCCAACGTCTCGCCCTCGGCGACATCCAGCGCAATCTCGTGCAGTATCTCGACGTCGCCTGTGCCGGATCTAAGTGTAAGGCCAACATCTGCGAGCGAAACGATAGGAGAAGACATGAATATTGGCCTGACGTTAAAGGGTTTCCTTGGATATGGGGCCGTGCGCCCCAGCGGCAAGGCTGCGTCCCTCGCGATCGTGCTGTCATTGGCCCTTGGCCTTGGCGGTGCGCCGGCCACGGCCGAAGAGGAGACGCCCGGCGAGGTGCGCGTCATGGCCTTCGGGGACAGCCTGACAGCGGGGTATGGTCTTGATCGGGAGGACGGGTTTGTCGCCCAGATGTCGGTCTGGTTGAAGGAAAATGGCACGCCTCAGGGCGTGCCTGTGCGCCTTCTGAATTCGTCGGTATCGGGCAGCACGACGGCAGGCGGCGTGCGCCGTATCGATTGGGCACTGGGGGATGATCCGGATGCGATGATTGTCGAGTTGGGCGGCAACGATCTTTTGCGCGGCACCGATCCCTCCGACACACGCGCAAATCTGGAGACCATCCTTAGCCGCGCCGCAGAAGAGGATATCGAGGTGCTGCTGGTCGGGCTGATCGCCAAGGATAACTACGGCCCCGAGTATCGCGAAGCGTTCAATGCCATCTACCCCGAGCTGGCCGAGGAATACGGCACGCTCCTTCAGCTGGATTTCTTTGGCGCGCTGCCCGAGGCAAGCGCCGATCAGGTGCCCTATCTGCAAGATGACGGCACGCATCCCAACGCCGACGGGATCGCAAAGGTCGTGGACGACATGGGGCCTCGTGTTCAGGCCCTGATTTCAAAGGTGCTGGAGAATCGCGACGCGGAAGTGCAGAACTGAAGCATCCAATCCTGCCGTGATGAAACGAAAAAGGGCCCCAGCGGGGGCCCAATTTACCAATCTATCGCAAGTGGCTCAGGCCAGAACGATGTTCGATGCCGACTCGCGGCCATCACGGCCCGCTTCGATGTCGAAAGTCACTTTCTGATCGTCTGCCAGGCCGGTCAGGCCAGCACGCTCAACAGCGGAAATGTGGACAAAAACGTCCTTGCCGCCACCGTCGGGTGCGATAAAGCCGTAGCCTTTTGTCGAGTTGAACCATTTTACGGTGCCAGTAGCCATACCGTAGTCTCCTTATTGTATGCTGCCCGCGTAAGTGCGGCAGCGCGGCTAGTCAGTGCAAGATCGAGTGCCTGTGCCGTAAGGAGCAGTAGGTCGATAGTGGTAACGTCGCGAAACTTGTATATCTGGAGAATCGCTGTTTTGCAAGAATAAAGGAACTCAGATTTTGCTAACCGCCGCGCCGATGCCGCCAAATTGCGCGTGGCAAGCGAAGCAGCGCAGTCCGGCATAGTTTCGGATATTCCAGTCGTCCTGCCAGCAGATCGAGGTAGCTGCCCTTCAGGACAGAGGATGCAGCGAAGGCGCGCAGGAATACTGGCCGGGTTCGGCGCCCAAAGATCACCGGGCGGAGCCAGCACGCCATTCGCAGCGCCCGGTGAATGGGCCGTAGCGCGCGCCGATAGGCGGGCAGGGCGGCGCTTGGCCGGCCCTTTGCCAGTGCGGCGGCAGCGGCCCGTGCGGCGGCGGCACCCGATTGCAGCGCATACGCGATGCCCTCGCCCGTGATCGGATCGACAAGGCCCGCGGCATCGCCCGCCAGCAGCGCGCAGCCCTTGCCTGGATTGCGGCGATAATCGCCAAACGGTAGGTGATGCCCCTTGATGCGCGCGCCGCTCTTCTCGTCCAAGGTGGCGCGATAGGCGGCCAGATGCGCCTTCATGTTCGGATTTTTCGCGGCGATCCCGCCGACACCGATGGTGGTGCCGCAGTCTTTGGGGAATTGCCAGCCATAGCCCCATTCCGCCGCGCCCAGATCAATGCGGATCGCGGCGCGCTGGGGCGCGGGCAGCGGAGGCGCCTCGATCTCGAGCGCGAAGCCAATCCTTGCGGGATCATGCGCGCGGCCAAAGAGGCTGCGTGCGACCATGCTGTTCACGCCATCCGCCCCGATCAGGATGCGCCCGGTGAGGCGCGTGCCATTGCCAAGCGTTACAGCAGGGTGGTCCACGTCCAGCTCGGTAATCTTTTGCCCGGTGTAATCTTCCGCCCCCGCCGCGACGGCGAGGCCAAGCAGATGCACGTCCAAGGTGCGGCGCATGGCCAGATAGACCGGCGGGCTCTCCATTGCGGCGCCCAGCGGCGCGCCGCCCGCGTGAAAGGTGATCTGCTCGCGCGGCTCGAACATCTCGGGGGTCAGTTCTGCGCCAAAGATCTCGCGGTAGAGCGTGGCCGCGCGCCCGGTGACGAGGCCGCCGCAAAGCTTGGGGCGCGGAAACGCCGCCTTGTCGATGATCGCCGTGCGAAGGCCCGCGCGCGCCGCGGTGATCGCGGCGGCGCTGCCGGCGGGGCCAGCGCCGATGATGAGGATGTCGAAGGCTTGGGCCGGGTGAGACATGGGGCTTGGTCTAAGCGGTTTTGCGGGCGCGCAAAACGAAAAACGCGCGCCCGGTGCCGGGCGCGCGTCGTCATGCATGCATCTTCAGGGGGTCACCGATGACGGGCCGGGCGCCGTCGCAGGGCAATCGCGTCCTCAGCGTGCGAACTTCTTGTGCTTGGCGCGCGAGGGTTCGATATCGCCCATGCGGCGGATCTTGTCCTCTTCGTAATCCTCGAAATTGCCCTCGAACCATTCGACATGCGCGTCGCCCTCAAAGGCCAGCATATGCGTGCAGATCCGGTCCAGAAAGAATCGGTCGTGGCTGATGACCACGGCGCAGCCCGCGAAATCGACCAGCGCATCCTCAAGAGCGCGCAGCGTCTCGACGTCCAGATCGTTTGTCGGCTCGTCAAGCAGCAGGACGTTGCCACCGGACCGCAGCAGGCGTGCCATGTGAACGCGGTTGCGTTCACCGCCCGACAGCAGCGACACCTTCTTTTGTTGATCGCCGCCCTTGAAGTTGAAGGCGCCGCAATAGGCGCGTGCATTCACTTCGGCGTCCCCCAGCTTGATGATGTCCTGGCCATCGGCGATCGCCTCCCAGACATTCTCGTTGGGGTTAAGATCGTCGCGCGACTGGTCGACATAGCTGAGGTCCACGGTCGTTCCCAGCTCGATCGTGCCCTCGTCTGGCTGCTCCTGGCCGGTGATCATCCGGAACAAAGTCGACTTGCCGGCACCGTTGGGGCCGATCACACCGACGATGCCGCCCGGGGGCAGCGAAAAGCTGAGGTTGTCGATCAGCTTGCGGCCGCCCAGGGATTTGCTCAGCCCCTCGACCTCGATCACCTTCGAGCCGAGGCGCTGACCGTTCGGAATGACGATCTGTGCCTTGGTCAGCTTCTCGCGCTCGGACTGGTCGGCCATCTCGTTGTAGGACTTGATCCGGGCCTTGGATTTGGCCTGGCGCGCCTTGGCCCCCTGCCGCATCCATTCCAGCTCGCGCTCCAGCGTCTTTTGCTTGGACTTGTCCTCGCGTGCCTCCTGAAGCAGGCGCTTGGCCTTCTGCTCGACCCAGGAGGAATAGTTGCCCTCGTAAGGGATGCCGCGCCCACGGTCGATCTCGAGAATCCAGCCGGTGATGCTGTCGAGGAAGTAGCGGTCGTGGGTGACGATCAGGATGGTGCCCTTGTAGTCGATGAGATGCTGTTGCAGCCAAGCGATCGTTTCGGCGTCGAGGTGGTTGGTCGGCTCGTCCAGAAGCAGCATGTCGGGCGCTTCCAGCAGCAGCTTGCAGAGGGCGACGCGGCGACGCTCGCCGCCCGAAAGACCTGCGATTTCCGCATCATCGGGGGGGCAGCCCAGCGCCTCCATGCTGACGTCGATCTGGCTGTCGAGATCCCACAGGTTGTCGCTGTCGATCTCATCCTGCAACGCCGCCATCTCGTCTGCGGTGTCGTCGGAATAGTTCATTGCCAGCTCGTTGAAGCGGTCGAGCTTGGCCTTTTTGGCGGCAACGCCCAGCATCACGTTCTCGCGCACCGACAGGCTTTCGTCGAGGTGCGGCTCCTGCGGCAGGTAGCCGACGGTTGCATCCTTGGCGGCCCATGCCTCGCCTGTGTAATCCTTGTCGAGACCGGCCATGATCTTCATCAGGGTCGATTTGCCCGAGCCGTTGACGCCCACGACGCCGATCTTGACGCCCGGAAGGAAGCTGAGGTGAATGTTCTCAAAGCATTTCTTGCCGCCCGGATAGGCTTTGGAGACGCCTTGCATGTGATAGACGTATTGATTGGCTGCCATGACGTTGCTCTTTCCTGTGCTCGGGCGCATCGGCCCGACGTGACGCGGCCCGGCTGCGCCGGGCGTGATGTGAGTTCCTTTGCCATGTAACCGCGCGGCGCGGTGAATTCAATTGGATGTATCGCGGCGCCTTTGCTTGGCACGTTTGCTGCGGCCTCGGTCTGCGCCCCCTTCGCGCGCGGGCGCGGCGCTGGTCGTGTGCGGATCCGGCGCTGCCGGATCAGGACGCGTGTTGCCGGGCGTCTGGCTGCCGGGCAGCTGGCCCTCGGGCGCCGGGGTCTGGGGCATCGTGAGGGGCGCGGCGAATGGCGTGTGCGCGCGCAGCCAATCGGACAGCTCGGCCAGCGCCATCGGCCGTGCAAGTCCATAGCCCTGAACCTGCGGGCATTGCGCGCGCCGCAGGATGCTAAGCTGTCCTTGGGTTTCGACGCCCGCCGCGATCACGTCCATGCCCAGCACCGCACAGAGGCGGATGATCGCACGGGTGATAACCCGCGCCCGCGGGTCTTTGCCAAGGCGGCAGGTCATCGTGCGGTCCAGCTTGATTGCGTCGATCTCGACGGCGGACATATGCGCAAGCCCTGCATAGCCGGCGCCGAAATCGTCGAGCGCGACGCGCACGCCCAGGTCGCGCAGGCGCGTCACCGCAGCCGTCACATCCAGCGCGCCGCGGTTCATCATCGCCGTCTCGAGTATCTCGATGCAAACCGATTGGGGGGGCAGGTCGCGTGATTGCAGCGCCCAATCCAGCAGGGCGGGATAATCCGCATCCGCCAGGATCGAGCTGGACACGTTGAGCGACATGCTCAGATCGGCAAAGCCCTGTCCGCGCAGTTCAGACAGCGCGTCAAGTGCGGCATTCATCGCCAGATAGTCGATCTCGCTCAGCAGTTGGGCCTGCGCGGCGGCGGGCAGGAAACACGCGGGCGGCAGCAGGCCGCGCACGGGATGGCACCAGCGCAAAAGGGCCTCGCAGCCAGTTATGCGGTTCTGCCCCAGATGCGCGATGGGCTGTAGATGCACGCAAAACTGCTCCAGCTCGACGGCGTCTTTCAGATCACGGCTCAGTTGCTGCTCTTCGCGGTGGCGGCGGCCCAGCTCGGGGGTGTAGAGAACAGCGCGGCCGCGTCCGGCCTCCTTGGCACTATAGAGCGCTTGATCGGCTTGCCGGATCAGGGCCTCGCCGTCCATGGGCACATCATCGCCGCTCACGCCGGGCATGGTCGCCCCGATCGAAACGCCGGGCACGATGGTCTGATCCCGCCACGCCAGCGGCCGCCCTGCCATCTCGAGCACGGCTTCGGCCCGCCGGCAAAGGCTTGCGCGGTCGCCGATATCAGGACAGATCAGCAGGAATTCGTCGCCCCCCATGCGGCAGGCGAGGTCATCCGCGCCCGCCGCCTCGATCAGGTTGCGCGCGACATGAACCAGCACCGCATCGCCCGCCGCGTGGCCCAGCGTGTCGTTGATGTCCTTGAACCGGTCCAGATCGAGTTGCAGAACACCCATCGACCCGGCCCGCAGGCTGGCGTGCGCGGTGCCTGATTGCAGGAATTTCGACAGTTTCTTGCGGTTTCCGAGGCCGGTCAGATCGTCGTGATGGGCCGCGTGATCCAGATCGTCCTTGACCCATTGAAGCGCGGACTGCACCCGCACCTCGTCGGATATGTCGCGGCAGGTCACAACGACCATCTTTTGCGCATCGGCCGGCCCCAGATCAATCAGCGCGTGGCACTGTTGATTCCAGAATGTGGTGCCGTCGCGCCGCAGGTGGCGCGCGACGTGGTATTTCTTGAACAGGCTGCCTTGGGGATCGTAGCGGAACCGCGCCAGTGCATCTGGCGTGGGACGCGCCTCGGGTGGCAGGATGAACTGTGCCGGATTGTGGCCACGCATCTCGCCCAGCGTCCAGCCCAGCATCCTCTCCAGCGCGGGATTCATCCATAGCACGCGGCCGGAAATATCCAGCAGGATGATTCCATCGCGGGCGTGATCCAGGATCAGCCCGGTGATCCACGGCCCAGCAGTGCCGTCCGGCAGAATGAGGTGCGGCGCATCGGCGCGGCCCCCACCGGAACCGGGGCGAGGCACGCGTGGCTCAGTATCATCCGGTTTTGCGCGCGACACGTCTTTACCTGCTGCTTGTCCGACTAGGGGACCGTGACGCAGCGCCGTTAATATCGGGTGGCCTCCGCCCAGCTTTGTGGTTAGAAAAATCAACGAATTTTAGGAGTTTCCGCCATGATGCCGACCGGGCGCCCTCTTTGCCTTCCGCCCGCCCGGCGCGGCAGCGTGATCGGCCTTTTGGGCGGCTCGTTCGATCCACCACATGCGGGCCACGTCCACATCACGCGCGAGGCGCTCAAGCTCTTTGGCCTCGATGCGGTATGGTGGCTGGTCAGCCCCGGCAATCCGCTGAAGGCGCGCGGGCCTGCCCCGCTGGACAAGCGGATGGAGGCGGCCCGCACCATCATGCGCCACCCGCGCGTCCATGTCAGCGATGTCGAGGCACAGATCGGTGCGCGCTATACCGCCCATACCCTCGCGGTCTTGCGCGCGGCGCGGCGCGATGTGCGGTTCGTCTGGTTGATGGGGGCCGACAACATGGTGCAATTCGATCAATGGCAGGATTGGCGCACGATCATGGAGAGCGTGCCGATCGGTATTCTGGCGCGTCCCGGCGCGCGTCTGGCGGCGCGCGCCTCGGTGGCGGCGCGCGTCTATGAACATGCGCGCGTGCCACTTGGCGAGGCGCGCAGGCTGGGCCAGATGGAGGCGCCCGCATGGTGCTTTGCCAATGTGCCGATGATGGCGCTGTCCTCTACCCATCTGCGGGCGTCGGGCGGCTGGTGATGGTGCGGGTCCACCCCGCAAAAACGTGAGCATGTCCGGCACAGAAGGCGATTGCGGCCCGTGGCTGGCTAAGGTTAACTTCGGCCCATGATAAAAACATTTTCTCGGCGGTTCTTTCTGGCTGGCACCGCTGCGGTGCTGGCTGGCTGTGCGCAGGCTGGCGCGCCTGCAGTCTCGCTGCGCCCCCAACTGCGGCCCGGTGATCTGGGCGAGGTGCCCGATGCCGGCGCACTGATCGATGCCGCGCGCCTTGGTGGGCGCGTGGGCTATGCGGTGGTCGACATGACCACCGGCACGGTCGTGGAGGCGCGCGAGGGCGCCGAGGGTTTCCCCCCGGCCAGTGTGACCAAGGCGATCACGGCGCTCTATGCGCTGGATGCGCTGGGCTCGACCTACCGCTTTCGCACGCGGCTGGTGGCCACTGGACCCGTCGTCGACGGCATCATCCAGGGCGATCTGGTGCTGGTGGGCGGCGGCGATCCGGTGCTGGACACGAATGCGCTGGGCGCCATGGCGGCCAATCTCAAATCTGCGGGCGTGCGCGGCGTGTCAGGGGCCTATCGCGTCTACGGCGGCGCCTTGCCTTTTGAGCGGGTGATCGACGCAAGCCAGCCGGTTCAGGTGGGATACAACCCCGCACTCTCAGGGCTGAACCTCAATTTCAACCGCGTTCACTTCCAATGGGAGCGCGCCTCGGGGGGGTATTCGGTGACCATGGATGCCCGCTCGTCGCAGTTCCGGCCCGAGGTGCGCGTGGCCCGCATGCAGATCGCTGACCGATCGAGTCCGATTTTCACCTATGCCGATGGCGGCGATCACGACCAGTGGACTGTCGCGCGCGGCGCGCTGGGCAAGTCTGGCTCGCGCTGGCTGCCGGTGCGGCGCCCTGATCAATATGCGGGCGAGGTGTTTGCCAGTCTGGCCCGCGCCCAAGGCATCACACTGGCCCCGGCCAAATCACAGCAGAGCGCGCCTGCGGGCGACACCCTCGTCACGCATCTCAGCGATGCGCTGCCGACCCTTCTGGTCGGGATGTTGAAATACTCCAACAACATGACGGCCGAATTGATCGGCATGACCGCGACGGCGGCCCGCAGCGGCCGGCCCGCATCCCTTGCTGCCTCGGCGCGGGCGATGACCCAATGGGCGCGCGGTGATCTGGGCCTTGATGGTGCGGCGCTGGTCGACCATTCGGGGCTGGGCGAGGCGTCACGCGTGAACGCGCTTTCGATGGCCAAGGTCCTGACCTATGCCCACCGCAGTGCGGCGCTGCGCCCGATGCTCAAACCGTTTCGGATGCGCGGAGCCAATGGCCAGTTCAATGATGCACATCCCGTGCGCGTCGAGGCCAAGACCGGCACGCTGCATTTCGTCAGCGCGCTTGCGGGCTACGCGACCGGAGCATCGGGCCGCCCGCTGGCCTTTGCGATCTTCACTCATGAAGCGGGACGTCGCGCTGCAATCGCGGGCCGGGCAGACGACAAACCGCCGGGTGTGTCCGACTGGAACAGGCGCGCCAAGAGCCTGCAACAGGCGCTGATCGAACGCTGGAGCACGGCCTACGGCGGCTAGGAGCGCTGCCGGCCGCTTTCGCACTGCGGCGCCGGACCTGCCCCCGATCTGCTGCCGCAGATCACGTTACCCGCGCGGCGTTGCACTGGACTGGCCAATCCTGCGCTCAGGGCGCGAAAGCGCCCTTGCACCGCGCCGCTCCATCCACTAATTGATGCCTACCACCACGGCAGGCGAGTTGGCGGAGTGGTGACGCAACGGATTGCAAATCCGTGTACACCGGTTCGATTCCGGTACTCGCCTCCATTTTATATCTTAAGTAATTGTTTTTGTTTGTTTTTATTGATATAAAATTTAATTACCCGCCATAAGATGCGCCATCACAGATGCGCTTGATTGAGCCAGATTGATGCGGACGGTCAGTGCAGATGCATTATCGCTTCCGCTTCCAGCCCCGCGCAGTTCGGCACCGGCAAAAAACGGCGCGCCGTGAGAGAGAGCGCAACAGTCATCATCCGGTATCAGGCTGCGGCGCAAGTCTGGGCATAAGGTTCACGCGGCCCGGATCAGCGCGCGGAATCGCTCCGGGTCGAAACGTGCCTCGACCGCAGCGGGGTCCAGCCCGGCCAATGTGCAGACATACCGAAAATCCGCCGATCCGATCCAGTATTGATCTTTGCCCTTCGCGGCGTCGTGTAGGGCATGGGTCAGCACCGCGCACCATAGGGCGCGATCCGCGCCGTTCATTGCCGCCTCGCGCCCTCAACTTCCAATCTGGCGCGCTCGCGCTGCATCTCGACCATAAGATGATTGACGCGATTCTGCGCGGCCTCTGCGGCCTCTGTGGCGCTCTTACCTTCGCGGCGGGCCTTAGCTTCCGTTACTTCGCCAGCGCGCTTGATAGCATTCTGTATCAGGGCATCGAAGGCGTCGAGCATCCGGTCGTGAGCGGCGCGGGCTTTGGATGACAGGTGGTCGCTCATGTAAAATACTCCCGTGCGGCGTCGTTACCGGGCAGATCGGGCAAGCCTGAAACCTTGGCTCTTGCACTCGGGGTCAGTCCGAATTCACTCAGAAGGCTTTGCACGCGGCGGGCGGCGTCATTGCGCTGCGCGACCGCCGGATGAGCGCGATACATCACGGCCCCCGCCTCGGTCTCTGCCCGATAGGTTGCGCCCTCGGTCTCGACCGTATCGCGGGCGTCGAGATACTCGGCCAGCGTTTCGCAAAGCAGCCCCAGGGCGATTTTGTCGCCATCGCCCAGCACGTTCATATCGGCCAGCAGGCGGGCCAATTCAGGCCAATGTTGGCTTGCGCGATCCGACATGAAGGCGGGCGGCGTTGTGCCGCTCAGGCGGGCTTGTGTGGCCTCTATGACCTTGCCGCGTGCCGAGTTGGTCACGGCTTTCAGGTGAGACGGTTTCGGTTTTCGTGGCATTGGCTTTTTTCCTTTTGTTTCTGCATCGGCATAAGAACGGTCCCCACGCCGGTCCCTCGTTTTGAGGGCTGTAAGGTTTGACTACCTGCCCCCCATGCGCCGCTCTAATTCGGCCTCGACCAGTGCCCACATGCAGCACAATTGCGCGTCGATCCGGTCCAGTGCTTCCGACATCGGGCCTTCGGTTGCCGCGCGCGTGTCCTTGGCGTTGGCACGACTGCGGTCTATCCGCGCGACCATTGCGACAAGCTGCGCGAAGGTCAGGCGGTGCATCTGTGCCGCCGTTGCGGCCATGCCTTCGACTTTATGCGCGGGCAAATCCAACGCGGCGTGTATGTTTTGGGATTCAATGTTCGTCATGGCCTGCCTCGATCCTTTGTGGTTGATGGTGCGCGCGCGCTGGGTAAAGGTGGCCCAGTCGCGCGCTGTCGGGGTTTGCCCACTCACCGACTAACGGGGATGCTTCATGCCTGCGTGGGCACATAGGCGCATCCTGCCTATCGGCATCAGGTGGTGGCGACTTTCAGCAGCTTGATTGCATCGCTGTCGTAGATCACGCCCCCAACGCGGCGGCGCACATACCAGCGGACGTAACCGGGTTTGGTGATATTATCGTCCGTGGTGATGCGAAGCGCTCCGCTGTCTGCGATAAGGTAGCCTGCCGAAAAGTCACCAAAGGCAACGGGGAAAGCATTGCCTGCAACCGCTGGCATGTTTTCGTCATAGACCACCGGACGGCCCAGCAGCGTGCTAGGCGTGTCGGCTGAAAGACTGGTTTGCCAAAGCGACCGACCGTCGCCATCCTTCAACTTTGCAATCACTGCGGCGGTTGCCGATGACATGAGCCACGTTCCGCTCTGCCGGTGCTGCGCCTTGGTCGCAAAGAACAGGTCCGAAAGGCTGTCGATCTTAATCAATGCCGCGTCACCTGTCGGCACATATTGCAACGTTCCTGCCGCACGGGTCGAGTCGCCAGTCGCAAGCGGCGTTGGCCCCGCAAGAAAGCCTGTCGGTTTGTTGGTGCCATTGCCCGAGACGAAAGCCGAACCTTCGGCCTGCGCGATCTTTTGCGCTACTGCGTTCGAGAACCACGCGCCGATATCAATCGCGGCATCCAGTAGCAATTCCTCGGTTGCCTCGATCAGCCCGAATGTTGTGCCGTAAGTCGGCCCTCGCAAATCAAGCGTCGGTTCGCCTGTATCCGTGCGCGGGTCCGTCTCGCCAACCCAAGCGGACGTTGCGTTATTCCGGTTGACCAAAAATTTGGTTCCGGTGCTGGTCACAGAGAAGTTCGACGCCAGTCGCCGCATTGGTGAGATTTCCAGCACGCGGGCGCGGATGGTGTCAGCAACAGGTTCCGGCACCGCAAAGCCACCGCCTGCGCCTGTTTGCGTAGACCCAGCAGCGCGCACGTCCATTTCCTGCGCCACCAGATCGGCGCGCCGATTTGAATCCTGCGGTGCGCGCAGCCAATCCTTGAAAGCGCGGACATGCGGCGTAGTCGCGACGTGCTGGCCTTTAGTGTTGCCGCTGGACATGCCTTGCAAAGCAGCGTCAGCCCCCCGCTTTGCCGTCTCATAGGCAAGTGAAGCGGTTTGCTCGACTTGACTCAATCTCTTTTCGTGATCTCGCGCTGCCTCGACTGCCTGTTTCATCTGTGGCGCAATGGTGTTCATTGCTTTCAGATCGCGGTGTAGTTCTTGCATGTTTGTTTGTTGGGTAGTCATTTCATATTTCCTTGAAGGTTTCAGCCAAGGTGCGCGCTAGGTCGGCGCAATCCTCGGCAATGTCGGTTTCTGTGATTTCCCCCGACAATGCGGGCCATCCACCTTTGGCGACTTTCTCAGCAGCGGCGCGGGCCAAGCCCGCCTTGATAAGCAGGTCGCGCAGATCAGCGCGCGAATTTAGCACAAGGTCGCGTTTCGGCTGGTCCGCCGGTTGCTCAGTCTTTGGTGTTTTTGGTGAAGCCATCTCGGCACCATTGAACAGGGAAAGGGACGGGTGGATTTGCCCGGTCTGCTTATCCTCTGCCCCGCTGGCGCGGTGACATTCGGTCAGGATGCCCGCGCGGCGCGGTGCATCTCGTGTTATAGTATTACCGCCTTTCGCCTCATTGGTCAATGTCATGTTCCTTTAGATGATGGTCAAAACTTCTGAATTGCGGATGTGTGAATTGAGAGGGGCAGTCGGTTTCCGTTTCGAAGCCCTTTGGACTTTTGATAGCGCCCCCCCCCTTCATCTCCATGCGTCGGGGTTGGTCACGTCATCGGCGCGGGCGCGCCAGTCATCCAGCGCCGCAACGGCGGGTGCTGTGAGTGCGTTTTCACGATCACAAACGCGCACCGTTCCTACAGTTCCTACAGTTCCTACTTTTTCGCCCCTCTCGCATCCGTCTGTAGGAAGTGTAGGAAGTGTAGGAAGCGCCCGGCATTTCTGCGCGTGATGTAGCGCCGCCTTGGCGTCGAAGCTGAAAGCGGTCATGACTGCACCTCGCGCACGATCCACCACGCTTCCCGGCGGGGCTTCCCTTCCACCTTTGCGCCGTTGGCCTCGACCAGCCAGCCGTGATCCTGAAGCCGCTTCAGCGCCTTTCGCGTCCGGTCTGTGATCTTGAACGGCCCCCGCTGCGCCGCTGAGCGTGCTGATATGCAAGGCTCGCCCCACGATCCCAGAAGCCAAAGGCGCATCCGTTCCGCGTCCGCCACCTCGGGCGGCACGATTGCAGCGTCGGCCAGTCGCGCGGCCTCGTTGGCGTAGAATGTGGCGATCTCCGTTGCCCCGGCTATCATCTCGCCTGAAACCTCCGGCGCATCTGGGTCCGCGTAGACCGTCAGCACTGCCGCAAGGCGCGCCGCGTGTTCTGCGGTTTTTGAAGCGAAGGCGCGCGCATCTTCAAAAGGTCCGCCGGCTGCCTGTGCCTTTTCTACGTCGCGGGCGAAGGCGGTCAGCACTTCTCGCGCCTCTTGCGACAAGGGCAGGACTGGCGGCGCGAGTTCGCTTCGGGTGTCATCCTTCAGCGGCAAGGGGCGCGACAGAAGCGACCGGATACGGGCGGCGAAGCGGGATATCTCGGCCTCGGCTGCCGCGTCCTTTTCCATGCGCAACCGGGTTCCGATCCGCGAGGCGGGTCTGCATGTCAGGAAACGCGCCAGCAGCCCTTGCCCGTTCGCCATCGGGTCAGATAGCAGCGCCTCCGCCGCGACCGGCTGCACGAGGATATGCGCCGAAAACCTGCGCCCGGTGTAGCTTTCCACGCCATCGCCTGCACGCCACCTGTCGAGCGGTGATCCGTCCCACATTGCCGAGAAACTGGCGCAGGTGGCGAGGCGGTTTTCAGCCTTCATGGAATGCCCGCCGATCAACGCGCCGCCTTCCTCGGTCATTATGCCAAGGCTCGCACGCAGTTCGGGCAGGTGCTTCACGATCCCCTCGATAGTTGGTGAAGATGCGACAATGTGCGGTTTCAGCGGTGCGGGCGGTTCGGTTCCAAGGGCCGAAAGATCAGCTCGCTTAGCGGCGCTGTCTGCTTTTTTGTCAGCAAGTATCTTCGTGCGGGTGGCCTTATAAACCTCATGTGCATCGCGCCAGAGGTCGCGCTCAATATCGTAATCGGTGCGCAGATCGGCCTCGAAGTCGCGCACGCCCCTCATGGCGAGGCGGTCGGCGGTGCTCTTGCGCTCGCCGCTCTCGGCCACCGTCAGCAAAAACAGGCTTGCGGGTGCGGTGCCGTTAAGCGTCTCTGCGTCCCGATGCCCCTGCGCGGCCAGAGCCGCAGAGGCAAGAACCGATGCCGCGCACATGGCAACGGGTGCCTCCGTTGCGGCGGCGATTGCCTCTGCGGGTTCGCGCAGCGGCCCCAGCGCCGCGACCGGGTAGGGTCCGGCCTCTGGCATTTCGCGGATCAGCGGCGTCGGGTCTGCGCGGTCGAGGCGGTTCTGGTCGCGCTCTTGTTGCACGCGCTCGGCCTCTGCGCGGCCTTCCCCGGTCTCGACCGAATAGAGCCCATGCCGGGCGAGGTGCCCAAAACGCAGGCGGCGCAGTGTGTTCTGTGTGCGCTTGCGCAGCATTGCCTGCCCTCTCTCAGAGGTCCATCGGTCGTCGCCTTCGGTCTCCTGATAAAAGCGCGGAAAGGCTAAATCGAACACCTCGGTGGCGGTCGGGTCTGCTCCGGTGTCGCGCTGATACTTGGCGAGTTCGGCAATCACGATCTGACGCCAGAAGGCTTCGCGGCCATCCGTCACCAGCCCGGCGGCGTTGCGGATGATCTCGCCCGGTCCGCCATTGCCGCCTTTGCTGCTTTTGTGCGGCGGTTGCCAGCCCGGCAAGGGGTCGAGGGTGGCGAGGCGGTCGAGGTCTGCGGCGGGTGCATCCTCGATCTTGACTGCGGTTAATTCGTTAACATAGCCTTTGGCCTGTTTCGCCGGGTCCGTGATCCAGTTGACAGTGCCGCCCAGTCGCAAGATGCGCGCGCTATCCCTAACCTTTGGGTCGGCACCAACATGCGCGACCAGCGCCCCAAGGGCCTCTGTATAAGCGTCTGCATCATCGCAAAGTTCGCGCAGAGGCAACCAGTGATGCACGCGCGTTTCGGGATGCTGGCCTGTCCTGACACGAATTGCGCCCTTCAGGCCAGCCGCCTCGATCCGCTTGGCCACCTTGTCCGCGTGTTCGTCGGCTTCACAACCGGCATGAGCGGCGGCGTAGAAGTCGAGCGTCGATCCGCGCCTGTTCCGGTTTGCATCCGGCGCGCGTAGGGCTGCGCCGATGTAGATATTCGCGCCCTGGGCGTTCTGCTCTGCCGCAAAAGCGGCGGCCCTGTCGAAGTCATCCAGTTCAAACATTCGGGCGCGGTCAGGTGCTGCGCTGCCCGGCGCGGTATAGGCAATTTCACAAAGCCCGTCTTCATACTCGGTGCCAATGTAGGGCGCGGCCCATGCGGCAAGGTGCTGCCGAATCGCGGCAAGATCAGGGGTGAGGACGGTTTCCTGCATGTTCATCGCTGCCCCTCCATCACCGGAAAGCCCGATGCGTTGCAGGCACGCCCCAGATCGGCCAACAGGCGCACCTCGACTGCATCGCGGGCTTCCTCGGGTGGCAAGCCGCGCACCTGCGCCCAGCGCGAAACCCATGTGCCGCGACCGTCAACGTCCAGCCCGAAAGCGGCCCACCACGTCGCGCCGGGTGGCGTCGGGCGATAGCCGGGCAGGCTGGCCGCCTCGGTCTCTGTGATACGCTGCACAACCGGCTTGCAGCCGTTGCGGATCAGGTCGGCGTATCCGCGTGCCAGCACCTTGCGGGCGGTCGGGTTGACCACAACACCAGCGCGGCCATCGGCCTCAAGGGTGTTTGCCGCCAGCACCGCTGCGATCTTGTCCGCGTCCCTCCGCATTTTGCGGATTGTCGCTCTGTTCTGATTTTTCATTGCTCGTGCCTTGTAGTTGCCCACAACGGCACGGTCGGTTATACTGTAACAATCGCGCTTGCCTGCTCGATCAATTCCAGCCCCGCCCGCGTGCCGCCGTGGGTGGGGTTTTACGTTTTCAGCTCGATGATCTCGGCCCCGCCGTTGCGGCGGCGTATCTCGGCGCGTAGGGCTTTGGCCTGTTGCTCTTGCAGGGCGGCCATATCCTCCATCGCATCCGCGATTGCGGGCAGGGCTTCGGGGCAGGCTTCAAGGCGGCGCAGCAAAAGTTCAAGCTGCGCGCCGGGATAGTCGCCTGCGCCCTCCAGCGTGCGGCGCACAATTTGCTTTTCCCAATCCATTAAGTGCAACAGTCATCAGCGCGTGCGCTTGGTCTAGTGCGTCGCGGCGTTCAGTTTCGCTTACGTCGCCGCGCATCGCGCGCCGCCATGCAGCTTCGGCCCGCTTCTGGCATTCATCGCGCAAGAGTTCATGCCTGCGCCTTACATCAGACATCGGCCCCCGCCCCCTGCAATTCGACAACCTGCGCGCCCTGCAGGAAGCGCCCCCATGCGGCCATCATGCCACGGCGTTTCTCGATTTGGTCGGATCGGTCATATGCTTGCTGAACCTTGCTTCCGACTTTATGAAACAGGGCGATTTCGGCCATGTCGCCATCAAAGCGCGTGCGCTCTGCAACCCATGTTCTAAACGTGCTGCGCAGCCCATGCGGCACGGCTTGCTCGCCTGTCGCGGCGTCCGCATAGCCCTTGCCCCCGGCCTTCACATCGGTCTCGTGAATGCTGCGCATAACCTTGCCCAAGGTCGCATCGGACAACGCCCCGCCGCGCGGCGCAGAGAACACAAGGTCATTGCCATCGAAGCGCGGCAGGGCTTCCAGCAGCGCGACCATTTCATCTGTCAGCGGGATTCGCTTCGGGCGGTCACTCGGCGCGATTTTCGATGACTTTCGCCCCGGTTGGATTGTCCATGTTTTCGCCTGCAGGTCGATTTCCGACCATGTCGCAAATCGAATCGCGCCCGTTCTGGTCGCGGTCAGGGCTTGAAAACGCAACGCGGCGGCGCCCATGCCATTACGGCCCTGCAGCGCCCCCCACCAGCGCGGCACGTCATCAACCTGCAAGGCGGGATAATTTGCCCCGCCTGATACCTTGGAAGGCGCGGCTAGCACCATGTCGAGATTGCCTTTCCAGCGCGCCGGGTTTGGCCCCTCACGATGCCCCTGCACAGTTGCATAATCAATGATGCGCTCGATCCTCTGGCGTAGCTTGCTGGCGGTCTCGGTCTTGGTCTCCCATATCGGCTGCAGAACGCGCAGCACGTCCTGCAAGCCGACATCCGCGACCAGCATCTTGCCTAATTCCGGCACGGCGTAGCTTTCCACGGTCGCGCGCCACTGGTCGCGGTATTTCTCGTTTCTGAATTCCTTGACCTTCTCTGTGGCGTAGCGGTCCAGCGCGTCGGCAAAGGTCAGTCCACGGCGCGCAGCTGCCACCAGCGCCGCCCTGATAGCCTTGCGTTCCTCGACGGGGTCAACGCCCTGCCAAACCTTCCCCTTAGCCTCTCTGGCGCGCTCTCGCGCTTGCGCAAGAGTCACATCGGGATAACCGCCCAAACCAATGTTTCTGCGCCTGCCTCCTACATTGATGCGCAAAACCCAGGATCGCCCCCCGGTTGGTGTGACCTGCAACAGCAGCCCAGACACGCCACCAACAGCGAAAGTCACGTTGCGGCCATTGCCTGGATGTTGCAGCCGCTTCACTTCCAGCGGCGATAATTCCCTTGCGACTTTCGGCATATCTGCCCCCCCCTGCGCGGTTCGAAGTCCTTGGTGGGAATTCAACTGGCGATTTTCACCGGCTCTCCTACCTGCCATAAAGAATGCGCTTTGATGCACTGGTATGCAACAGGATTTTACATGTATATGCTTCAAGATACTGTGTTTTATGACATTATTTTTTCAAATCGCACTTGCTTGAAACGCCAAGTTGGACTTGGTACTCGCCTCCATTTTCTTCCAGATCAATGACCGAGCTTCAGAGCTGCCGAGTTTGACACGAAGTGGCAGACAAGATCTGTGAAGCTGTCTGCCGATCTTGGGCTCTCTCATGCGTCGTGTCACTTGATCCCGGCCCGCATGAAGCTTTGGACGAATTGACGCTGGAACAGCAAAAAACCAATCAACAACGGCGCAGAGGTCAGCAAGGTGGCCGCGTTGATCACAGCCCATTCAACGCCGCTATCGGTCGTGGCGAAAACCGATAGACCCACGGTCAGGGGACGGGTTTCGACGGAATTGGTGATGATCAGCGGCCATAGGAAATTGTTCCAATGCGACGAGACTGACACCAGTCCGAAGGCCAGATAGGTCGGTTTGGCCAGTGGCACATAGACCCGCCAGATCAGCCCCAGCAGCGACACGCCCTCAACCCGGGCGGCATCGTCCAGCTCCTTCGGGATGGTCATATATGTCTGGCGCAACAGGAAGATCGCAAAGCCCGAGGCCATGTAGGGCAGGCCAATGGCAAGAATGGTATCCACCAGCCCCAGATTGCGCATCATCTTGTAGTTCTGCACCAGCAGCACGTCGGGCATCACCATGAGCTGTATCAAGACCAACGTGAACAGCAGCCCCTTGCCGGGGAACTGCAGCCGGGCAAAGGCAAATGCCGCCAAGGTGCAGACAACAAGCTGCACCACCAGAATCGAGGATACGAGGATCGCCGTGTTCAAAAAATAGCGCGCAAAGGGGGCCTGCGACCATGCATCGGTGAAATTCTCAAGCGTCAAAGGCGCCGTCAGGGTAAAGCGCGTTTCATAGATCGCGGGGTGAAAGGCGGTCCAGACTGCATAGGCCAGCGGCAGAATCCAGATGATGGCGAGCGTCCATGCCGCCGTGACAAAGAGCCGCCGGTCAAAATCAATGCGGTCTGATCTGCGCGTGGCGATAAGTGTGGGGGACAGGCTCATTTGTAGTGCACCTTTCGGTCCACCAGAAAGAACTGCCCCACGGCCACGGCCATCAGGATGGCCAGCATCACGACCGTCAGCGTCGCGGCATAGGCCGTATCCCACCAGGCAAAGCCCGCCTCGTAAATGTAGTAAAGCAAGAGCATCGACGCGTTGTTGGGCCCGCCTTTGGTCATCACGATGATATGGTCGATCAGGCGGAAGGCATTGATCACCGCATTGACGGAAATGAACAGTGTGGTGGGCATGATCAACGGCCAAGTCACGCGCCAGAAGAATGTCCAGCGGCTGGTGCCTTCCAGATCAGCGGCCTCGCGCAGCGATTGCGGGATGGTCTGTAGCGCGGCGAGGTAGAAGATCATGAAGAACCCCGCTTCTTTCCAGACCGCAACCGCGATCATGGCATAGAGCGCCGTTTCGGGCTGCCCCACCCAGTTCTGCGCCGGCAGATCAAACAGGCCCCGCACCTGGTCGATCAGGCCAAAGCCGGGTGTGTAGAAGAACATCCAGATGTTGGCGACAGCGATCAGGGGCAAGACGGTCGGGGTGAAAAAGGCAATCCGCAGAAAGGCCAACCCCGGAATGTGTCGATGCACGAACAGCGCCATGACAAGGGAAATACCGATGGCCGCCGGTATCGTGATGGCGGCATAGATCGCGTTGTTCCACATGACCTGCCGAAATACCGGATCTGCCATCATCTTGGCATAATTTTCGGTGCCCACGAATTGCGACACGCGACGCCCGCGCCCTGTGGACCAGAAGCTCTGGATCAGGGTTTCGATGGCGGGCCAATGGGTGAAGGCGAACAATAGCACCATGGCCGGCATCAGCAGACAAAAGGCTTGTATCCATTCGCGGCGCATGGCGATTTCCTGTGGTTCAGGGATCGGGCCGCGCGTGATCGCGCGGCCCCGTGGTGCAAAGAGTTGGCTTAGCGATAGGCCGACAGGATCGCGTCAGACTCGGCCTGTGCATCGGCCAGTGCCTCTGCTGCGGTCTTTTGCCCGCCTATTGCCGCCTCGAGCGCCGAGTTCAGAATTTGCGTGATGCGCGCATTGTCATAGGTTGCCAGTTCCGCCACCGCGAATTCCAACTGGTCCCGTGCGACCAAAGCCGCAGGGAAATCAGCGGTATAGGCTTTCATTGCATCGGTTTCCCATGCGGCAAAGCTGGGTGCCACATATCCCGTTTCGATGGACCAGCGGGCCGCTTGCTCAGGCGCTGTCAGCCATTGCAGGAAATCGACAGCAGCGGCCTTCTGATCGTCGCTGGCGTCCTTGAACAGGAAAAAGCTGCCGCCACCGGTAGGTGCGCCGCGCTGCGCCTTGGCTGGCAGCATCGCCACGCCAAAGTCGAAAGGCGCGTTTTCGCGAACATTCGTCAGGTTGCCTGTCGTGGTCCAGACAATCGCGCTTTCACGCTCAAAGAACGCCTTCGGGGTTGCGCCCCAATCAATCGTGCCCGGCGCCATGATGCCATGCTCTGCCGACAGGTCGACCAGAAACTCCAGCGATTCAACGGATTCGGGAGCGTCAAAATAGGTCTCGGTTCCATCAGCGCTGGCAAGGATTCCCCCGGCAGGTGTGGTCAGGCCCTGAAACAGCCAATAGGGAAAGCCCGCGCTGGGAATGCGAACGCCATACTGTGTGACATTGCCCGATTCGTCGCGCTTGGTCAGCTTTTTACCCATCTCAACCAGCTCATCCCAGTTTGCGGGGGGCGTTTCGGGATCAAGGCCAGCCTCGGCAAAGGCGTCCTTGTTCCAGTACATCACCGGGGTCGAGCGCTGGAACGGAATGCCATAGGTCATGCCATCGACGCGCGTATCTTCGACATAGGCGGGCATGAAGCCGCCCAGCCATTCGTCGGCTTCTTCTTCGGTCAGGTGGGTCTCGAACGGCTCGATCAGGTCTTCGTCCAGCAGGGTAAAGACATTGACCGCCCCCAGCATGGCCAGCGGCGGCGGGTTGCCCCCCTGCGCGGCGGTCAAGGTCTTGGTCATCGTCTCGGCATAGGTGCCGGAATAGATCGGCGTGATCGTCACGTCATCAGCCTGCGCGACATATTCGTCGGTCAGGGCCTGCACCAGATCGGCTGCGGCACCGCCGATGGCGACAGGAAAGTAGAATTCCAGATCAACCGCTTGCGCAGGTTGCGCGGCGGCCACCATGCCGACCATGGCGCTGCCGAGGAGTGCCTTCTTGAGTGTGAATGTCATGATAAGTCCCTTTGGTTTGAGGAGAAAGAAAAGTGAGGAGCGGCTTCAGGTGGAAAGCCGCTTGCCGGTGAGGGGATCAAAGAAATGCAGGCTTTGCTGCGCCCACTTCAGGCGCAGCGTGTCGCCCGGCACACCGTGCCGCACCGGCTGGCGCACCAGCAGATCGGCACTTCCAAGGCGGCAGTTGATCAATTGATCTGCCCCAAGATATTCGACGGCCGTCACGGTTGCGGGCACGCCATCGGAGTGATCTGTCGTAATGTCTTCGGGCCGCAGCCCGACCAATGTGTCAGGTGACAGCGCTGGCGGGCGGTCGCCGCTGACCTGACGCAGGTCGTCAAGTGTCAGCAGGTTCATCGGCGGGGTGCCTATGAAGCGGGCGCAGAACGCAGTTTCCGGGCGCGCATAGATTTCGCGCGGGCTGCCCACCTGCTGCACCTGACCTTCGTTCAGCACGACGATCCGGTCAGCCATCGTCATCGCCTCGACCTGATCATGGGTGACATAGACCATGGTCAACCCAAGCCGTTGTTGCAGCGCACGGATCTCGACCCGCATCTCGGCACGCAATTTGGCATCCAAGTTGGACAGCGGCTCGTCCATCAGGCAAACGGGACGTTCACTGATGACGGCACGGGCCAGCGCCACGCGTTGTTGCTGCCCCCCTGACAGTTGCGAGGGGCGCCGATCCAGCAAGGGCGACAGGCCCATCATTTGCGCCACGGTTTCAAGCCGCGCCGCCTGATCAGATCGCGACACGCGCCGCACACGCAGGCCAAACAGGATATTCTGCGCAACTGTCAGATGCGGAAAGAGCGCATAGGATTGAAACACCATCGAGATGCCGCGATCCGCAGGTGGCGCTTTGGTGATGTCGCACCCGTCCAACGCGATCACGCCCGTGCTTGGATCCTCCAACCCCGCGATCATCCGTAGAAGGGTTGATTTGCCGCATCCCGAGGGCCCAAGAAGCACAGTGAATTGGCCTTTGGGCAGGTCGACCGATACGTCATCGACGACTTTGGTCTCACCGAACACCTTCGATACCCGTGTCAGGCTCAGCGCACGATCTTGCGTATCTGAGGTGGGTCCGACCGCACCGCGGAGCGGAGCGGGTTCGGATGTGGCGGATGGCAGGTGTGCGATCTGGGTCATACACGCGGCCTAGCCGCGCTTCTTGACAGTAGCTTTAACGTTTTGTGAACCTTCTGCGACCGTGGCCTCAGCCTTGCGTCTGGGGCGCGTCGTCCTCAATCCACCGCGCTTTCAGCCGCAGCTTTGCCCGAGGTGGCCCGTGTCGCTGAAAAGGCAGGCTGCGCGCGACAAGGCCCGCCGTGACGGGCTAGAGGATCGCGCCGCGCACCTTGGCCGAGACCCATTCCGAGAGCACCACCGTGGCGAGGATCACCAGAAGGATCGTGGTCACCTGCGGCCAGGCAAGCACGTTGAGCGAGGCTTGCAGCTTGAGCCCGAGGCCGCCCGCGCCGACAAGGCCGAGGATCGCGCTTTCGCGGATGTTGATGTCCCAGCGAAATACGGTGATGCCCCAGAAGGCGGGCATGATCTGGGGCACGATGCCGTAATTCAGCACCTGTGTCGGGCTGGCCCCCGTCGCGGCGACGGCCTCGATCTGGCGGGTGTCGGTCTCCTCGATGGCCTCGTAGAGCAGCTTGCCGATGAAGCCGATGGATCGCAGGCCGATCGCGATGATTCCGGCCAGAAGTCCGGGGCCGAGGATCGCCACCAGCAGCAGCGCCCAGATCAGCGAATTGATCGACCGGGACGTAACGATGATGAAGAGCGCCGCAGGCCGCAGGATCAGCAGCGAGGGCGTGGTGTTGCGCGCTGCCAGAAACGCCACCGGCACCGCCAGGATCACCCCCAGAAGCGTTCCCAGCGTCGCCATGTTCAGCGTATCCCACAGCGGAATCAGCAATTCGGGCAGGTATGATATGCGCGGCGGAAACATGCGGCCGCCGATATCGGCGGCCTGCCGGGGCGCGTCCAGCACGAACATCCAGATCGTGTTGGCGGTCATCACCTGCCAGCAATAGACAAAAAGCGCCACGAGGCAGAGCCAGCCGAACCAGAGCGCGAGGCGCCCGCGCGGGCTGCGGAATTGCCATGTCTGGGGGAACTGCGTCATTGCAGGAACTTTCGCAGGTAGGAGGACGAGTATTCGGCCACCATCACGATGGCGATGATGACCAGCAGGATCGCGCCCGCGCTGTCGTATTCATAGCGGTCGATGGCGGTGTTCAACGTGCCGCCGATTCCGCCTGCGCCGACGATCCCGATCACCGCGCTTTCGCGGAAATTGATGTCGAGACGATAGAGCGACAGGCCGATCAGACGCGGCATCACCTGCGGCTGGATCGCGTAATGCACCAGCTGCATCCAGCTGGCTCCGGTGGCGCGGATCGCTTCGGCCTGCGCCTCGTCGATGTCTTCGATATCCTCGGCCAGCAGCTTGGAGATGAAGCCGATGGTGGCGAAGGACAGCGTCAGAAACCCGGCAAAGGGGCCAAAGCCAAACATGGCGACAAGGAAGATCGCGATGATGATCTCTTGCAGGGCGCGGCTGACGGCAATGATGCTGCGGCAGATGCTGTAGATCCAGACAGGGGCCATGTTGCGTGCCGCCCCGATGCCGATGGGGATCGAGATCGCAACGCCCACGACGGTCGAGGTCAGCGTCATCGTCAGGCTCTCGATCAGCCCGTTCGATATGTCCTTCCAGCGCGAGGTGAAGTCGGGCTGCAAGAAGCCATAGATAAAGCGCAGGCCGCGCTCGCCGCCCTCGACGATGCGCGCCCAGTCCAACTCGACGCTGCCGACGCCGACGATCATATAGACAATCACCGCAAGCGTCAGCGCGATGCGCCAGCGCCGATCCGTCACGATCTGGGGCGGGCGGCGCCATGTGGTGGGGTAGGTGCTCATGACGGGATCGCCGCCAGCCTTGCCGCGATATCGGCATCTGCCGCGCGGTCTTCTTCGCCGCCCTTGCGCATGGCGGTCCAGTCCTCGGCGCCATAGATCGTGGTCAGCACATCTTCGGTCAATTCTTCTGGTGGCCCGTCAAAGACGACGCACCCGGCGCGCAGGCCGATGATGCGCTGCATGAATTGCTGTGCCAGCGGAACGTCATGGATGTTGACGATGGCGGGCAGGTCGCGCTCATCGCAGATTTCGATCAGGAGGCGCATGATCTGGCGGCTGGTCTTGGGGTCGAGGCTGGCTGTCGGCTCGTCCACCAGCAGCAGCTCGGGTTCCTGGCTGAGCGCGCGGGCGATGCCGACGCGCTGGCGCTGACCACCCGAGAGGGCATCGGCACGCTTGTTTGCCTGCTCCATCAGGCCGACGCGGTCCAGAAGGCGATAGGCCCGCTCGATATCCGTGCCCGGATAGCGCCGGGTAAAGCTCTGCCAGAACGAGACATACCCCAGACGCCCCGACAACACGTTTTCCATCACGGTCAGGCGCTCGACCAGCGCGTATTCCTGAAAGATCATCCCGATCCGCCGCCGCTCGCGGCGCAGGGCGCGCGGACCCAGCCCGGCAAGTTCGGTGCCCGACAGCTCGATCGTGCCGCTCGTGGGCTCGACCAGCCGGTTGATGCAGCGGATCAACGTGGATTTTCCTGCGCCGGACGGCCCGATCAGGCCGACGACCTGTCCCTTGGGGACGGTCAGGCTGACATCGGCGAGCGCCTTGTCCCCGGTGCGGTAGGTCTTGGTCAGGTTGGTCAGGGTCAGCATCAGGGGCTCCGCCTTGCAAAAGCAGAGTGCGGGCGGATCGCTCCGCCCGCACTCAAGGTGAGGTGCTCAGTCGATCACTGGCAGGTGTAGGATACGCCGTTGGCTTCGTCGATCTGGCGGATCACGGCCCAGTCATCCTTGAAGGTGATCGGGATGAACTGCTCTTCGCCCGACTTCGAGAATTCCTCGGCCAGCGAGGTGCCTTCCCATTCAAAGCTGAAGAAAGCGTCCTTGATCTTGTCCTGCAACTCGGGCGTCAGGTTGTGCGCAACGCCATAGCCGGTCGTCGGAAAGGTCTGCGACTTGTAGATCGACACGATCTGGTCGGGCTGAACGACGTCACGGTCGATCATGCGGCTCATCACCGAGTTGGCGATGGCGGCAGCAGGGTAATCCTTGTTGGCGACGCCGAGGATCGAGTTGTCGTGCTTGCCCGAGAAGAGCGGCTCGAAATCGGTGCCTGCCTCAAGGTCATACTCGGCCTTGAGCAGGGCAGAGGGCGCCTTGAAGCCCGAGTTCGATGTCTCGGAGGTAAAGGCAAGCTGATTTCCAGCCAGATCCTCGACCTTTTCGATGCCCGAATCGGGGTGCGTGATGATTTCCATCTCGTAGCCATAGCTGCCATCCGCGGCGGCCATCATCGCAAACGGGCGGAAACCGGCGCAGGCCACGGCCAGCGGGTTCGAGCCGGTGTTGAAGCCCGAGATATGCAGACGGCCCGCGCGCATCGCCTCGATCTGGGCGGCGTTGCTGTCGATTGGGAAGAACTGCACGTCCTTGCCGGTCGTCTCTTCCATATGGGTGATGAAATCGCCCCATGCTTCTGCATAGACGGCCGGATCTTCGACCGGGGTATAGGCAAAGATCAACGTGCTGGGATCGACCAGATCGGAGGCATCCTCCGGAATATCGGCGATCAGATCGCCATCCGAATCGCTATAGCGCGGATCAAGCGAGAACTCGGCATAGGATGCTGTCGAGACGAGCATCGCAGTTGCGGCTAGGAACAGGGGTTTCATCATGGCAGGTGTCCTTTCGTGACAATCTGAACTGGCCATACCCCACGAGTATTGCAGATTTGCGACAGTCGGGCAATTCGTCCGATCGTGACGCGATTCCCAAGCTGCGCCAAGTTTATTCGTAGCTAAGCTCAGTCGCCTTGCCCCGGAAGATGTAGTAGGACAGCACCGTGTAACCGATGATCGCGGGCAGCACGAAGAGCGTGCCGATCAGGATGATAAGAAGGCTTTCGGGCGCAGATGCCGCCTCGAAAATCGTGATCTGCTCGGGCACCACATAGGGATAGAACGAATAGGCCATCCCGCCAAAGGCCAGCACAAAGAGGGCCGTGGCCGCGACGAAGGGCGACCATGACCAAGCGTCATTCCTGCGCGGGATCCGGCGCAGCTTCCACCACAAGAACCCGATCAAGGCCGCCGACAGGATCGGCATGGGCGACAGGTAAAAGATTTCGGGCACGCCGAACCATTTGTCGAAAATGCGCGCACTGACGAACGGCGTGGCAAGGGAGATGGCCCCGATTCCCAGCACCAGCCCCCATATGCCGCCGCGGGCCCAGCGGATCGCATGGCCCTGCAATGCGCCGCCGGTCTTCAGGATCAGCCATGTCGCGCCGAGGAAGCTGTATCCCACCGTCAGGAACACCGTCGTGAGTGCCGCGAACGCAACATTTAGCGGTGTCCAGCCCAGCCCCATCACATACATGCCCAGCATGAAGCCCTGACTCATCGCTGCCATCAATGATCCGCCAAAGAACGCTGCATTCCACAGCCATTTCTGGCTGGGCGGCGCCTTGGCGCGCAGCTCGAACGAGACACCGCGCAGGATGAGCCCGATCAGCATCACGAAGACCGGCAGATAGAGCGCGGTCAGGATCACACCGTGCGCGGGCGGAAACGCAACCAGCAAGATACCGATGGCCAGCACAAGCCATGTCTCGTTCGCGTCCCAGAACGGGCCTATAGAGGCGACGAGCATGTCCTTTTCGGTATCATTGGCCAAGGGCATCAAGAGGCCCACTCCCAGGTCGAAGCCGTCGAGGACGACATAGATCAGGATCGACAGGCCCATCAGCGCGGCGAAGGTCCATGGCAGCCAGACGGCGGGGTCTGCGAACATTTCCATCGTCACTCTCCCGGTTGCAAGGCAGGGGTGCCGCGCGCACCGGCATTGGCAGGATCGCGCGTCGGCAGCGGCTCGCCCTTGGCCGCCTTGTGCGCCAGATAGGTGATGGCCGCGATATAGGCCAGGATCAGCGCCGCATAGATCACGAGGTAGCCGACCAGAGTGGTCCACACCATGCCCGCAGGCACATCGCTGACCGCATCCTTGGTCGACAGCACCCCTTGCACCAGCCATGGCTGGCGTCCGATCTCGGTTGTGTACCAGCCCGCGAGGGTCGCGATCCATCCGCTGAAACTCATCGCGCAGAAGGCGTAGAGGGGCAGGCGCGGCATGCCGCCCGCGCCATAGCGGCGCAAGAGCACGAGGCCGCCCCAGGACAGCAGCAGCATCGCCACGCCCGTGCCGATCATCACGCGAAAGCTGTAGAAGACGGGCGCAACGTGCGGATGGAGCACCTCGCCATCCTCGGCCACAAAGTCATTGAGGCCGGGCACGACGCCATCCGCCGAATGCTTGAGGATCAGGGAGGCGCCATTTGGCACGCCGATCTCGAAGCGATTGCTGCGCGTCTCCTCGTCCGGGAGGGCGAAGAGCAGCAAAGGCACGTTTGGCCCCGTCTCCCAGTTGCCCTCCATCGCCGCGACTTTGGCAGGCTGATGTTCCAGTGTGTTCAGGCCATGCATGTCGCCCGCCACGATCTGAAGCGGGATCAGGCCCGCGCCGGCAATGATGCCGACGCGCAGCGCCGATTTCGCCGACTCGGCCCGGTCGCCCCACAGCATGCGCAGCGCCGAGATGCCGGCGATCAGAAAGGCTACCGTCAGGCCGGACGCCAGCATCATGTGGACAAAGCGGTAGGGCATCGACGGGTTGAAGATGATCTCAAGCCAGTTGGTGGCATGCACGACACCCTCGCGCAGCTCATACCCCTGCGGCGTGTGCATCCACGAATTCAGCACGATGATCCAGAAGGTCGACATGGTGGTGCCGAACGCAACGAGGAAGGTCGCCGTGGTATGCACCCAAGGCTTTACCCGCGATGCGCCAAACAGCATGATCCCGAGGAACACCGCCTCAAGGAAAAAGGCCGTCATGATCTCATAGGCCAGCAGCGGGCCCGCGACGTTGCCAACCGTTTCCATGAAGCCGGGCCAGTTGGTGCCGAACTGAAATGACATGGTGATGCCGGACACGACACCCATGGCGAACGACAGGGCAAAGACCTTGACCCAGAACATGTAGGCATCCATCCACTTGCGTTCTCCGGTTGCTGAAAAGCGCAGCTTGAAAAACAGCAGAACCCAGCCGAGGGCGATGGTGATCGTGGGAAAGAGAATATGAAATGAAATGTTGGCGCCGAACTGGATGCGCGAAAGAAGAAGGGTGTCCACCGATACCTCCGTTTGCCGTCTCAACCTCTGAGCTCTTGCCGATCATATAAGGCCAGATCGCGCGCTAGCACCGTCGTGCGACAATCTGCGCGAGGCGCCAAGTTCATGCGCGTGCCAGATTTTCCCTGAATCGCGCGGCGTGAAATTCCTGGCGCATGCCAAAGCCCATTTGCGGGAAGCGCCGTCATGTTATACCCCATCATGACGGATTTTGCGAAAGACTGCTCATGCCCCTCAGTGACTGCCGGATCATCGAACTGCCCAAGATCGCGGATGCGCGCGGCAATCTGACATTCGTCGAGGGGGGAAATCACATCCCCTTCGATATCAAGCGGGTCTACTACCTCTACGATGTGCCCGGCGGCGCTGACCGGGGCGAACATGCGCACAAGGCGCTGCATCAGTTTGTCATCTGCATGTCCGGCAGTTTCGATCTGGTTCTGGATGATGGCTTCGCTTCGCATCGTTTCCACCTCAACCGATCTTATTTCGGGGTCTATGTCTGCCCGATGATGTGGCGCTATCTGGATAATTTCTCGTCCGGGTCGGTTTGCATGGTGATGGCCTCCGAGGCTTATGACGAGGCCGATTACATCCGTGACAAATCCGAATACCTGCGTGCGGTCGGCGCATCGTGAAGGTGCCATTCCTTGATCTTGGCGCCGCCAGCGCGCCAATTCAGCCGGGCATCGAGGCCGCGCTGCTGCACGCCGCGCGCTCTGGCTATTTCATCGGCGGGCCGGAGCTTGAGCAGTTCGAGACCGCATTTGCCGCCTATCTAGGCGCCCCCCACTGCCTTGGCGTCGCCAACGGGCTGGATGCGCTCTATCTTGGCTTGCGTGCGATGGGGGTCGGGCCGGGGGATGAGGTGATCGTGCCGGGCAACACCTATATCGCCACATGGCTCGCCGTGTCGCAATGCGGCGCTGTCCCGGTGCCGGTCGAGCCGCGCGAGGACACCTATAATCTGGATGCAGATGCGGTCGCGGCGGCGATCACGGCGCGCACCCGCGCGATCCTGCCGGTGCATCTTTATGGTCAGCCTGCCGATATGGACGCACTGAATGCCGTTGCCGCGCAGCATGGCTTGCAGGTCTTGCAGGATGCCGCGCAGGCGCATGGCGCCAGCTACAAGGGCCAGAAGGTAGGCGCCTCCGGCACCTGCACCTGGAGTTTTTACCCCTCCAAGAACCTTGGCGCGCTGGGCGATGGCGGCGCGCTGACGACAGGCGACGCGGCCATCGCAGAGGCGGTCAACCTGCTGCGCAATTACGGCTCGGCCGTGAAGTATGAAAATGAGGTCAAGGGGGTGAACAGCCGCCTCGACCCGCTTCAGGCCGCCGTGCTGGGCGTCAAGCTGGAGGCGCTGGACAAAGCGACCAAGCGGCGGCGCGAGATTGCGGCGCAGTATAGCGCGGCCTTTGCCAAGGCGGGGCTGGACCATCCGGTCGTCCCCGAGTGGGCCGATCCGGTCTGGCATCTTTATGTCGTGCGCCATGATCAGCGGGACGCGTTTCAGCACAGGCTGGCGGATTCGGGGATCGGCACGGTGATCCATTATCCGATCCCGCCGCATCTGCAAAAGGCTTATTCGGATGCGGGCCACGCCCCCGGAAGCCTGCCCCTCAGTGAGCGGCTGGCGCGCGAGGTGCTGAGCCTGCCGATGTGCCCCGCGCAGACCGATGCGCAGACCGAATATGTCATCGACCGAGTAATCGCGCTCAGTTAAGCGGCGATATCGCTAGGTTTGCGGCGCGACGATGCGCGACAGCAGATCCAGAAACATCGCGAAAAGCTCGGCTTGCGAGGATATTCCCAGCTTGGCATAGGCATTGCGGCGGTGAACCTTGACCGTGTCGGCGCTGATATCCAGGTTGAGCGCGATGGCCTCGGTCGAATGGCCCTTGAGCACCAGCGCCACGACCTGCCGCTGGCGCTGCGACAGCACCGTCTCGCCCAGGGCGGCCAGCGCGGCGGCGATGGGATCGGGGGTCGCGTCCCCCCCGGCTTGCGAGCCAAATCCCAGATCGACGCCGGCCCAGTGCCGCCGCGTCAGCGCCGCGATCAGCGGTGCGAGGCCGCGCAGCACGGCAAGGTCAGCAGGCGCAAATACCGGGCTGCCGTGCCGCCGCGTCACGCTATAGACCAGCACCGCGCTATCCGGCAGGGCCAGAAAAACGCCTGCCTCGTCGGTGATGCGCGTGCGGCGGTAATGCTGCTCGTAATATTCCGAGGCGAAAAATTCATCGGGTGCGATGTCGCCCAGACAAGCCAGCCCGTCCACGCGCCCCTGCTGCACCTCGCTATAGAAGGGATCCAGCAGAAACGGGCCGAGCAGATACTGGTCGATCACGATGCGCGCTTCGGCGGCGTCGGAGATGTCGGTATAGGGCCCGCGCGGACGCTCGCCCGACTTGTAGGCAAAGAGCATCGCATTGTCGAAAGGCACGATGGCGCGCACCGCCTGTGTCAGCGCATCCATGAAGGCGAGCGTGCCGATCGCGTCCACCGCGCGCGCAAAATCTGCGCCAAGATGGGCGGTGAATTCGGGATCGGCGTGCAGGGCAGTCATGTCCATACGACGTTCGGGCCGGAGAACTGGCCTCTAATCCTTTGGGGTTATTGGGCGCGCAATGCGGGTTAGCCTAACCTTCGGACACAAAATTAACCAGATGCCGCCTTGCGGCGCTGGATGCAAGGCAGCAGCGGGGCGCAAGTGACGACGAAGGACAGCAATCAACAAGCCGGCACGGTCGCAGGCGGGCAGGGCGCGCCAAGCGATCCCGAAAACGTGCATCTGGGCATCTTTGACGCCAATGGTGTCTTTCGTCACAAGAAGGTCAGCGGCGCCAAGGCGGCCAAGCTGGCCAAGACCGGCGGGCCCTTCTGCGACATCCTCTATAGCTGGGACACCGGCGAAGTGCCGCAAGAGACGAGCGCCTTTGTCGACCGGCCCACGATGATTGATCCGGGCGCGTGGCGCGCCTATCCCTTTGCCGAAAATGACGCGCTGGCGATTTCGGACTTTGCCGAGCCCTTCGGGGCCAAGAGCGCGCGCAATCAGGCGCAGGGGATGGTCGCCCGTGCGGCAGAGGCAGGGTTTACCGTGCATTCGGCTTTTGAATTCGAATTCACGGTCTTTGACGAAACGCCCCGCACCCTGCGCCAGAAGAGCTATCGCAACCTCGATCATTTCGCCGAAGGCAACCGCACCTATTCGCTCCAGACCGAAGCGTTGCACCACGATCTGCTGGCCGAGTTCGAGGCGGTGATGACCCGCCTTGGCATAACCCTAGATGCCATGCATACCGAGCTGGGGCCGGGTTTCTTCGAGGCGCCGCTCCTGCATGCCGAGGGGCTGAAGGCCGCCGATGACGCGGCCCTGTTCAAGAATTTCGCCAAGGCGTTTTTCCTGCGCAACGGCCTGACGGCCGCCTTCATGGCCAAGCTGTCGCCGGATCTGCCCGGACAGTCGGGCCATTTGCACATGTCGCTGCGCAAGGACGGCGCGGCCGCCTTTGCCGATGCCGATGCCGAGGACGGCCTCAGCCAGACCGCGCGCCATTTTGTCGGCGGTATCGTCACGCTGATGCCCGAAATGCTGGCGCTGTGCAGCCACACGATCAATGCGTACAAACGCATGATCCCCGGCGCCTGGGCGCCCACCTGGTCCAGTTGGGGCGTGCAGAACCGCACGGCGGCGCTGCGCGTCATCAATGACGATACTGCCGCGACGCGCATCGAATTTCGCGTGCCTGCAGCCGATACGAACCCCTTTGCCGCATATGCCATGTGCCTTGGCGCCGGAATGTATGGTATCGAGCACGGGATCGAGCCGCCCGCCGCCCAGACCGGCGACTGCTATGCCGTAGAGGCGCCGGAAAGCCTGCGCTTTCCCCGCACCCTTTCGGAGGCGGCGGACCGGCTGGAGGCTTCGGATGCGGCGCGCAGCATTTTCGGCGATGATTTCGTCGAAACTTACGTCAAACTGCGCCGATACGAGGTGGAGGCGCATAACGCCCAAGTCGGCGCATGGGAGTTGGCGCGATACCTCGAAGTGGTGTAACGCCGCCCGCAAAGTCCAATGATAACCAAAAGGGAGACCAGAAAATGACTTTCAAGAAAACCATGACCGACCGGCGCAGCGTGCTGCGCGGCGGCGCGGCCGCCATCGGCGCCGCGGCACTCGGCGGCATCGGCAGCCGTGCTCACGCAGCCACCGACATGCGCCTGATGTGCTGGGAAGGCTATGACAAGCCCAGCATCATCGACGCTTTCGAGGCGGCACATGACGCCAATGTCTCGGTCGATCTCATCACCGACAGCGCCGGCGGATTTGCCAAGCTGGCGGCAGGCGGCTACCGCGACTTCGACGTCGTTTCCTCGGACAGCCCGTGGATTGCGCGCATGGGGCCTGCGGGCATCTGCGAGTATCTGGACGACGAAGAATTCGCTGACGTCTATGCCGATTTCTACCCGCAGTTCCGCGCGCCCTTCGCGCCGCTGCAATACGAGGGCAAGGCGACGGGCCTGCCCACGCGCTGGGGCTGGGTCGGTCCGACCGTGAACACCAAGTTCGACAAGGTCGAGACATGGGCCAGCTATGACCCCTGCTTTGATCCGGCCTACCGCGACAAGATCTGCGTGCTCGACTGGGGCGACTGGCCGATCATGCCGATGGCGCTGCACGCCGGGATCGACCCCTACAAGGAACTCGACGACGCCGAGCTGAAAGAGATCCGCACGGTCCTGCGCGCGCTTTTCAAGAACACGCGCGCTCTGGTCGGTGATCTTTCGGTGGCGCAAAAGGGCCTGATGGACGGCTCGTTCCGCGCGCTGATCGGCGGGGGCAGCTATTGCACCTCGGCGCTGCGCAAGGACGGGCAGGATCACATCCTGTCGATTGTGCCCGAGCCCAAGGACGGCCTGAACCAGGGCATCATCTGGATGGAGGGCACCGGCATTCTCAAGGGCACCGACAACCCCGAGCTGGCCAAGGAACTGGTCAAGCACATGGTTTCGCCCGACGTCGCGGTCGAGCTGGCCTGGACCGAAGCCACCTGCAACCTGGTGCCCAGCCAGGCCGCCGAGGCCAAGTTCACCGACGAGCAGAAGGCCGCGCTGCAAATGGACTACATGTGGGAGGCTTGGGACAAGAGCCACTTCCATTCGGTCGCGCCGAACATCGACGACATGCTGGCCATCTTCCAGGAAGAGCTGGCCGCAGCCAACTGATGCGTTTCCGCCCATCCGGCATTGGCCGGGTGGGCACCCAATAAACCAAGAGAGCCGGAGCGAACCCGCCAGTGAACACTTCCGCAAGTGACCCCGTGACCGATGCGCCGACAAAGGCCGCGCCCATCATCGAAGCACAAGGCATCGACAAGCTCTACGAGAGCTTTCAGGCGCTTTACGACATCGACCTGCAGGTGATGGATGGCGAATTCGTGGCCCTTGTCGGCCCCTCGGGCTGCGGCAAGACATCCTTGCTGAAGATCCTCGCCGGGTTCGAGCAGCCGAGCCGAGGCTCGCTGGAGATCCAGGGCAAATCCGTCGTCGGCCTGCCGCCCTCGCAGCGCCCGACGCGCATGGTGTTTCAAAAGCTCGCGCTCTTTCCGCACAAGACCGTGCGCGACAACATCGCCTTTCCGCTGAAACTGGCGCAGGTCTCGCGGGCCGAACAGGACGCCCGCGTCGCCGAGATGATGGACCTGATGCACCTGCCCTCGGCCTACGCCACCCGCTATCCCGCCCAGCTTTCGGGCGGCGAGCAGCAGCGCGTGGCGCTGGCCCGCTCGATGGTGTCGCGCCCCAGTGTGCTACTGCTGGACGAGCCGCTGAGCGCGCTGGACGTCAAGCTCAAGAAGGTGCTGCAAACCGAGATCAAGCACCTGCATCGCACCATCGGCACCAGCTTTGTCCACGTCACGCATGATCTGGAAGAGGCGATGATGCTGGCTGACCGCATCTGCGTCATGCGTCACGGGCGCATTTTGCAGAATGGCTCGCCCACGGATATCTATTACCGCCCCGCCGATGCCTTCATCGCGGGCTTCATCGGCGAGACGAACCTCATTCCGGTGCAGATGGACGGCGCCGCCTTTGACAACCCCGCGCTGCGCTGTGCCGACCCCACGCTGGACGAGGCGCAATTCAGCCCCGGCCATGCAGGCACCAGCGGCCTGCTCATGATCCGGCCCGAGTTGATCGTGATGCGGACCGAGGCGCCGGATGCCGCCGAAGTGGATTGCGTCATGGAGGGCAGCGTCGAGGAGTTCTTTATCAAGGGCTCGTCCATTCAATACCGCATCGCAGTGGAGGGCCTGCGCGAGCCGATGATCGTCGATGTGCAGGGCACCGCCACCCCGCCCGCGACCGTGGCGCAAAAGGTCTGGCTCAGCTTTCAGCGCCGCGATCTCTACCTCTTGGGCGAGGGGTAGGACGATGCGTATCACGGCCAAGACATGGCGCGATCCCACCCTTTGGCTGGCCACGCTGCCGCTGGCGGCGATCATGGCGGTCTTCTTCCTGATCCCGCTGGCGATGACCGCCCTGCTCAGCTTTCAGGGCACCGAGTATTATCGCCTTGTCTGGACGTGGAGCACCGACACCTGGATCGATGTCTTTTCCCATTGGCACTATTGGTCGATCCTGATCCGGACGTTGACGATGGCGCTGATCTGCGTGGCGCTGTGCATCTTCATCAGCCTGCCGGTGGCCTACGCGATGGTGCATCGCATGCCCGCCCTGTCCAACCACGTCACCATCCTGATCGTCTTTGCCTTTCTCACCGATGCGGTGCTGAAGACGTTTGGCTGGGTGCTGTTTCTGGACCGCACGGGCGTTTTGAACGGCGCGCTGGATGTGCTGGGTTTCGGGGCCAATTCCACCGATATCCTCTTTTCATCCTCGGCCACGATGCTGGGCATGGTCTATAACCTGCTGCCCTACACGATTTTCTGCATCTACCTGTCGATGGCGCGGATTGACCGCGATCTGATGCTGGCTGCCTATGATGCCGGCGCATCGCGCTTTCGCACCTTTTGGGAAGTGACACTGCCCCTCGCGCGGCCCGGCATCTTTGCGGGCGGCATCCTCGTTTTCGTGCTCGCGCTGGGCGTTTTCCTCGAGCCCAAGGTAATGGGGGGCGGCACCTCGCCCATGGCGGCCGAGCTGATCCGCCAGACGTTCGAGACGCGGGTCAACTGGCCTCTGGGCGCGGCTTTGACATTGGTCGTCATCACCATCGGCACGGCGACGCTGGCGATCGCGGGGGCCGTGGCGGTGCGCGCAATGCGCGCGGCGCCTGAGCCACAGGAGGACACGCAATGATGAGCTATCGCAACGAAGGGATCCTTGCCGGGATCATCCTCTATGGGTCCGTTATCGCCGTTCTGGTGTTTTTCTACGTCCCGATCTTCACGCTCATCCTCTTTTCCTTTTCCGAAAGCCGGTTCCTCAGCTTTCCCATCGAAGGCTTTTCGATCCGTTGGTATTTTGAGCTGTTCGCCTCGCGGGAATTCTGGCCTGCGCTGGGCAACTCGGCCCTGCTGGCCAGCGTGTCGACCGCGGTCGCCACGGTGCTCGCCATTGGCGGTGCAATCGCGTGGATGCGCTGGCGCTTCCGCTTTCAACGCAGCTTTCAGGTGATCAGCTTTGCGCCCCTGCTGTTCCCGCAGCTTCTCTTGGGGGTGGCCATGCTCTTGTGGTTTTCGGTGCTGGGCGGATGGCTTGATTTTTCGCCGGCGCTCTGGACCGCGATCATCGGGCATGTGGTCTATATCACGCCTTTCGCGCTCATCATCATCGCGGTGCAGGTCCACGGCTTTGACGACACGCTGGAGGACGCGGCGCGCGATGCAGGGGCGAACAACTGGCAGGTGTTTCGCGAGGTGACCCTGCCCTTGATCTGGCCGGGCGTCATGTCGGCCGCGATCTTTGCCTTTCTGCTGTCCTGGGGCAATTTTTACGTCACCTACAGCCTTGCGGGCACCGCGCGGACCCTGCCGACCTTCGTCTTTTCGGGCATCGCCGTCGGCTCGTCCCCGATCTATCCGGCGCTGGCGACGGTCACATTCGTGCCTGCGCTGCTCCTGCTTGGCCTAGCTGATTGGTTCCGCCGCCGGGCAGCGGCGCGGCAGGCGGGCAGCTTCAAGAGCAGCTAAAGCAAGCAGGGCAGCCGGGGCGCGATCACGATTTTATCAGGTCGCGCCCATGCCTCGGCCTCACCTGCGCAAATCATTGAATTCACGCCGTGAAAATCACCAGCCGTTTGCGCGTGATCGGCGGGTCCATGCCTTCGCGGCTGCCAGTGGGCGGGAACCTGCTGGCAGGCAAGCGCTTGATGTCCTAGAATTTCCCAAATTGACGCTGCAACGACTGCGCCGACGGGAATGAGGGTTACAACGTGGGTTTCAAAACGGGTGCATTCCATCTGCCGAAAATCGTGCTGCCGAGAATCGTGGCCCTTGCCGCCTTCGCCCTTGCCGGATCTGCCGTTCAGGCCCTCGAAACACTGCGTTACGAAATTCCGGCGGATAACGAGAATCTGCGCGACGCGCTCGTCAATGCGTCGCTGATCCAGGCCGCTCAGGCCGATGGGCGCACCGACCCCCAGGACATCATCGCCGCCGCGAATGCCGACTACGCCCAGCTGCTTGGCGTGCTCTACAGGTTTGGCCATTACAGCGGCGTCATCCGCATCACGGTCGATGGCCGCGAGGCCGGAAGCCTGTCGCCCTTCGCTCAGCCGTCCGGCGTCGGCGAAGTGGTCGTCAGGGTTCTGCCCGGCCCGCTTTTTGCGTTTTCCGAGGCGCGCGTCGCGCCCCTTGCCCCCGGCACCGAGCTGCCAGAAGAGTTCAGGCCGGGCGGCACGGCGCGCGCACGGCGCGTGGGTGCCGCCGCTGATGCGGGCATCAAGGGCTGGCGCGATGTTGGTCATGCCAAGGCCGAGATTTCGGGTGAGAACATCGTCGCGGATCACCAGACCAACACCCTCTCGGCGCAGGTCGCGCTGACGCCCGGTCCGGTCGTGACATTCGGCGATCTTGTCCAGACATCCGAAAGCGACGTGCGCTCCGAGCGTTTGCGCCAGATCGCGGGCCTGCCCACGGGCAAGAGGTTTTCCCCCGAAGAGCTGGACCGATCCGCCAAGCGGCTGCGCCGCACCGGCGCCTTCAAGTCCGTGGCACTGACCGAGGCCGAAACCCTGCGCAGCGGCGATGTCATGGATATCGAGATGAACGTCGCTGACGAAAAACCACGCCGTTTCGGCGCCGGGATCGAGCTGTCGAGCAACGAGGGCCTGACCCTTTCGAGCTTCTGGCTGCACCGCAATCTCATGGGCGGGGCCGAGCGCTTGCGCTTTGACGTCAAGGTGGGCGGTCTGGGCAGCCAGACGGGGGGTATTGAGGGCGGTGTCGATTATGAGGTCGGTGGCCGGTTCGAGCGCCCCGCGACCTTCGGTGCCGATACCACCCTTTTCATTCTGGGCCGCGTCGCCCGCGAGGACGAGCCGAACTACCTGTCGGATACTGCCGAGCTGGGCTTTGGCTTCAGCAGGATCGTCACCGAGGAATTGACGGTCGAGGCGGGTCTTGGCCTGCGCTACTCGGACGAGACGGATGTTTTTGGCAGGCGGGAGTTCTTTCACCTGCTGGTCCCTTTCAAGGCGACATATGACAGCCGTGAAAACCCCCTCGATCCTGCCGGTGGCTATTACCTGCAAGCCGAGGCGACGCCCTTCTTCTCGCTCGACGATACCGATAGCGGCGGGCGCATCTTTCTGGATGGGCGCGCCTATCGCCAGATCGACGAAGGGGGCTTCCTCACGCTGGCGACCCGGTTGCAATTCGGCAGCATTCTAGGGGCCAGCCTCGCCGATACGCCGCAGGATTTTCTCTTTTACTCGGGCGGCGGCAACACGGTGCGCGGGCATCCTTACCAGTCGCTTGGCGTGACGCAGGGCGCCGGATTGACAGGCGGGCGCAGCTTTGTCGGGGCCTCTGCCGAGGCGCGCTTTGACATCGCCGGGAATTTCGATCCCGTCGCCTTTTTCGACGTGGGCTATGTCGGCCCCGAAAGCATCTATGACGACAGTGGCCGCTGGCATAGCGGCGCGGGCATCGGCATCCGCTATGCAACTGGCATCGGCCCCATCCGCTTTGACGTGGCGGCGCCCGTGACGGGCAGCACCGGCGACGGTGTGCAGATCTACATCGGCATCGGACAGGCATTTTGAGACAGATGATCCAAGGGTTTTTCACACGCGGCCTCATGACACTGGCGCTGGCCGCCGCGCTGGTGCTGCCGCAGGCCGCGTCCGCGCAGGACGATCGCGGCCTCTTGCAGGGCTTCATCGAGGACAACCTCTCGACCGCGGGCCGCACGGTGCGCATCGAGGGGTTCGAGGGCGCGCTGAGCAGTGAGGCGCGCCTCGACGTGCTGACCGTGGCCGACGACGAGGGCGTCTGGCTGACCTTGCGCGATGTGACCTTGAACTGGAGCCGCCTTGCCCTGCTGCGTGGCCGCCTCCAAGTGGCGAACCTCTCCGCCGCCGAGATCCTTCTGCCACGCCTGCCCGAGGGCGAAGAGGCCATGGATGTGCCCGATGCCGAGGCCACCGGATTTTCCCTGCCCGAACTCCCGGTTTCCGTGAACGTCGAGCAGATCGCGGTCGAGCGGCTGCTGCTGGGAGCGCCCATTCTCGGCGAAGAGGTTGCCCTTTCGCTGAATGGATCGCTGCAACTGGCCGATGGCGCGGGAAATACGGCCCTCGACATATCGCGCCTCGACAAGGCAAATGACGCGGTAAAGCTGGACGCCGCTTACACGAATGCAGAGCGCAGGCTTGCGATTGATCTTGCCGTGACCGAAGACGAGGGCGGCATCGCCTCCAAGCTGATGGGTATTCCGGGCAATCCGTCCTTGGGCCTGACCGTCACCGGCGATGCGCCGCTGTCCGATTTCACCGCCGAGATTGCGCTGGATACGGATGGCGAACGCCGCATGGGCGGCACCGTCAGTATTGCCGCCCCTGCGCCGCAAGAGGGCGAAACGGACGCGCCGCTCGACTTTGCCGCAGATATCAGAGGCGACATCGCGCCGGTCTTTGCGCCGGAATACCGCGAGTTCTTTGGCACTGAAATGGCGTTGGTGGTCGAGGGATCAAGGCCCGCCAATGGCGGTCTGGGCATCGAGACATTGTCGCTGACCGCCGCTGCGCTGACGCTGGATGGCAATTTGCAACTGGGCGCCGACGGCTGGCCCGAGCGGTTTGATCTGACCGGGCGCATCGCCTCGGATGATGGCGCGCCCGTGCTGCTGCCCATCGCGGGCGAGCGCACGACACTCGATGATATGGACCTCAGCCTGACCTACGATCTGAACGATGGCGAAAGGTGGGACCTGTCCCTGACCGCCGATAGGCTGGAGCGGACCGACCTGACGCTGGACCAGGCGTCCTTGGTGGGCGGCGGCACGATCTCCAAGGGGGAGGACGGCACCGCCCAAGGCAAGGTGGATGGCGCGCTGGATGTTGCGGTCGACGGGCTGGCGCTCATCAATGCAGACCTGTCGCGCGCCCTTGGCCGATCCCTGCGCGGTGACATCGTGTTCGACTGGACCGAGGGCAATCCGTTTCGCCTGAGCGAGCTGTCCCTGACGGGCAGCGATTATGACATCACCGGCCAGGCGGCTCTGCTGGGTCTGGGCGATGAGACGTCGCCGCGCATTACTGCAAATGTTGCTGTCGAGGCGGCCGATCTCACGCGGTTTTCCGGCCTTGCCGGGACCGATCTGGAGGGTGCGGTTCAGGCGCAGGTGGAGGGCGAGTTCACCCCCTCGGATGGCACCATGGATGCCAGCGTGACCGGCAGCGCGCAGGATCTGGCCGTGGGCCAGCCGCGCCTCGATCCGCTTTTGCGCGGAAGCACGCAGCTCGACGTGACTGCGCGCCGCACTGCCGAGGGGACGTTCCTCGACGCATTGCGCATCACATCGCCCACCACGGATCTGACGGCAACGGCGGCCTATAAATCCGATGGCAGCATGGCCGATCTGGAACTGGCGCTGAGTGATGCGTCGCTGGTCGAGCCTGACTTGCAAGGCCCGGCGCGCCTGACCGCGCGGGCCGATCAGGATGGCAACGTCTGGACCATTGAGGCCGGTGCATCGGGCCCCGGCGAGGCATCATTGACAGCAGATGGCACGGTCAACGTCGTGGGCGGCACGCCGGGCATCTTCGACATGAGCGCCACGGCGGTCGCCAGCGACTTTGCGCCCTATTCGGCCCTTGCGGGCCGCGATCTGGGCGGCGCGGGCAGCGTGATCGTCGATGCGCAAGGCAATCTGGAACAGCTGAGCGGGCAGGCCGATATCGTGCTGAACGGCGAGGATCTGGCCGTTGGCATCGCGCAGGTTGACCCCATCCTGCGCGGCACCTCACGCGCCGAGATTTCGGCGCAGCGCAGCGCCGATGGCGCCCTGACGCTTAGCAAGGGCCTTTTGACAACGCCTCAGGTCGAGGCCGACGTTCAGGGCTACATGGGCGCGGATGGCACGGCGCAGGGCACGGCCAATATCACCGGCACCGACCTTGTGGTTGGCATCCCGCAGGTGGACCGTATCCTGAGGGGCCGTTCGCGCGCGCAGATCGAGGCGCTGCGGAGCGCCGAGGGCACCATCACCCTGAAACGCGGCGAGGTCGAGACGCCCATGCTGGACGCGACTGCCACGGGCTTTTACGCGGCAGACGGCGCCGCAGAGGCACAAGTGGACGTGACGGGTGACAACCTGTCCATCGGCAACCCGCAGGTCGATCAGCTGCTGCGCGGCGCCTCCAGCCTCAACGCTCAAGTGGCGCGGCGCGCGGATGGCACCATCGTCATCGACCGCGCCGATCTGGAGACGTCGCAGTTGACGGCGAATGCCTCCGGCACGCTGGGCACGGACGGCGCATCATCGGCCACGATCGACGCACGGCTGGCCAATGTCGCGCTCTTTGCGCCGGGCATTCCTGGCCCCGCAACGGTCAGCGGCACGGTGCGCGGTGATGGCAGTGGTTATGTCGTGGATCTGGACGGCACCGGCCCGGCTGGGCTGACCGCGGATGTATCGGGCCGCATAGCCGACGGCGACACGCTTGATCTGAGGGTGAATGGCCGTGCGCCACTGGCCTTGGCCAATTCGTTCATCAGCCCGCGCAGCCTGTCGGGTGTCGCGGATTTCAACCTGCGTGTGAATGGCCCGCCTGCCGTCTCCTCGGTCAGCGGCACAATCACCACCAGCGGCGCGGGCGTGGCCCTGCCGCAGGCCAAGCTGGCGCTGGAGGGCATCAACGCCAATGTAAACCTCAATGGCGCATCCGCGCGCATTGACGTCACGGCGGGGGTCAACACCGGCGGGCGCCTCGGCGTGAACGGCAGCATTGGCCTGAGCGCGCCCTACCAGGCCGACATCGGCGTCGATCTGCAAAACGTCGGCATCACCGATCCGGGCCTCTACACCACCACTGCGAATGGCCGTGTCACCTTCGTCGGCCCCGCAGCCGGCGGCGCGGATATCTCGGGGATCGTCAACCTCGGTGAGGTGAACATTCAGATACCCAGTGGCGCCATCTCTTCTGGTGCCAGCCTGCCGGGCCTCGAGCATGTGAACGAGCCCGCTGCCGTGCGCCAAACCCGCGCCTTTGCCAATCTGCTCGACACTGGCAGCGGTGCCGGAGGGCCCGGCAGCGGAGGCGGGCCGGTCTATGGCCTCGACATAAACATCAATGCGCCCTCGCAGATTTTCATCCGGGGGCGCGGCCTCGATGCCGAAATGGGCGGGCGCCTGCGCCTGCGCGGGACGACGGCCAACGTCATTCCCGAAGGTCAGTTCGACCTGATCCGGGGGCGGCTCGACCTCTTGGGCAAGCGACTGGATCTGACAACGGGCAACCTGCGGATGCAGGGCAGTTTCGTCCCTTATATCTTGCTGGTTGCCCAGACCACCAGCGGCGATGTTCAGGTCTCGATCACGCTTGAGGGGCCTGCGGATGAGCCCGAGATCACCTTCTCGTCACAGCCGGAACTGCCGGAGGATCAGGTTGTCTCGCAGTTGATCTTTGGCCGTGACCTTAGCCAGATTTCCGCGTTTCAGGCGGTGCAGCTGGCCTCGGCGGTGGCGACACTGGCGGGCAGGGGGGGCGGCGGCGTTGTCGGCAGCCTGCGTGAGGGGATCGGCCTCGACAATCTCGATGTGACCACGGGCGAGGATGATCAGACCGAGGTGCGCGCGGGTAAATACCTGTCCGACAACATCTATTCCGAGGTCGAGGTGGACAGCGAGGGCCAGACCAAGATCAATCTGAACTTGCAGATCAACAGACGCCTCAAGGCCAAGGGCAGCTTTGGCGCCGATGGCGATAGCGGCCTTGGTATCTTCTTTGAGAAGGACTACTGAGCCGTCGCTGCACAATGCGCGGCAGAGGGCGGCCCATCGCGGGCCGCCTTTTACATGCGCACCCCCGAAGTCTTGAAGATAGGGCGTGTTTTGCCAGCTTGGCGGCTTGCCTGCCTTGCGCTAACCTCGCCAAAATGACCTAGGGAGGGCGAGCCATGCAGATGAGCGACACGAGAACCATTGAGGCGGACAAGGCGACGGTCTGGGCCGCCTTGCTCAGTCCCGAGGTGCTCAAGGAATGCGTGCCGGGCGCCAGCGAAGTGACGGGCAACCCCGAGGATGGCTTTGAGGCAGTCGTCACGCAAAAGGTCGGCCCCGTGAAGGCAACCTTTCGCGGCGCGGTGACCATCAGCAACATGGTCGAGCATTCCAGCCTGACCCTCACCGGCGAGGGCAAGGGCGGGGCCGCAGGCTTTGCCAAGGGGGCGGCCGATGTCCGCCTCGACGAGGCGGATGGCGTCACCACGCTCAGCTACGATGTCGAGGCCAAGGTGGGCGGCAAGCTGGCCCAATTGGGCAGCCGCATCGTCGATGGCTTTGCCAAGAAGATGGCCGATCAGTTCTTTTCCCGTCTTGAGGAGGTGATCGAGGGCCCCAAGGAAGAGGATGCGGCCCCTGAGGCCGAAAAGAAGGGCTGGCTGAAAAAGCTGATCAGCTAAGCAGCGCCGCCATCCGTTCGGCCACGCTGCGCCCGCTGGCGTAGGCGCCATGCGCCGTTGCCTGCCACTCGGGCGAGAACGCCTCGCCCGCGAAGGCCACGCGCCCGGTGTCCTGCGCGATCATGTCCCGCCGGAGTTGCGCGGCACCCGGAACGGCGTGCGAATATGAGCCAAGGACCAGCGGATCGGTCGTCCAACTTGTTGTCGCGGTGCCGATGACGCGGTCCATGATGCGCGGCCCGAACGCCTCTGTCAGGGCATCGCGGGCGTGGCCTATCATCGCCTCCGGCCCGGCCGCCGCTAGCGCCCGCACAGTCTCGCCAGCAATATGGCTCAGCATCATCGGGGCCTCACCCGGCATGATCTGAAAATTCGTGGCCATGTCTTGTCCGCTGCGCTGAACGCTCAGAAAGCGGGTCTGTGCCACCTCGTCGGGCAGCGCGTCGAGGGCAAAGGCCACCTTCTCGTAGGCACCGCAAGGCACGCGGTCAAGCGCGCGGGCCAGATCGGCGGCGGCGCCGGGGCTGAATGCGATGGCACCGCGCGCCAGAACGTTGGTCGAGGCGGTGACGATCACGCCGGCGGCCTCCAGATCGCCCGCGTCGGTGACGACCGTCGCGCCGTCGCTGCGCTGCTCGACGGTGCGCACGGCGACGCCGGTGCGGATGTTCAGCCCAGCGGCCATCGCGGTGATGAGCGCGCCATAGCCCGACAGCACGGGCCAGTTGTGATCGGTGTCCCGGTAGTCGGCATACCCCGATGCCGACACATCCTCTGCATCGTCACCCGCCATCAGCCCGAGGATTAGGCGCACGGAAGGCGTCCAGCGCCCCGCATCCGGCAGGACATCCGGGATTGGCACGTCGCGACCGGATGTCTCGACCGCCTCGAAGGCGCGATTGATCGCGTCTTCATATGCGGCCACGCCTTTGGCATCTTGAAACGCGCCCTCGTCCCAGACCTGAAACGGGCGGGCAACCTCTTGCGAGCGGTAGGTCGCGCCCAGTTTGTCGGCCCATTCCACCAGCGGGTTCACGTCGGCGCAATGCAGCCAGTGACAGCCGTGATCCCACGCGCGCGGCAGCCCCGCCGTCGCCGTATAGGCCCGCCCGCCAACGCGGTTTGCGGCCTCCAGCACCGTGTAGGGGATGCCGCGCGCCTTGCATTCCAGCGCTGCGCCGATGCCCGCCGCGCCCGCCCCGACGATGATGATGCCCTGCTCGTCCATGCCATGCCCCTTATGCGTGTTTTCGCGCAGCATACATTTGCGCACCCGGCCCGCAAGGCTCTGTGCGTCAGCGCAGGCCGGCCCATGGCTGATGCACGATTGCCACTGGCCATGAATAGTCTAGGTTTGCCCCGGTAATCAAAGGGGGTGCTGGCATGACGACCATCGTCGACGTGCAAAATCTGGGCAAGGTCTATGATGGCGGTTTTACCGCTCTGGACGGCGTGTCGCTTCAGATCGAGGCGGGCGAGATCATCGCGCTGCTCGGCCCCAACGGCGCGGGCAAGACGACGTTGATCTCGGCGCTCTGCGGTATCGTCACGCCCTCCAGCGGGCACGCCACGGTTGGCGGACATGATGTGGTGACGGACTATCGCAAGGCGCGCGAGATGATTGGCCTCGTGCCGCAGGAGATCGCGCTGGAGCCTTTCGAGAAGGTCATCAATACCGTTCGCTTCTCGCGCGGCCTCTTTGGCAAGACGCGCGATGACAAGCTGCTGGAGAAGATCCTGCGGCAGCTGACCCTCTGGGACAAGCGCAACGCGCGGGTGCGCGAGCTTTCGGGCGGGATGAAGCGCCGGGTGCTGATCGCCAAGGCGCTCTGCCACGAGCCGCGCGTTCTGTTTCTGGACGAGCCGACGGCAGGCGTCGATGTCGAGCTGCGCCGCGATATGTGGCAGGTCGTCGAAGAGCTGCGTCGCGCGGGTGTCACCATCATCCTGACCACGCATTACATCGAAGAGGCCGAGGCGATCGCCGACCGCATCGCCGTCATCAACAGGGGGCAGATCCTGCTGGTCGAACCCAAGGCCGATCTGATGGCGCGCATGGGCCGCAAGACCTTGCGGATCGACTTGATGGAGCCGCTGGACGCGATCCCGGCCGCGCTGGCCGAGTATGAGCTGACCCTCACGGGCGGGGGCACCTCGCTGAGCTATACCTACGAGGCCGGGGGCGAGCGCACGGGCATTACGCGCCTGCTGCAGGCCATCGCGAACGAGGGGCTGGCGCTGCGCGACATCCAGACCACGCAAAGCAGCCTCGAAGAGATTTTCGTCGGGCTCATCAAGGAGGAAGGCGCATGAACTTTCCAGCAATTTGGGCCATCTACCTTTATGAGATGAAACGGTTTTTCCGAACCCTCATGGAAAGCCTGCTGTCGCCGGTCATCTCGACATCGCTCTATTTCGTGGTCTTTGGCACCGCCATCGGCAGCCGCATCGACGAGGTCGAGGGCGTGAGCTATGGCGCGTTCATCGTGCCCGGCCTCATCATGCTGAGCGTGATGACGCAGGCCATCAGCAACGCGTCGTTCGGCATCTACTTTCCGAAATTCATCGGCACGATATTCGAACTGTTATCCGCGCCGGTGAACTTCCTTGAAATCGTGCTGGGCTATGTCGGCGCCGCGGCGACCAAGGCGCTCTTGATCGGGGTCGTGATCCTGATCACTGCGCAATTCTTTGTCGATATCCAGATCATGCATCCGGGTGCGATGCTGGCCTTTCTTTTGCTGACCTGCATCAGTTTCAGCCTCTTTGGCTTCATCATCGGTATCTGGGCCGATAATTTTCAACAGCTTCAGCTGATCCCGCTGCTGGTCATCACGCCGCTGGTGTTCCTTGGCGGCGCATTCTACTCGATCTCGATGCTTCCCGAAAGTTGGCAGACCATCGCCCTCTTCAATCCGGTGGTCTATCTTGTCTCGGGGTTTCGCTGGTCGTTCTTTGGCGTCGCGGACGTTGGCGTGGGCTGGTCGCTCCTGGCCATCGCGGGCTTTACCGCCATCTGCATGGGCATTGTCTGGTGGATCTTCAAAACCGGGTATCGGATCAAATCCTAGGCGCGCGGACGTCGTGACATCACCTTTTTGGCCACAAGGCGGCACGATCTGGTGCCGCTGCCTTGTCTGAGACCCCCAGCGAATATACATGCCGGTGATGCATTACTGGTCCGCTTTGAAATCCCGCCTGCCTTTCACCAAATCCCAAGCGCGGGTGGCGGTCGTTCGGCTGTCTGGCACCATCGGCACAGGCCGTGCGTCGCTGAACGACGAGGCGCTGGCCCCCATCCTTGAAAAGGCTTTCAAGAAGGGCAAACCGCGCGCTGTCGCTCTGCTCATCAACTCGCCAGGCGGATCGCCCGTGCAATCGTCGCTGATCGCGGCGCGCATCCGGCGTCTGTCCGAGGAAAAGGACGTGCCCGTCCATGCCTTTGTCGAGGATGTCGCGGCCTCGGGCGGCTACTGGCTGGCTGCGGCGGCCGATGACATCTGGGTCGATTTCGGCTCGATCATCGGCTCGATCGGGGTCATCTCGGCAGGCTTCGGCGCCCCGGTGTTCCTGGCGCGCCAAGGGATCGAGCGGCGCGTGCATACCGCGGGCAAGTCGAAATCGACGCTCGATCCGTTCCTGCCGCAAAAGGACGAGGATGTGGCCCGGTTGAAGGAGATTCTGGAGGATCTGCACAGCGGCTTCATCGCATATATCAAGGACCGGCGCGGTGACAAACTTGCCGATGATCCTGACATCTTCACCGGGGAATTCTGGCTGGGTCGGCGTGCGGTCAAGCTGGGGCTGGTCGATGGCGAGGGCCACATGATGCCAAAGCTGCAAGAGCTTTATGGCAAGGAGGTGCGCCTGATGCGCTACGGCCCCAAGAAGGGATTGCTGTCGCGGTTCGGCGCGACCATTGCCGAGGATGCCATCGGTGCTGTCGAGAACCGCGCGCATTATGCGCGGTTCGGGCTGTAGCCGGGAATGATTGTCAAGATCGTCGCACTCTTTCTCGTCGGTATGGTCGTTCTGGCCATGTTCGGCAAATTGCGCTTTCCGGGGCAAAAGCGTCTGGCAGCGGCCAAATGCAAGCACTGCGGTAAATACAGGATCGGCAAGGGGCCATGCTCCTGCCGGAAGGGCATTGGCAAGTGATGGTTTGGGCATTCGCGGCGCTGGGTCTCGTGATCTTGCTGCTGGCCGGTGATGCGCTGGTCAAGGGTGCGGTCAATCTCAGCCTGCGGGTCGGTGTTCCGGCGCTGATCGTCAGCCTGACCATCGTCGCCTTCGGCACCTCGGCGCCGGAGCTGCTGATCTCGGTCAATGCCATCCTGATGGACAAGCCGGGCCTAGCGCTGGGCAATGTGATCGGCTCGAACGTGGCGAACGTGCTTTTGGTGCTGGGCGTGCCCGCGATCCTGTCGGTGCTTCACACGGGCGAGTGCGAAACGCGCAAGACCTACATTTTCATGCTGATCGCCAGCGTTCTTTTCATCGCGCTGGCCTTTTTCGGCACCTTCACCTTCTGGTCGGGCCTGATCCTGCTGGCCGCGCTGGCCTACATGCTCTTTGACGCGGCGCGCGATGCCCGGCGGCACCGCCGCGCCGAACGCGCGGCCCCGCCCGAGGAAGAGGTCGAGGGCGCCGATCCTGATATGCCGTGGTGGCGCATCATCGTCTTTCTGCTGCTGGGTCTCATCGGCCTGCCTTTGGGGGCGGATCTGCTGGTGGACAATGCGTCCATCATCGCGCGGCAATACGGGGTGAGTGATGCGGTGATCGGCCTGACGCTGGTCGCGCTTGGAACATCCCTGCCAGAGCTTGCGACCACCGTCATGGCCGCGCTGCGGCGGCAGGCGGATGTGGCGCTGGGCAATGTCATCGGCTCCAACATGTTCAACCTGTTGGCCATCATCGGGATCACGTCACTGGTCGGGCCTATCCCGGTTGATGCGGCATTCCTGAGATTTGATCTATGGGTCATGCTGGCGGCGTCGCTGATCCTGATCCCCTTCGTCTTTTTCGGGGCGAATATCGGACGGGTCTGGGGCGTGCTCTTGACCGCGGCCTATCTGGCCTATGTGACTTTCATATTGATCTGACAGCGAGGATGACGGCCATGGCGCGTGCATTGGTGACAGGGGCGGGCAAGCGGCTGGGCCGCGCGATGGCGCTGGAGCTGGCGCGCCAAGGGCATGACGTGGCCGTGCACTACCACAGCTCGGCCGATGAGGCCGATGTTGTCGCTGACGAAATCCGCGCATTGGGCCGCAAGGCCGTGACGCTGCAGGCCAACCTTTTGGCCGAGGATCAGGTCACGCCCCTTATCCCGATGGCCGCCGATGCGCTGGGCGGGCCGATGACCGTGCTGGTCAATTCGGCCTCGATCTTTGAGTATGACACGCTGAAGAGCACGACGCGCACCGGCTGGGACCGCCATTTCGAAAGCAATCTGCGCGCGCCTTTCGTGCTGACGCAAGCCCTTGCTGCGCAGGTGCCGGAGCCTGTGATGGACGAAAATGACGAGCCTGTGGCGCAGGGCCTTGTAGTCAACATGGTCGATCAGCGAGTCCGCAAGCTCACCCCCGAATTCATGAGCTACACATTGGCCAAGATGGGCCTCTGGACGTTCACCCAGACCGCGGCGCAGGCGCTCGCGCCCCGCGTGCGGGTCAATGCCATCGGCCCCGGCCCCACCATGCGCGGCGCGCGGCAGAGCGAGGCGCATTTTGCCGGACAGCGCGCGGCGACGGTGCTGGAGCGGGGTGCGAACCTGCCGGACATCACCGGCGCGCTCGGCTATTTTCTGAACGCGCCTTCCGTCACCGGGCAGCTTCTGTGCATCGACGGGGGACAGCATTTGTGCTGGCAGACCCCGGATGTTCTGGGAGTCGAATAGGCCCGCGTTTCAAGCCCTGATTGCGCTGGGCCGCGAAAGTTTTGCACTGCGTTAGGCTTTGTTAAAAAACCGTTACAAAAATGCTAATGTTTTCAGTATTTTGCGAGACGGCATAAAATATAGTGATTGTTTTCAAGTGGTTGAAAACAAGCCTAAAAAACAGGCAAACCTGCGAAACCTGCTATGAACAAGGGAAATTCCCTGATGACCCAAACTTACCCGCAGAGTTATCCACAGAAATCGTGGACATGATACCTCTTGTGCGCAGCCTTCCAAGATTGCAGCCAGGGTGCAGAATCATATCTAGGGACACATGAGCAACGAACCTTCTGAAACCGCCCCGAGTGCGCCTGTTCCGACGGGCCACAAGGTGATCCAATCCTACCTGCGCACGCTTGATGCGTCGCCTGGCGTCTACCGGATGCTTGATGCACAGGCGCGCGTTCTCTATGTCGGCAAGGCGCGCAATCTCAAGGCGCGGGTCACCAGCTATGCGCGGCCCACCGGGCACACGGGCCGCATCATGCGGATGATCGACGCAACCGCGTCGATGATGTTCCTGACCACATCCACCGAGACAGAGGCGCTTCTGCTCGAGCAGAACCTCATCAAGCAGCTCAAGCCGAAGTACAACGTGCTGCTGCGCGATGATAAATCCTTTCCGAACATCCTTGTGACCAAGTCGCACGACTACCCGATGATCAAGAAGCACCGCGGCGCCAAGCGGGAAAAGGGCTCTTACTATGGGCCCTTCGCCAGCGCGGGGGCGGTCAACCGCACTCTGGCGCAGCTTCAGCGCGTGTTTCAGCTGCGTAATTGCAGCGATGCGATGTTCGAGACGCGCACGCGCCCGTGCCTGCAATATCAGATCAAGCGCTGCACTGCGCCCTGCGTTGGCTATATCTCGCGCGCCGATTACGCCAATCAGGTCAGCGATGCCGAGCGATACCTCAGCGGCAAATCCACCGAGATCCAGGAAAAGCTGGCCGCGCAGATGGCCGAGGCCAGCGAGGCGATGGAGTTCGAGCGCGCGGCGGCCCTGCGCGACCGGATCAAGGCCATGACGCAGGTGCAGACCGCTCAAGGCATCAATCCGCGCAGCGTCGATGAGGCAGACATCATCGCTTTGCATCTCGAAAACGGTCAGGCCTGCGTGCAGGTATTTTTCATCCGCGCGGGGCAGAACTGGGGCAACCGCGATTTTTACCCGCGCGTCGGGGCGGATGTCGAGGCGCCCGAGGTGCTGGAGGCTTTCATCGGCCAATTCTATGACACCAAGGAGCCGCCGCGCCAGCTGATCCTGTCCAACGACATCGAAAACCCCGACCTGATGGCCGAGGCGCTGGCGGGCAAGCTGGGCCGCAAGGTGACGCTGATGGTGCCCCAGCGCGGCGAAAAGGCCGAGCTGGTGGAATCTGCGCTACGCAATGCACGCGAAAGCCTTGCCCGCAAGATGGCCGAGAGCGCGACCCAGGCGCGGCTCTTGCGCGGTGTCGCGGACGCCTTCGGGCTTGAGGGGCCGCCGGCCCGGATCGAGGTCTATGACAACAGCCATATTCAGGGCGCCCATGCGGTCGGTGCGATGATCGTCGCAGGCCCCGAGGGGATGCTGAAAAGCCAGTATCGCAAGTTCAACATACGCGGCGACGATCTGACCCCCGGCGACGACTTCGGCATGATGAAGGAAGTGCTCCAGCGCCGCTTCAAGCGCCTGCTGAAGGAGGACCCGGACCGAAGCAAGGGCACCTGGCCTGACCTCTTGCTGATCGACGGCGGGGCAGGGCAGGTCAGCGCGGTGCGCAGCATCATGACCGAGATGGGCGTCGGCGACATCCCGATGGTGGGCGTCGCCAAGGGCATCGACCGCGATCTGGGGAAGGAGGAATTTCACCGCACCGGCCAGCGACCCATTGCGCTGCAGCGCAACGATCCGGTGCTGTATTTCATCCAGCGCCTGCGCGACGAGGCACACCGCTTTGCCATCGGCACGCACCGCGCCAAACGCGCCAAGGCGGTCAGCGCCACACCCCTTGATGACGTGCCGGGCGTCGGCGCTGCGCGCAAACGCGCGCTTCTGGCCCATTTCGGCAGTGCCAAGGCAGTTGGCCGCGCGAACCTCGCCGATCTCAAGGCCGTGGACGGCGTGAGCGAAGCGCTGGCGCAAAAGGTCTATGACTACTTCCACGACAAGGGCTGAGCGCGCTGAATCCTCCGATTGCAGGGCTGTTGTCCATTCGGAAAATCAGGGCCCGGCCATATCGCGCGCACCGCAATGCGGGGCTTTAACAGCCATGCCAAGAGGGATAGACATAGCCCATGACATGGACGGTCCCGAACATCCTCACGCTCTTGCGCCTCATGGCCGCGCCCGGTGTCGCGGTGATGTTTTTGTATTTCACACGGCCCTATGCCGACTGGTTTGCGCTGCTGCTCTTTGTCTCGGCGGCGATCACCGACTGGTTCGACGGCTATCTCGCCCGCTCGTGGAAGCAGGAGACGCGGCTGGGTGCGATGCTCGACCCGATTGCCGACAAGGCGATGGTGGTGATCGCGCTGATGGTCATCGTCGGATTTTCGCCCATGTCGCCCTGGCTGGTGCTGCCGGCGACCGTGATTCTCTTTCGCGAGGTTTTCGTCTCGGGGCTGCGCGAGTTTCTGGGCGACACTGCCGGCCTTCTCAAGGTCACCAAACTGGCCAAGTGGAAGACGACAGCCCAGATGGTCGCGATCGCCACGCTCTTCGCCCAAGGCGTGTTCGAGCATTACTTCGGCATGTCCACCTTTGGCATGGATTTGGCCATGGTGGACGCGATCCTTGCGGGCGAGGAAGAGGATGTGCTGGGCCTTGGCTGGAAACTGGCCGGAATGCACTACACTTGGTATGCGGGCTTGTGGCTCTTGTGGCTTGCGGCAATCCTGACGCTGATCTCCGGCGCGGATTACCTGCTGAAAGCGCGGCCGTATCTGAAGGATGATCGCTGATGGATGTGCTCTATTTTGCCTGGGTGCGCGAGCGGATCGGCCTGCCGCGCGAAGCGGTGCAGACCGATGCGGCCACTGTGCAGGATCTGGTGGACGAGCTGTCCGCGCGTGAGGCCCGTTACGAGATGGCATTCAGCGATCTGGCCGCCTTGCGCGTCGCCGTCGATCAGGAACTTGCCGGGTGGGATACGCCCCTAGCGGGCGCGCGAGAGGTCGCATTCTTTCCGCCCATGACCGGCGGATGAGCGGCATGGACGTGCGCGTGCAGGAGGCGCCATTCGATTTTGGCGCGGAGGCAAGCGCATTTGCCGCGCGCCAGACCGGCATGGGCGCGGTCGTCACCTTCACCGGGATCGTGCGCGATCTGGATGGCAGCCTCGATCACATGATGATCGAGCATTATCCGGGCATGACCGAAAAGGCGCTGGGCGCGATTGCCGAGGACGCGCATGGCCGCTGGGAACTGGGCGGAAGCCTGATTATTCACCGCCACGGCCGGCTGAGCCCGGATGATATGATCATGATGGTCGCCACCGCCGCGCGCCACCGCAAGGATGCGTTCGAGGCGGCGATGTATCTGATGGATTACCTCAAGTCCCGCGCGCCTTTCTGGAAGAAAGAGCTGACCGGGGACGGCGCTCTTTGGGTCGCGGCCAAAGACGTTGATGAGGACGCGCTGAAGGATTGGGACTGACGCGCGCCGCCCTGCGAGCCGGTCGATACCGTCCTGCGCAGCGGAGCGGTGGCGGGGGAGTAGCCCCCAGTGCAAACCCTAACGCATGAGGTCGGGCAGATCGCCCGTCAGGCCAGCCGCCTCGCGCATCAGCGCACGGCGCAGCGGCGCGGCGGCCTGAACGGCCCCCATGCCAATACCGCGCAGCTTGCGCAGCACTGGATTGTCATTTGAAAACAGACGGTTGCTAAGGTCTGTCGTTGCGGCCAGCGCCGCGATATCGAACCGGCGCCAGCGCTGATACCGCTCCAGCACGCCGAGATCGGCGATATCCTCGCCGCGCGCGCGCGCCTCGCCCAGCACCTGCGTCAGCGCTGCGATATCGCGCAGCCCGGCATTCAGGCCCTGCCCCGCGATAGGATGCATCCCATGCGCCGCATCGCCCACCAGCGCAACGCGCGGCGCGATCAGGCTTTTTGCGAGGCTCAGGCCCAGCGGATAGCTGTAGCGCATCCCCTTGAGCCGGATGTCGCCCAGAAAATCGCCAAAGCGGGGGCGAAGGACGGTCAGAAAATCCTCGTCATCCAGCGCGGCAAAGGTCGCGGCTGTCGCGTCCCGCTCGCTCCAGACGATGGAGGAGACATTGCCCGGAAGCGGCAGGATCGCCAGCGGTCCGGGCGGCATGAAGAATTGATGCGCGATGCCGTGATGGGGCAGTTCGTGTTCGACCGCGCAGACCAGCGCGGTCTGCCCATAGCCCCAGCCGGTGCGCGTGATGCCTGCGCGCTGCGCCGTGCCCGAGGTGCGCCCATCGGATCCCACGATCAGCCGCGTGCGCACCGTCCGGCCCGAGGCCAGCGTCAGCGTCGCGCCGGTGCCATCCACCTCTTGCGCGGTGACGGCATCCTCCGAGATCGTGGTGACGCCGTCATGCGCATCCATCGCATCCAGAAGGGCAGGGCGCAAAACGCGGTCCTCGCACATGTGGCCCATTGGGCCTTCCTCAAGCTCCGCATGATCGAAATGCAGCGAAAAGGGCATGAGCGGCCCCATGCCCGCGCGCCCGTCGCTGACCTTTATTTCCAGCATGGGCTGGGTGCGATCCTCGATCCCGGCCCAGACCCCCAGCGCCCGGAGCAGGCGCACCGAGGCCATCGCCAAAGCATAGGCGCGCCCGTCAAAGTCGTGGTCCGCTCGCGTGGGGCGGGGCAGGGCGTCAATGACGCACACGCTCAGCCCTTGCTGCGCCAGTGCCAAGGCGAGGGCCGAGCCATTCAGGCCGCCGCCGATGATTGCGATATCGCTGTCTATTTTCATGCCCCTCAATATGGTCGCGCGTGCGGGATTGTCCATGCGCCACCCTGCCGCTAGGTTCGGCGCGACGTAAATTTATGTATGGGAAATTTTGCATGGCGCAGGCAATGCGGGACTGGCTGAGGATGAGCGCGGCGGATCTGGGCCGGGGCATCGGCGCGGGGCGCATCGATGCCGTTGATCTGACCGAGGCTTATCTGGAGGCGATTGCCACGCATCCTGCCGCGGCCCGCATCTATACCGCTGTCACTCAGGACCGCGCCCGCGCCGAGGCGCAGGCAGCAGCCTCGCGCGCCAACGAGGGCCAGCGGCGCGGGCCGCTCGACGGGGTGCCGATCAGCTGGAAGGATCTCTTTGACAGCGCGGGAACTGCGACCGGGGCGGGCAGCCGCCTTCTGGAGGGGCGTGTGCCGGACCGCGACGCCAAGGTGCTGGCCAATGCGACCGCCGCTGGCCTTGTCTGCCTTGGCAAGACGCATATGAGCGAGCTGGCGTTTTCGGGCCTTGGCCTGAACCCGATGACCGCCACGCCGCCTTGCGTCAACGATGCCGAGGCGGTTGCCGGGGGCTCTTCGTCGGGGGCGGCGTCGGGCGTGGCGCATGGGCTGGCCGCTGCCGGGATCGGCAGCGATACGGGTGGATCGGTGCGCGTGCCGGCCGCCTGGAATGATCTGGTGGGGCTCAAGACCACCGCCGGGCGCCTGTCCTGCGAGGGCACGGTGCCGCTCGCCGCGCGCTTTGACACAATCGGGCCACTGACGCGCACAGTCGAGGACGCGGCCTTTCTGCTGGCGGTGCTGGAGGACCGCGCGCCGGTCGACCTGCGCGGCGCATCGCTGAAGGGGATGCGCTTTGCTGCGCTTGAAACCACGGTGATGGAGGATCTGCGGGACGCCCCTGCGCGCGCGTATCAAGAGGCGTGCACGCGGCTGGAGGCGGCGGGCGCGCAGATCGTTCCGGTTACGGTGCCCGAAGTCGAGGAGGCGATGGACCTTTCGGCAACGCTCTTTTCGGCCGAAGCCTACGGGACATGGCAGCACGTGATCGAGGCTGCGCCAGACAAGATGTTCGGCCCCATCCGAGACAGGTTTCGCGGCGGGCAGGGCGTCAGCGCGCCGGAGTATGTCGCGGCATGGCAAACGCTGGACCGGCTGCGCGGTGTCTGGGCCGGACGCATGGCCGGATTTGATGCCGTGCTGATGCCGACCGCGCCCAACATGCCGCCCAATGCCGCGCGCCTGATGGAGGATGGCGACTATTATGTCAGGGAAAACCTGCTGACGCTGCGCAACACGCGCGTCGGCAATCTCATGGGCCTTGCTGCGATCACCCTGCCCACCGGCACCCACAGCTGCGGCATCATGCTCTGCGGCGCATCCATGGGCGAGGCGCGTCTCTTGCGGGTTGCACAGGCGGCGGAGGCGGCGCTGGGCTAAGCCGTTGAATTGGGTATTTTACTAGTAAAAAACCAAGCTCGCCAAAAATGCCACAATGCGTGCTTGCAGGATATGGTTTTGCTGGACGGGCGCGCTCGCAGCGCGTAGTTTTGCGCTATACGGGGCGAAAACGATCCCGAACCTGAGGCAGTAAACATGTATTCCGAACGGTTTTCGAACCTTGCGGCCCCTTGTCTGGTGCGCTCTTGCCATGTGGCGGGCGGGCCCTGCGGGCAGCGCGCCGTGCGGATCCATTCCCCTCAGGTCAACGATGAAATCAGCCGGACCACGGGTGCGTTTGCGCGCAGGTTCGGGCGGCGGCGCGCGCGGCGCGTCCCCTGCATGGCGTAAGGACGAGGGAAGACATGGCATATCAGACACGCGGGCGCGATCCTCTCTTGGACAGCAACATGGCGATGGCCATCGAGAAACGTGGCAAGGAATTGCTGGGTCTTGGTCTGCTTGGCCTCGCCACTTTGGCCATGATGATGTTTGCCTCCTACAGTCCTGACGATCCCAGCTGGCTTTCGGCGGTGGACACGCCGGTGCAGAATTGGGTGGGCCAGACGGGTGCGACGATCGCCGCCACGCTCTTTATGGTGGTGGGCCTTGGCGGCTGGGGCGTGGCGATCGTGCTGGCGGTTTGGGGCCTGCGCTTCTTGCTGCACCGGGGACAGGACCGCGTGATGGCTCGGGTGATCTTTGCGCCGATCTGGGTGGCTGTCGTGTCGCTTTATGCGGCGTCGCTAACGCCGGGCGCCGAGTGGTATGCCAGCCACAGCTTTGGGCTTGGCGGGATTTTCGGCGATACCGTCATGGGCGCGGCGCTGGGTATCCTGCCCATCGGCGCGGCGGCGGGGCTGAAGCTTTTGTCGCTGGTGCTGGGCCTTGTGATGCTGGCGCTGGGTGCCTTTGTCACCGGGTTTGAGCGGGCCGAGATCCGGCGCGGCCTGCGCTGGACCATTCTGGGCGTCGTCATGGCGTATTCCTTCCTGATTTCCCTCGTCTCGCGCGGCGCGTCGGGCGCAGCAGGGGCCGCCCGCAGCGCGCGGGCGAATGTGCAGGCCAGCGCGCAGGCCCGCCGGGCCGAGCCCATGATGGCCGAGATGGCGGCGCAGCCGCAGGTGCGCCGCAGCGCCCACGCCAAAGTGTATCAGGAGGCGGACGAGCCGCCGCTGAGCGCATCGCAGTCGCATGCTTCGCAGCGCGCGGCCCCGCGCGCGCCTGAAAAACCCGAAAAACAGGGCGGGCTTCTGGGCCGGATGAATCCGCTTGCGCGCAAGCCTGAGGCGATGCCCGCCCCCGAACTGATCGAGCCTCAGTCCGTTGCGGGCGAGCACGCGATGCCGGGCGAGGATCGCATCAAGGAAAAGATTGCCGATATCATCAAGGCGCGCGTGCGCTCGGGCCCTGCCGCACAGGTGCAGCAGGCCGCAGCCGCAGCGATTGCGCGCGACGGCCGCCGCGGGCCGACACCCCTTTTGCTGGATACAACCCGCCCAAGTCATCTGCCGCCCGAGCCGCCGCTGACCGCGCCGCGCGCCGAAACCCCGCAGCAAGCGCCCCGGCCCGGAACCGCCCCGCGCGCACCTGTGGAGCCGCCCCAATACACTCAGGCGCCCCAGCATCCTGCGCGCTACGCTGCCGATGCAGGCGCAGATGACATGGCAGATGATATGGATGAGGCGGTGATCCTCGACGATAGCATGCGCGCCGCGCCTCAGCCCGCGCCGCGCGCCCAAACGCCCGAGCCGCGCAAGGTGGTGCAGCATTTGCAGCGCAAGGCGCCCGCCCCCTCGGCCCGCGCCGCTGGCGAGGCGCAGCCTGCACTGCAATTCGAGGAGACCGCGAGCGTCCAATACGAGCTGCCGCCCCTCAGCCTGCTGTCCAGCCCCGACACGATCACGCGCTATCATCTGAGCGATGAGGCGCTCGAGGAAAACGCGCGCATGCTCGAGGTTGTGCTTGATGATTACGGCGTCAAGGGCGAGATCGTATCGGTCCGCCCCGGTCCCGTCGTCACCATGTACGAGCTGGAGCCGGCGCCGGGCCTCAAGGCCAGCCGCGTGATCGGCCTGTCGGATGATATCGCGCGCTCGATGTCGGCCTTGTCAGCACGCGTCAGCACCGTGCCGGGCCGCACCGTGATCGGGATCGAGCTGCCCAATGACAACCGCGAGATGGTGTCGCTGCGCGAAATCCTGTCGACCCGCGATTTCGGCGATGGCAATCAGAAGCTGCCGTTGGCGCTGGGCAAGGACATCGGCGGCGACCCCATGGTCGCGAACCTGGCCAAGATGCCCCACCTCCTGATCGCGGGCACGACCGGCTCGGGCAAGTCGGTGGCGATCAACACGATGATTCTCAGCCTGCTCTACAAGCTGACGCCGGATGATTGCCGGATGATCATGATCGACCCCAAGATGCTGGAACTCAGCGTCTACGACGGTATCCCGCACCTGCTGAGCCCCGTTGTGACGGACCCCAAGAAGGCGGTCGTGGCACTGAAATGGACCGTCGCCGAGATGGAAGAGCGCTATCGCAAGATGTCCAAGATGGGCGTGCGCAACATCGACGGCTACAATTCCCGCGTGGCCGACGCGCTGGGCAAGGGCGAGATGTTCAGCCGCACGGTGCAGACCGGATTCGATGACGAGACCGGCGAGCCGGTGTTCGAGACCGAGAAGTTCGCGCCCGAAAAGATGCCCTATATCGTCGTCATCGTCGACGAGATGGCCGACCTGATGATGGTCGCGGGCAAGGAGATCGAAGCCTGCATCCAGCGGCTTGCACAGATGGCGCGCGCGTCGGGCATTCACATCATCATGGCCACGCAGCGCCCGTCGGTCGATGTCATCACCGGCACGATCAAGGCGAACTTTCCCACGCGCATCAGCTTTCAGGTGACGTCCAAGATCGACAGCCGCACCATTCTGGGCGAAATGGGCGCCGAGCAGCTTCTGGGCATGGGAGACATGCTCTATATGGCGGGCGGCGCCAAGATTACGCGCTGCCACGGGCCTTTCGTCAGTGACGAAGAGGTCGAGGATGTCGTCAACCACCTCAAGAGCCAGGGCCCGCCCGTCTATGTCGGCAGCGTTCTGGAAGGCCCCGATGAAGACAAGGCCAGCAATATCGACGCCGTTCTGGGCCTTTCGACCGGGGGCAATACCGAAGGCGAGGATGCGCTCTACGATCAGGCTGTGCAGATCGCGATCACCGATCGCAAATGCTCGACCTCCTACATTCAGCGCAAGCTGGCCATCGGCTATAACAAGGCCGCGCGCCTCGTCGAGCAGATGGAGGATCAGGGCGTCGTCTCGGCGGCCAACCATGTGGGCAAGCGCGAGATCCTGGTGCCCGAGCAGTAAATCGGCCCCCCCTCCCCCACCGGGGGGAGGGCGCGGAACTGCGAACGCCCCGCGGGGTTATCCCCCGGCAGGTTGCGGAGGGCGCCATGTCTGATACGATGAAAACCAGTGCCGTCGGGGACGTTCTGGACAATATCCGCGACCTTGCCCAAAGGCAGGGAAGCGACGAGGTTTCTGTCGGCGATCTGGCCGAGGCAATTGGCGGGCGCGGGTTTGGCCCACTGATCTTCATCACGGCGCTTTTCGAAATCACGCCTCTCGGGGTCATCCCCGGCGTTCCCACGTTTCTTGCGATGATTTGCGCCGTCTTTGCGCTGCAATTGCTGGCGGGGCGCACTCATGCGTGGCTGCCCGGCTTTGTCGAAAACCGCAAGCTGCGCGCACCGCGGGTCTGCAAGGCGGTGGATGCGCTGCGCGGGATTGCGGGCTGGATGGATCGCCATTTCGGTCAACGGCTTGATCCGCTGGCCGGGCACGTTGCCGCGCGGGTCGCAGGGGCGCTCATCCTTTGTCTTTGCTTGACGGTGCCGCCATTGGAGCTGCTGCCATGGGTCAGCTCGGCGCCGATGCTCGCCATCGCGCTACTGGGCCTTGCGATGACCGTGCGCGACGGATTGCTGATGCTGATCGCCTTCGTAGGCTCGGGCACGGCGGCCATCACCGTCTATTTTGCGCTCATCGCGGGAGGTTGATGGAGATGTTATCGCATATCCATCCGAAGTCTGCGACAAAACCACTCGACTACTCACAACATAGGGTTGCCCTGATGACAAACTTTCGATTGCTTGCCGCCGCCCTGCTGCTGACCTTTGCCAGTAGCCTGCCTGCCGCCGCGCAGAAGCTGCCCCTCAACGAATTGTCGCGCTATCTCAACAGCTTTCAGACCGCGAGCGGCGCGTTCACGCAAGTTAATGATGACGGGACCATCAGCGAGGGCCGCATCCTCATCAAACGGCCGGGTCGCGTGCGGTTCGAATACAAGCCGCCCGAGGATATGCTGGTGGTGGCCGATGGCGATACCGTCGGCATCATCGACGGCAAGTCCAACGAGGGTCCGCAAGGCTATCCGCTGAACCAGACGCCGCTGTCGATCATCCTCGCGCGCAACGTCGATTTCAGCCGTGCGCGCATGGTCACCGACCATAGCAGTGATGGCACGACAACGACCGTGCGTGCGCAGGATCCGAAAAACCCCGACTACGGCAGCATTGATCTGGTCTTTACCTCGAACCCGACCGAACTGCGCCAGTGGGTCATCAATGACAGCGGTGGCAGCCGCACGACGGTCATTCTGGGCGATCTGACCACGGGCGTCAGCATTTCCAACGATAATTTCGTCATCCTCGGCATCGGCACGGGCTCACGCCCTGAACGCTGATTGCGCCTGAATGACTGGACGCGACGGATGAAAAAGGGCGGCGCAATGCGCCGCCCTTTTGGATCATGTGCAAGCCCGGTGCGCGGCGATCAGCCGCAGCGCCGCAGTTGCATCTGATAGCGCGCGGCGCGGCTCTCGACGGTGCCCGCAACGCGCACCAGCCACGCCTTGCCATTGTAGCTGCCGCGCGCATAGCCCGTGCGCCCCTCGTGATAGGCGAGGTATTGGTTGCGCGCATCATACATCGGAATGTTCAACGAATCCCGCGTCTTGGACATGTACCAGCCCATGAAATCGGTCGCATCATAGATGTTGTCGCGCCGCGCGCGCCGCGCGCCTTGCTCGGCGACGTATTCATCCCATGTGCCGTCCAGCGCCTGACTGTATCCGAACGCCGAGCTTTGGCGCCCCATCGGAATGACGCCAAGCGTAAAGCGGTAGGGCGTGCGCGCGTCCGAGACGAACTTGCTCTCCTGATAGATGGTGGCCATCTGGACGTGGGTTGGCACGCCCCAGCGCCGCTCGGCGGCGCGAAAGGCGCGCCTGTATTCGGGACGTTCCTGCAAAATGGCGCAGGCATCCTCCATCTGGTTCGGGGAATCCCCGTAGCTGCCACCGCGCCCGCAGGCCGCGACAAGCACCAAAAGAAGGAGCGCGCGAAGCTGTCTGCTCATAGCTGCCTCTGCTCTCGTTTTTGCGGCAGTCTGCGCTGCCTTTGTTTATTGGGGCAGCTTACCCATTTTTTCGCAGATGGGAAATCACGAATTTCGCCGGCCCGCGCGCTGTTGCCGATGGGCCGGCCGGTTTCCTGTCCGGGGGCGCCCTGCCGCCAAAGGCGCGTTCGCGCCGACAGACTGTTTCCACCGTGCAGCGCTTCGCAATTGGACAAAGTCCACTTGAAACCATTAGTATCAACGTTTAAAGGCTGCAATCTATGCTGAAAACACGTGCGAAATATCATCTGGGCCAAATCGTCCGGCACAAGAAACACCCCTTTCGGGGGGTGGTGTTCGACGTCGACCCTGAGTTCGCCAATACCGAGGAGTGGTATTCATCCATTCCCGAAGAAAGCCGCCCGGTCAAGGATCAGCCGTTTTATCACCTTTTGGCTGAGAACGAGCAGAGTTATTACGTCGCCTACGTAAGCGAGCAGAATCTGATTGCCGATTATTCCGGTGAGCCGGTAGAGCACCCCGACATAGAAGACCTCTTTGGTCCCTTCGAGGATGGCCACTATCCGCTGCACTTTCAGCTGAACTGATGTGGGGGCAGGGGCGGATCACCGCCCGTGCCGATAGTATCAGAGGTGCGAGGTACGCGGCCGGGTCAATACCCCAGCGCGCAGCCGTCCTTGCGCGGATCTGACGCCCCCTCCAGCGCGCCATCCTCCCTGATCAGCACCGCTTGCGCGCCGCCGATGGCCTCGTCCGGGATCACCACCTTGTGCCCCCGCGCGGCCAGATCTGCGCGTATGGCGTCTGAATAGCCCCGCTCGACGCGCAACTCACCCTTGTCGGCAAAGGCGCGCGGCGCGTCGATGGCCGTCTGTGGATCCATCCCGAAATCGCCAAGGTTCGAGACATATCGCGCATGTCCCGCAGGCTGGTACGCGCCGCCCATCACGCCGAAGGGCATCACGGCACGCTCCCCATCGCAGATCATGCCGGGAATGATCGTGTGGAACGGCCGCTTGCCGCCGGCCAACGCGTTCGGGTGCCCCTCGGCGAGGGTAAAGCCCGCCCCGCGGTTCTGCATGAGGATGCCGAATTTTTCGGACGCGATGCCGGACCCGAAGCCATGGAAGATTGAATAGATCAGCGACACGGCCATGCGGTCCTTGTCGACGACGGTGATATAGACGGTGTCGCGGTGCATCGCCTCGGTCATCTGGCTGGCGGAGGGCATGGCGCGCTTCATGTCGATCATCGCGGCCAGTCTTTGCGCGGTGTCCATGCTCAGCATGAAGTCGGTGCGCGCAGTGTGGTCCGGATCGGCGATGATGCGGCTCCGTGTGTCATAGGCCAGCTTGGTCGCCTCGGCCTCCAGATGCGCGCGGTCTGCGCCCAAGGGATCCATCGCGGCCACGTCGAACTGTGCCAGGATGTTCAGCATCAGGATCGCTGTCGCGCCCTGTCCATTGGGCGGATGCTCGACCAGCTTGCGGCCCTTGTAGGTGCCGCTGATCGGCTCTGCTGCGTCGCCGCGATGGCCTGCGAAATCTGCTGCGTCATGCACGCCTCCGGCTGCGGTCAACGCGGCCAGCATGTCGTCCGCGACCTCCCCCTCGTAGAATGCACTGGCGCCCTTGGCGGCGACGCGGCGCAGCACTTCGGCCTGGCCGGGGGCCCGGAACAGCGTGCCCATCTTGGGCGGCGTGCCGCCCGGCAGGTAATGCGCCAGCGCGTGATCCTTGAGGACTGAAGAGGATTCGATCCAATCCCACGCGACGCGCGGCGCCACCGGCACGCCCTCGTCGGCATAGTGGATGGCAGGGGCGAGGATCGCGTCGAGGCCCAGCTTGCCATGCTGCTCGCTGAGCTGGCAGAACCCGTCGATCGCGCCGGGGATCGTCACCGCGTCGGCGGTATAGAGCGGCACCGCATCCATGCCCTTGGCACGCAGCGCGGCGGCACTGGCGGCAGCAGGCGCACGGCCCGAGCCGTTGAAGGCCTGCACGCCGCTCTCCCCCGGTTTGGTGAAGAGGGCAAAGCAATCGCCGCCGATGCCGGTCATCTGCGGCTCGCAGATGCCCAGAAGGACAGCGCCCGCGATGGCCGCGTCCATGGCGTTGCCGCCCCGTTCGAGGATGTCGACCGCGACCTTGGCGGCAAGGGGGTGGGACGTGGCACACATGCCGTTGGTCGCCAGTACGGGCGAACGGCCGGGCAGATGAAAATCGCGCATAACGGCTCCTGCATCGGGAAATGCAGGCACGTTAGGGGGCAGCCCGCCAAATGCCAAGGCACTGAATTGAAGGGGAATGTCACGCGCCATACGAATGGCCTGCGAATAGGTCCTCGACGCCGCGCACTGGGGGGGGGCTGTTAAACGCGGCGTCGAGGGAAGCTTTTGCAGCTACGATGCTACCACTAGCGGCTTACTTCGTCGGGAATGAGAAAAGATGTTGGCAAGTTTTGGGCAGCACTGTGTCAGAGGTCATGCGCCCGGCCTCGGCCAGCTTGGAGGGGGGATGGATGGCGCGAGGCGCGGAATGGCTCGCCTTTTGCCGAATTCTTGCAAAACACGGATCAGCGCAGTGCAATGCACTCGCCGCTCGGGTGGTTGGCCAGTATATCGCGCCGTTGTATCTGTGCCGCGCGGGCTGGTTAACCTGCGCCTCGCTTAGTCAGATGCGTCCGAGGCAGCAAGATCCATCGCCAGATGCAGATGATTGCGTCCCGCCACCCGGCGATACCGGAGCGTTGATGTCAGGCTGCGAATCAGGAACCAGCCAAATCCACCTTCGGGCAGGTCATGGCGCGAAAGGCTGCTTATCGCCGCGTCGGGCGCGGGGTTGCGCCCTGCAGGCAGGCATAGCCCCGGCAGGGGCACACCTGCGTCGGTGATATCTGCGATCAGAGACTCCTCCTCCAGCGTAACATCCAGCCAGACCTTGCCCGGCTCGCGCATCGCATAGGCGTGCTCGGCCACGTTGTTCAAAACCTCGGCCAGAACGATTTCAACCGTGCCGCGCTCATCGGCGTCAATGCCCGCGTCCCGCAGGAAGGTGCGCAGATCGCTCAGCGCGTGGCGGACATCCTCGCAAGAGGCAAGAAATGTCAGGCGCAATTCATGCGGGCGCTCGGCCTTGATGGGGCCTGCGCGATCGGCTGCCGGTGTCATTGCATTCCCTTTCCGGCTGTTATCCTGCGCGCCGGGGCGCCGCATCTTCGATCGCCTCATGGATCGCAAAGATCGTGTTCATCCGGGTCAGGCGAAACACTTTTTGCACATCGGGCGTCAGCCGGGCCAAATCGAGGCGACGGCTTGGCCCGACCAGCTTGAGCGCGGCGACGATCGCCCCTAGGCCGCTCGAATCGATGAATTCCACTGCGCCAAGGTCCAGCAGGACATCCTCGGTGCCCGCTGCCGTCTGCGCGCGCAGCGCCTCCTTGAAGGCGATGGCCGCCGCCGCGTCGATGCGCGCGGCATTCACCGTGATGACGTGGTAGGCGCCTTGCCTGCTGCTGGTCAAATCCATGAACCACTCCAATACGCTCGTTCTGGTTGCCCTCACGCTAGGACCAATTCGTTACCATCTGGTTCTCGCCCGCCGAAAAAGTTAGACCAGCGTCACAACAGCGAGCGGGGGCAAAATGCGGATCAACTATGACGAGGTGGCCAAGGTGCTGGCTGCGCTGACTGACGGCGAAGAAGATACCGTCGCGCTCATGGCCACCATGGCTTGTGAGCTTCATCATGCCGACCCACGCTTTGACTGGACGGGGTTCTACCGCGTGACCGGGCCAGAGGTGTTGCGGATCGGCCCCTATCAGGGCAGTCACGGCTGTCTGGTGATCCCATTCGCGCGCGGGGTTTGCGGCGCGGCGGCGCGCACCGGCGAGGTGCAGCTGGTCGATGATGTCGAAGCGTTCGAGGACCATATCGCTTGCTCCAGCAGCACACGGTCCGAAATCGTTCTGCCGGTGCGGGATCGGGCCGGCGCGCTGATCGGCGTTCTGGATATCGACAGTGACCGCCCCGGTGCCTTCGATCAGCAGGATGTCGAGGGGCTGACGCGCCTCTTGCGACAGACCTTTGGCGGGTAGTGCGGGGCGCGCCATGGACGCGGCGTCCATGTCCGCGCATCGCGCGCACCCGGTTATTGTGCCCCCACCCCCTCACAAGGCGGCCGGATGAGCTGGGAGGGCTGGAGCATCTTTGCGACCTTCTGGGCCGTCTTCGTGACGACGCCGGGGCCGAACGCCGTCAATTGCATCACCAACGGCGTCACCTTGGGCTTTCGCAGGTCAGTGCCTGGCATCGCGGGCATCCTGACTCAGGCGGCGCTCTTTCTGGCGCTGTCGGCGCTAGGGGTCTCGGCGCTGCTGCTGGCCTCGCCGGTGGCGTTTCAGGTGGCCAAAGCCATTGGCGCCGCTTTCCTCATCTATCTGGGTGTGCGCACCTGGCGGCAGGCGGGCCGCGCGCTGAGCGTGGCCGAAGTGGCGGGTGGAACGGTCTATGGCCGCGCGTTTCTCATTGCCACGATAAATCCCAAGAGCGTCGCGGGCTACCTTGCCGCGTTCACCCAGTTCGTGCAGCCGGATGTGCCCATCGGCGCACAGATGTGGGTGATCGTGCCAACCGCGCTGAGCCTGACGGCGCTCAGCTATTCAGGCTACACCGCGCTGGGCGCGATGCTGGGCCGCTCGGCTCTGGGCGCGGTCGCATCGCGCCCGCTGCGCCGAGGTTTGGCGGTGTGCTTTGTCGTTTATGGCGCGCTTCTGGGCGCCGCAGCCTTGCCGTAAGGGCCGAGCGCGGCGTTTGGCGGATTTGACATGCCGTAAGGTATCTCTCGGCCCTCCTGTGCCGCTTGCTGGCAAAATTTGCCGGATCGCGCAAATCTGCGTGCGGGCGCGCTCGAGGCGTCCTATGTATTGTGCGTCGGCAGCGGCGGCCCGATCCTGAGTGAGATGCCCGAGGAGGCCGGTGGGCGCTCTGCGGGGCTTTGGGCTGTGCATCGTGCGGGTCGGGGGGAACTCAGGATGAACGGATTTGAGTCTGATGTTGAGTGAGAACGCAAAACACCTGATCGCCACCTTTCCGCTGGGGTTCGTTGCAACGGTAATGCCCGAGGGGCGCCCGGCGGTCAGCCCCAAGGGGACGTTTCTCGTGCTGGGCGACGGGGCCATCGGCTTTGGCAACATCCGCTCGCCCGGCACGCTGCGCAACCTTGCCCGCGCGCCTTGGGCCGAGGTCAATTTCATCGACCAATGGAAGCGCAAGGGCCTGCGCGTGCGCGGCACCGCGCGCGTGGCGGCCAGCGGCAGCGCCGAGTTCAACGCGCTGATCGGCATTTGGCAGGCGAAATGGGGTGATCTTGCGGGCCGCATCACCGATCTTGTGCTGATCGACATTGAGGCGGCGCGCGAGGTGACGACACCGCCGTACGACGATGGCATGACCGAGGCCGAAATGGTTGCCGCCTACGTGGCGAAGTTCAAGGAGATCTACCCATGAGCGAAATTATCCTTCTGGATGGTTCGATCGGTCAGGAATTGGTCAAGCGCGCGGGCGATGCGCCGACCAGCCTCTGGTCGACCAGCGTGATGATGCAGCGGCCCGGCCTCGTCGCGGCTGTGCATGGGGCCTATCTCAGCGCTGGTGCGACCATCGCCAGCACCAACACCTACCCGATCCACCGTGACCGCCTCGCGCCTGCCGGGCTGGAAGATCAATTCGCCGCATTGGTCGAATGTGCCCTGAGCGAGGCAGAGACGGCACGCCGGGACTTCGGCGAAGGCCATATCGCCGGCACGCTGGGGCCGCTGGGCGCGTCCTACAGACCCGACATCTGCCCCCCTCCCGAGGTGGCCGCGCCGCTGTATGCCGAACTGGTCCAGATGATGCAGGGCCGGGTGGATCTGCTGCTGATCGAGAGCGCGGCATCGGTCGAGCAGGCCGAGGGCGCCCTGCTGGGGTGTGCGGATGCGGGCCTGCCCGTATGGCTGTCGGTCACTGTGATGGACGACGATGGAACCCGCCTGCGCTCTGGCGAGCGGCTGGAGGCGCTGGGGGATGTCATCGCGCGTTACCAGCCCGATGCCCTGCTGATCAACTGCACCCGCCCCGAGGCGGTTGGCGCGGGTCTGATCACGCTGCGCGGCTTCGGCCTGCCCTTTGGGGCCTACGCCAACGGGTTCGACCATATTACCGAAGGGTTCCTCAAGGATGCGCCCACCGTCGATGCGCTGACCGCGCGGCGCGATCTGACACCCAGCCTCTATGCCGATTTCGCCATGAGCTGGGTCGCGCAAGGAGCCACGATCGTCGGCGGCTGCTGCGAGGTCGGCCCCGATCACATCCGCGAGCTTGCCCGGCGCCTCGACGCGGCGGGTCACACCATCGTCTAGTTGGCCAAGGGAGCGCGCGGTCATGGAGGATCTGGCCACAAAGGCCCGCGTGGTCATCATCGGCGGCGGCGTCGTCGGCTGTTCGGTCGCCTATCATCTGGCCAAGCTGGGCTGGAGCGATGTCATCCTGTTGGAACGCAAGCAGCTGACCTCGGGCACCACATGGCATGCGGCGGGCCTGATCGGACAGTTGCGCGCCTCGGCGAACATGACCAAACTCGCCCGCTATTCGGCTGAATCATATACCGGGCTGGAGGCGGAGACGGGGGTTGCCACGGGGTTTCGTCAGGGCGGCTCGATCTCGGCGGCGCTCACGGGCGAGCGGCTGGAGGAATTGCACCGTCAGGCGGCCATGGCCCGCGCCTTCGGCGTGCCGGCCGAAGAGCTGACGGCACAAGAGATCAAGGCGCGCTATCCGCATCTGAGCATCAAGGGCGTCACGGGAGGTGTCTGGCTGCCCACGGACGGGCAGGCGGACCCTGCGAACATCGCGCTCGCGCTGGCCAAGGGTGCGCGCCAGTGGGGCGCGCGGGTGCAGGAGCGTGTGCGCGTGACGGGCATGGCGCGCGATGGCCGGCGCGTCACCGGCGTCGACTGGGCCAGCGACGATGGCAGCATGGAAGGCCATATAGAGGCCGAGATGGTCGTCAATTGCGCGGGCATGTGGGGGCATGAGGTGGGCCGCATGGCGGGCGCCGCCGTGCCCCTTCACGCCTGCGAGCATTTCTACATCGTGACCGAGCCGATCGAGGCGCTTGGCCAGTTGCCGGTGCTGCGCGTGCCGGACGAATGCACCTATTACAAGGAGGACGCAGGCAAGATGCTGGTCGGCGCGTTCGAGCCGGTATCCAAGCCGTGGGGCATGGACGGCATTCCCGACACCTTCGAATTCGACCAGCTTCCCGAGGATTTCGATCACTTCGAGCCCATTCTGGAGGCCGCCTGCGCCCGGATGCCCATGCTGGCGACGGCGGGCATCCACACCTTCTTCAACGGACCCGAAAGCTTTACCCCCGATGACGCCTACCACCTCGGCCTCAGCCCCCAGATGGACAATGTCTGGGTCGCCTGCGGCTTCAACTCCATCGGGATCCAGTCGGCTGGCGGGGCGGGTCACGCGCTGAGCCTGTGGATGGACAGTGGCGAGAAACCCTTTGATCTGGGCGATGTGGACATCGCGCGGATGCAGCCATTTCAGAGTAACAAGACCTACCTTTTCGAGCGGTCGAAGGAAACACTGGGCCTGCTTTATGCCGACCACTTCCCGTATCGGCAAAAGGCCACCGCACGCGGTATCCGGCGCACGCCCTTTCACGCACAGCTGTTGGCGCAGGGCGCCGTCATGGGCGAGGCTGCCGGGTGGGAGCGCGCGAACTGGTTTGCCGCACCCGAACAGGAGCGCGCATATCACTACAGCTGGAAGCGGCAGAACTGGTTCGCCAACGCCGAGGCCGAGCATCGTGCGATCCGCGAAAATGTGGGCATGTATGACATGTCCTCCTTCGGCAAGCTGCGTGTCGAGGGACCGGATGCAGAAAGCTTTCTCAACCATATCGGCGGCGGCGATTTCAGCGTCCCGGTCGGGCGCATCGTCTATACGCAGTTCCTGAACGCGCGCGGCGGGATCGAGGCGGATGTGACGGTCACGCGCCTTGGCGAGACGGCCTATCTCGTCGTCACCCCCGCTGCCACGCGGCTGGCCGATCAGACGTGGATGGAGCGCCATCGCGGCGACCGCCATGTCGTCATCACCGATGTGACGGCGGGCGAGGGCGTCTTGGCCGTCATGGGGCCCAAAGCGCGCGAGGTGCTGAGCGCCGTATCGCCCGCCGATTTCAGCAATGATGCCAACCCCTTCGGCACCGCGCAGGAGATCGAGCTGGGCATGGGCCTCGCCCGTGTTCACCGCGTGAGCTATGTGGGCGAGCTGGGCTGGGAGGTCTATGTCAGCGCTGATATGGCGGGCCACGCCTTCGAGGTGCTGCACGCGGCCGGGCAGGCGCATGGCATGTCGCTTTGCGGGATGCACGCGATGGACAGTTGTCGGATCGAAAAGGGCTTTCGCCATTTCGGGCATGACATCACCTGCGAGGATCATGTGCTGGAGGCGGGGCTTGGCTTTGCGGTCAGGATGTCCAAGCCGGATTTCATCGGCCGGGACGCGGTGCTGCGCAAGAAGGACGCGGGGCTGGCCGCGCGTATGGTGCAATTCCGCCTGACAGACCCCGAGCCGCTGCTCTATCACAATGAGCCGATCTTGCGCGACGGAGAGATCGTCGGCCATGTCAGTTCGGGCAGCTATGGCCATCATCTGGGCGGCGCCATCGCGATGGGCTATGTGCCCTGCGAGGGCCAATCTGCCGAGGAGGTGCTGGCCTCGACCTATGAAATTGATGTTGCGGGCACGCGTGTGCCCGCCGAAGCGAGCCTGAGGCCGATGTATGACCCTCAAAACGCGCGGATGCGCAGCTGAGGGGCGCAGGCGGGCATTGCCATGATGTGCCCCATATGGTGAAACACTGAGGCATATATGCACAGCGGGCGGGAGACGATCCATGGCATTGCGGCCCCTTTTGACGACCATCGCGCTCGTCGCGGGATTGCCCGCATTGGCCGACGAGCCGATTGGCGCGGCGGTCTCGATCGAGTTGAACGCGGCCCGCACCATTGAGGGCGCTTGCACGCTGTCCTTTTTGGTGCAGAACGGCCACGATGCGCCGATAGATCAGGCGATCTACGAGGCGGTGCTCTTTGATGCCGCCGGGCAGGTCGAGCGTCTGACGCTTTTTGACATGGGCGCGCTGCCGCCTGCGCGCCCGCGCGTGCGGCAATTTGCACTGGCGGGGCAAACCTGTGAAGCGCTGGGCGCCATCCTGATCAACGGGGCCGAGACCTGCAGCGGCGCGGATCTGCCGGAGCGGGCCTGCGAGACGGATCTGCTGCTGACCAGCCGCACCGCAATCGCGCTCAAGGGATGAACGCCCTTCTCGATCCCATCCGCCAGATCGCGGCGCTGGGCGGGCCGGTCGTCCTGTTGCTGCTGGCGGTGTCCATCGTGACGCTGGCGGTGATCCTCTACAAAATATGGCAATTCTCGGCGGCGGGCGTGGGCCGTCACACCGCGCTGGGCGAGGCGGTGGCTGCGTGGGACGCGGGCGAGCGGGCCGGTGCGCGCGCTGCTCTGGCCCGCTCGCAAAGCTATCTGGCGCCGGTCGTGGACATGGCTTTTACCTCCGGCCCCAAGGACGTGCAGCGGCTGGCGGCAGAGGCGGAGACGCGCTTTGCGGATCTGGAAACGGGCTTTCGCCTGCTGGACTCCGTGGCGCAGCTTGCGCCGCTACTGGGGCTTTTTGGCACGGTTCTGGGCATGATCGAGGCGTTTCAATCGCTACAGGAGGCGGGCGCGCAGGTTGATCCGTCTATCCTTGCGGGGGGCATCTGGGTCGCGCTGCTGACCACCGCCGTCGGGCTGGCGGTGGCGATGCCCACGGCCCTTGTCCTGAGCTGGCTGGAGGGCCGCATGGACGCCGAGCGCGTCACGGCCGAGCGCGCACTGGCCGCCATCCTGCATCCGCGCGGGGATCGCGGCGCGGCGACGGTCCCCGCGGCGGCGGCGCAGGATGCGTAGATCGCGCAGGCTGCGGCGTCTGTCGATGACCTCGCTGATCGACGTCATTTTTCTTTTGCTGCTGTTTTTCATGCTGTCCTCGACCTTCTCCAAGTTCTCCGAGATCGAGCTGAGCGCTGCGGCGGGCGCGGGCGCGCCTGCCAATGCGCGCCCGCTCTTCGTGCAATTGCGCGCCTCAGACGTGACGCTGAACGGCGAGGCGATGGCGCTGGAGGCGCTGGGCGCCGCCTTGCGCGCGCGGCCCGAGGCGGGCGAGGCGCAGCCGCTGCTGATTGCGCTCGGGGATGCTGTCACCTCGCAGCGCCTCGCGGATCTGCTGGTGCTGCTGCGCGGGATCGCGGGCATCTCCCCGACCGTACTGGGGGATTCATGAGACGCGCGCGCCGGGGGCGCGGCGCGAGTTGCCGATCTGGTGCGCATCGCGCGCCAGTTGCGCGCGGCGGGGGCGGGGCGCATCCTGATCGTGACCGAGCAGGGGCTTGACTGAGGCTCAGGGGATCATCCGCTTGATCGCTGCCACATGCTCGGGCGTTGCCGCCAGCGCGTGATCGGCCAGTTCCATCGCCGCCTCGCGCAGTGCGCCGGGCTCGGCGATCCGGTCGTATAGCCCCCAGTCGAGCGCGGTCTGTGCACCCAGCCGCTCGCCCGCCAGCAGCACACGGCGCGCGCGCGCCGGGCCGACCAGCGCAGTCAGGCGCGCGGGGTCCGATGGCTGCGGCAGGAACCCGCGCTTCATCACCGGATAAAATACTTCGGCGCCGGGCGCGGCCACGCGGAAATCACACGCCAGCGTCATGCCGATGGCGCCGCCCGCCACCGTCCCGTTCAGCGCCGCGATGCTGAGGCAGGGCAGGGACGCGATGGCCGATGACAGCCGCTCCCACGAGGGGGAGGTGGCAAGGCCGGTCTGCATCTCGGCCAGATCCGCTCCGGCGGAAAAGACCTTGCCCGCCCCCGTCAGGATCAGCAGGCGCGCGGCGCCGGGGCGCGCTGCGGCCTCGGCGATCTCGGACAGACGGACCAGCATGTCCTCACTGACCGCGTTGGCCTTGGCTTGGCGGTCAATGGTCGCGGTCCAGATGCCGTCTTGCTCTTCAACGGCAATCATGCGGCATCCCCCAGGCCAATGGCGGCGCGGGTGCCCGGATCGCGCAGCGAAATCTCTTGCCCCAGATACGTATCGGCCCCGGCGCCGCACATCCAAAGCAGCGCGCGCGCGGGCCAGTCCGCCGGGATATGGGCATCCCACTCCAGCTGGCTGACCGGATTGACGCCGCTGGCGCGGATGTCGCGCTGCATGTCGGTGGCGACCGTGCCGGGCGAGAGGCCCATGACACGCAGGCCATGCGCCGCACCTTCGGTATGGGCGGCCGAGGTCAGCATGGCCGCGCCCGCCTTGGAGGCGCAATAGGCGCTCCACCCCTCGAGGGCGCTATGCGCCGCCCCCGAAGAGACGGTCAGGATCGTGCCGCGCCCTGCACGCTTCATCCCGGGCATGGCGGCGCGCATCCCGTGAAAGACGCCCTTGAGGTTGATGTCGATGGCGCGGCCCCATGCCTCTGGGTCCGCCTCGTCCAGCATGGCGATGGGCGAGATGACACCGGCATTGCCGATCAGCACGTCGAGCCTGCCAAACCGTTCCTCGGCCAGCGCCACCGCGTGCTGCATATCGGCGTAGTTGGCCACATCCCCGGTCACGGCAAGCGCGTTCAGGGGGCCAGCAACCTCGGCCAGATCCCCCTCGGAGCGTGCCATGAGCACAAGTTGCGCGCCTGCGCCGGCAAATACGCGCGCGGCCTCGGCGCCGATGCCACGGCTGGCGCCGGTGATCAGCACGGTTTGTCCTGTCATGTCGGGGGCGGTGGTCATGGCGTTTCTCCTGCAAGGGGCGTGTCACGCTATGCGTAGCGCCCGTCGCGGCCGCGGTCCAGAGGCGGGGCACAGAGCAGGGATCTGGAGCAGGGATCTGGAGCAGGGATCCAGACCGGGGGCGGGCCATGCTCAGCTGCGGCCGCCCCGACCTTGGGTTTGCCGCCGCGGACACCTGCCCGTCGTGTGCCATCCCGGCCTGCGGCCTTGACGCTGGGCCGCAATCGCCCGAAACTCGGCCCAAACTTCCTGATCGACGAGGCGCGACATGACTTTCCAAGGCACACACACGCGCGGCGGCAAGGCCGCCACAAGGGCCGCAACCAGCGCGTTGGCGCTGATGATGGGCACCGGCGGTGCGATGGCCGATGTCACCCCGGCCGAGGTCTGGGCCGACTGGCAAAGATACATGGGCAGTTTCGACATGGCCGTGAACGCGGAGGAAACGCAGACGGATGAGGGGCTTGAGCTTTCGGACATCACCCTGACGCAGACATTGCCGGACGATGCGGGCGAGACGGTCATTACCGTGCCCGAGATTGTGATGCGCGACAACGGTGACGGCACCGTCGCCATCGTCTATCCCGCTGAAATGCCGATCAGCATCGCGGGTACGGGCCTTGAGACCTACACGCTGGAGATGCTCTATCGCACGACCGACATGGTCAGCACCGTATCGGGCGACGCCTCCGAGATGACCTATGACTACAGCGCGAGCGGCCTTGGCCTGACCGCGACCGGCCTGGAGGCCGAGGGCGAGACCGTCGATCTGGGTGAAATCCGCTTTGATCTGGAGAACCTCAAGGGGCGCACAGTGATGACGCTGGAGGAAGGGCGCACCGCCAATCAGCAGGTCATGGCTGGCCCCGCAACTTACACCTTCGATGTCAGCGCTCCCGAGGGCGGCGACACGAAGATCGCGGGCCAGTTCGAAACGCTCGAAATGATGGGCAAGCTTGTAATGCCCGAGGGCGTTGACGCCAATGATCTGTCGGCGGCGCTGGCGTCGGGCTTTGCAATAGATGGCGGTTATGTCTTTGGCCCCGGTGGCAGCACGTTCGAGGCGACATCGGGCGGTAACACCACCAGCGGATCGACCTCCAGCGAGGGGGGCAAGCTGACCATGCGGATGGATGAGGAGGGGCTTGCCTATGGCGTCACATCGCAGGGCTTGAAGGTCGAAGCGCTGGTGCCGCCGCTGCCCTTCGCGGTCTCCATGGCGATGGAAGAGACGGAGTTCGACCTGGCCGTTCCACTCACTCAGGCCGAGGAGCCGCAGGACTTTGCGCTGAACCTGCTGCTGGGCGGCCTGACGCTGAGCGATACGGCGTGGTCGATGATCGACGGGCAGAACGTTCTGCCGCGTGATCCGGCCACCGTGGCGCTGGATGTGGACGGCAAGGCCAGCATTCTGGCCGATATCATGGACCCGGCGCAAATGGCCCAAGTCGAGGAGCAGGATGACATCCCGGCGCAACTGGACGCGCTCACGCTGAACAGCCTGTTGGTCAGCCTTGTCGGGGCCGAACTTACCGGCGAGGGCGCGGTGACGTTCGATAACACCGACACCGAAAGCTATGGGGGTCAGCCCAAGCCGGTGGGCGCGGCCTCGTTCACGTTGACGGGGGCGAACACGCTGCTGGACAGGCTTGTCTCGATGGGCATGCTGGGCTCTGAACAGGCGATGATGGCGCGTATGACGCTGGGCATGGCCGCTGTGCCGGGCGACGGCGAGGATGTGCTGAAGTCCGAGATCGAGTTTACCGAGGCGGGCGGCATCATCGCCAACGGTCAGCAACTGAAATAGCGCGCAGGCATCAGCCAGCGCGCGAGCGCCGCATGCGGCGCGAGGGCCGGGGGCACACCCCGGCCCTTTGCATTGGCCCCGGCCCTTTGCATTGGCATGTGCCCTTGTGCAGGGAGCACGACCGGACTACCTGAGGCAGGCATCTGAAAGGCGGTGGTTCGATGACGCACAAACTTGACGATCTGGCTCAGTCCCTGCTGGCCGCTGCGCGCCGCGCGGGTGCCGATAGCGCCGATGCAATGGTCGCCACTGGCGCCTCGCAGGTGATCGACGTGCGCGGCGGCGCGCTTGAACAGGCCGAGCGGTCGGAGGCCACTGACGTCGGCCTGCGCGTGCTGGTCGGGCGGCGGCAGGCGAATGTGTCATCCTCCGACATCCGCCCCGAGACGCTGGATATTCTGGCCGAACGCGCGGTGGCCATGGCCCGCGAGGCGCCCGAAGACCCCCATGCCGGGCTTGCCGATGCCAGCCAGCTGGCCCGCGATTGGGATATGGACGCGCTGCAACTGGCCGACCCCGCGCCCGAGCCCGAACCCGCCGAGCTGCAACGCCGCGCCGCCGAGGCCGAGGCGGCGGCCCTTGCCACGCCGGGCGTGAGCCAGGTGCAGGCATCGACCGCAGGCTATGATCGCCGGCGCGTCTGGCTGGCGGCCAGCAACGGGTTCGAGGCGGGGCACACGCGCACGGATTGGTATGTCTCCTGCGCGGCCATCGCCGGCACTGGCGCAGGGATGGAACGCGATTCGGATGGCGACGCGCGCATCTGGGACGCCGATCTGCGCGCCGCAGCCGACATCGGCGCGCGCGCGGGCCAGCGCGCCGCCGAGCGCATGGGCGCGCGCCGCCCCAAGACGGGCGCCTATCCGGTTCTTTTTGACGAACGGATTTCAACCTCGCTGATCGGCCACCTGCTGAGCGCCGCCAATGGCGCCGCCGTTGCGCGCGGGGCGACATGGCTGCGCGGCAGACTGGGCCAGCAGGTGCTGCCCGAGGCACTCAGCATCATCGAGGATCCGCACCGCCCTCGCGTGGCCGGATCGCGGCTCTATGACGGCGAGGGACTGCCCACCAAGCCCCGCGCGATTGTGGACAAGGGCGTGCTGACGGGCTGGGTGCTGGACCTTGCCAGTGCCCGCCAGTTGGGCCTCCAGTCCACCGCCAATGCCAAGCGCAGCATGTCCGGCCCGCCGCGCCCGGGCACATGGAACATCGCCCTGACCCAAGGTAGCGCCAGCCGCGCGGATCTGATCCGCGACATGGGCACGGGCCTGTTGGTGACGTCGATGATCGGCTCGACGATCAATTCCAATACCGGGGATTACTCGCGCGGGGCCTCGGGCTTCTGGATCGAGAATGGCGAGATCGCCTATCCGGTGAACGAGCTGACCATCGCGGGCAATCTGCACGACATGCTTATGCGCATGACGCCCGCCAATGACGCGCGCACGCATCTGTCGTCGGTCGTCCCATCAGTTCTGGTCGAGGGGATGACCCTTGCCGGCACATGACCTGCCCCTTTTGATCGAGGCAGCCCGCACGGCGGGCGAGGTGGCGACCGGCTATGTCGGCGGCTCTGTCAGGCGCTGGGACAAGCCCGAGGACGCGGGCCCTGTCACCGAGGCCGATCTTGCGGTCAACGACATGCTCGAGGCCAAGCTGCGCAGCGCGCGGCCCGCCTACGGTTGGCTCAGCGAAGAGAGCACGCATGACCCCCTGCGCGCTGCCGCGCCGCGCACCTTCATCATCGACCCCATAGATGGCACGCGCAGCTTTATCGAGGGCAACAGCGCATGGGCGCATGCGCTGGCCGTGGTTGATGAGGGGGTGGTGACGGCGGCGGTCGTCTATCTGCCGATGCTCGACCTCATGTATGCCGCCGCCTTGGGCGAGGGCGCGACGCTGAACGGCGCGCCCATTCGGGCAAGCCTTGCGGACCGGGCCGAGGGCGCGACCCTCCTGGCCGCGCGCCCCATGCTTGAGGCGCGGCATTGGCGCGGCGCCGTTCCGGCCTTCAAGCGCGAGCATCGCCCCTCGCTGGCCTATCGCCTCAGCCTCGTGGCAGAGGGCCGTTTTGACGCGATGCTGACCCTGCGCAAGACGTGGGAGTGGGATGTGGCCGCAGGCGATCTGATCCTGCGCGAGGCGGGCGCGCTGGCGACCGACCGGCGCGGCAAGGCGCTGCGCTTCAACAATGCGGTGCCGCAGGTGGATGGTATGGTGGCAGCAGGCCCGCGCCTGCATGGCGAGATCGTCGGCGCGCTGGCCTAAAGCGGTTCCAGATCCATGACGAACCGCACCACCTTTTCCCGAGGCATCTCGCAGGGCTTCAGCCGCGCGCCCGAGGTCAGGCGGTAAAGGTTCAGGCTGATGTAATCTGGCCCGCAGCACTCTTCGGCCACCAGCTTTTGCGCCGCCCCGCTTACGAAATCCTGGCGCGTCACGACGTAGCGCCGCCCATGCGCCGCGCCGACAAAGACCCCCAGAGGCAGCGCATCGAAGGCCGCCAGAAACACCTTCACTTGGCGCCGATCCGCGGCTCCGTGCCCGCGCGCAGCCGCGCGATGTTGCTGCGGTGCCGCCAGAGGATCAGCGCGGCCACCACCACGCCAAGGACGATCATCGACCCGTATCCCAGAAGCAGCATCCAGACCGGTGCGCTGAGCGCCGCAACCAGCGCCGCGAGCGACGAGATGCGCGCAAGTGCCGCCGTGGCAAGCCATGCCGCGCAGCACAAGAGGCCAACAGGCCAAGCCAGCGCCAGCATCAGGCCGAGGAATGTCGCCACCCCCTTGCCGCCGCGAAAGCCCAGCCAGACGGGAAAACAGTGGCCAAGAAAGGCCGCCAGCCCTGCCAGTTGCGCCGCGTCCTCGCCCGCGATCGCGCGCGCCAACAGCACCGCCACAGCGCCCTTCAGCCCGTCCAGCACCAGCGTCGCTGCTGCTGCCTTTTTTGATCCGGTGCGCAGCACGTTCGTCGCGCCGATATTGCCCGATCCGATCTCGCGCAGGTTGCCCAGCCCGAGAACGCGCGCCAGGATCATGCCCGAGGGGATAGAGCCCAGCAGATAGCCGATCAGCGCCCACACAAGCAGAAGGGCGGCGGAGGTCTCGATCACTGGCATTTATTCGGCCTCATAGACGCGCGCCCCGGCGACATAGGTGGCCAGCACCCGGCCCTGCATACGCGCCCCGTCAAAGGGTGTGTTCTTGGATTTCGAGTTCAGTTTGAAACGGTCGAGCACGAAGGGCTTGTGCGCGTCAAACAGCACCAGATCGGCAGGCGCGCCCACGGCGAGGCGCCCCGATGCGAGGCCCAGCCGCTTGGCCGGGTTGAGCGCCAGTGCGCGAAAAAGCGTCGGCAGATCCAGATCGCCCGAATGATAAAGGCGCAGCGCCGCCGGCAAGAGTGTCTCGAGCGCGACGGCGCCACTGGCCGCCTCCTCGAAGGGCAGGCGCTTGCTCTCTTCGTCCTGGGGCGTGTGCATCGAGCTGATCGTGTCGATGAGCCCGCTGCGCACCGCCTCGATGATCGCCTGCCGGTCCTCTTCGCTGCGCAGCGGCGGCTTGACCTTGAAAAACGTGCGATAGCCCGAGACGTCCAGTTCGTTGAGCGTGAGATGGTGGATGGATGTCCCGGCAGTGATGTCGAGCCCGTTGCGCTTGGCCCGGCTCAACGCGGGCAGCGCGCGGGCCGTCGTGATCTGGTCGGCGTGATAGCGCGCGCCGGTCATCTCCAGCAGGGCGATGTCGCGATCAAGGCCCATCCGCTCGGCCATGGGCGTGACGGCGGGCAGGCCGTAGAGCGACGCGAACTTGCCCGAGGTGGCCGCAGCGCCCGCCGACAGACCCGGCTCTTGCGGATGGGCGATGATCAGGGCGCCGCAGGCGCGCGCATAGGTCATCGCGCGGGCAAACACCTTGGTGCTTTGCACGACATGGTCGCAATCGGTGAAGGCGACTGCGCCCGCATCCATCAAGAAGCCGATCTCGGTCATCTCGCGGCCCTCGCGCCCCTTGGTCAGGGCCGCCATTGGCAGGACGTTCACGGGTGCTGCCTCATTGGCGCGGCGGCGGGTGAATTCCAGCACCTCGGGGCTGTCGATCGCGGGCAGCGTGTCGGGGCGCGTGGCCATGGTGGTCACGCCCCCGGCGGCGGCGGCCAGACCGGCAGAGCGGAACGATTCCTTGTGCCGTTCGCCCGGCTCGCAGACCTTCACGCCGATATCGACGATGCCGGGGGCGAGGAATTTGCCCCCGGCATTGACGACGCGGCCCGCGCGCGGCGCATCCTCTGCCACGGCGCCTTGCATATCATCCGGCGTGACGCGGCTGATCCGCCCCGCCTCGATCAGGATGCTGCCGCGCGTGACGGTGCCTGCCTCGGGGTCGATCATCTGCGCGTTGGTGATGAGGGTGCTGTCCGTGGCCGTCATGCGGCGATCCAGACCATGACGATGACCAGAAGGGCCAGCACAAGCAGCACCACGGTGGCCACGCGGCCCGACATGGCGGCATCTGACGGGGCCTTGCGCGCGGGTTCCTCGGCCTCTGGCTCGGCTTCGGGCGTGCGGGCGGAGGCATCGGGCAGGGCGCCGAAGGTGATCGGATCATCCGCCTCCTGAAAGGTGCCGATCAGGCTGAGCGGCGCGCGGGGCGTCAGCGTTTGCGCCGTGCCCTGAAACGCGCGCGAGGTGACGACCATCAGGGTGCCCTTCTGCGCCATCAGCCGCGCGCGCATCGGCTCCAGCTGATCCTCCGGGATGGCGTGCCCGTCGGCCAGATAGCCGGGCAGGCCGACGCTGGCCAGATCGGACGCATCGAACACCTCGACATGATCTGCATCCAGCGCCTCGGCCCCCAGTGCCTCGCGCAGGGGCCAACGGCCATTGCGCGCGGTAAAGGCCGCGATCTGATCTGCGGGGATATCGACCGCAAAGACGCGCACGACGCCCGTCTCGGTCGCCTTGATTTCGATCTTGTCACTCATGCCGCCGTCCCTTTCGTGCCATCGTCCTTCCAAGATCACCGGTCATCTCAGGCCATCACCGTTTTCGGCGCGCGTCTGTCGCGCAGGTTGCGGGCCAGAAGGTCCATTGCCGCCATGCGCACGGCAACGCCCATCTCGACCTGCTGCTGGATCACACTTCGGCGGATATCGTCGGCCAACTCGCCGTCGATCTCGACGCCCCGGTTCATCGGTCCGGGATGCATGACGATTGCATCGGGCGCGGCATGGGCCAGCTTTTCGGCGTCGAGGCCGTAGCGGTGGTAATACTCGCGCTCGGACGGGATGAAGCCGCCATCCATGCGCTCGCGCTGAAGCCGCAACATCATCACCACATCGACGTCCTTGAGACCGGCCTCCATGTCATCAAAGACCTCGACACCGAACTCGCCGATACCGGCAGGCATCAGGGTCGGCGGGCCGATCAGGCGGATGCGGTTTTCCATCTTGCCCAGAAGGATGATGTTGCTGCGTGCGACGCGGCTGTGGGCGATATCGCCGCAGATGGCGATGTTCAGCCGGTGCAGCCGCCCCTTGGCGCGCCGGATCGTCAGCGCATCGAGCAGGGCCTGCGTCGGATGCTCGTGCCGCCCGTCGCCCGCGTTCAGAACCGCGCAATTGACCTTTTGCGCCAGCAGATCGACGGCGCCCGAATGGGGGTGACGCACGACCAGAAGATCGGGGTGCATCGCGTTCAGCGTCATCGCCGTGTCGATCAGCGTCTCGCCCTTCTTGATCGAGCTGGCCTGCATCGCCATCGACATGACATCCGCGCCAAGGCGCTTGCCCGCCAGCTCGAAGCTGGCCTGCGTGCGCGTGGAATTCTCGAAGAACATGTTGATCTGGGTCAGACCGGCGAGCGCATCGCCATGCTTGGCCCCGCTGCGGCCCTGCTCCGCATAGATATCGGCGAGGTCGAGGACCGTGCGGATATCATGGGGGGCCAAAGGCTCGATCCCCAGAAGGTGGGTGTGGTCGAAGGTCACCGGCATCTCCCGCTTGGCACTGGCCCGCTTTATCGCATGGGCGCGGGCGGCGTTCAATCGGCAAGCCGGGGCGCATGGAGCTGTGGCGGGATTTGAGTATTTGAAGAACAATGAAAGTATGAGTCGCGCGCGCACTCGGCGCTTTCGCCTGCGTGGCCGGGGGAGTAGCCTTGGCGCATGGATTCGGCATTGGATTTTCATGCGCTGCGGGCGCTTTTGCAATGGCAGGTGGAGCTGGGCGTGGACGAGGCGATCGGCGACGTGCCGGTCGACCGCTATGACGTGCCTGCGGCGCCGGAAGCGGCTGCGCCATCGCCTGCATCGGTGTCTGCCGCACCGGTGCCCGGCGCCGCGCCGGCTAGGGCCGTCGATCAAGGCGCGGATGCGGTGGATGCAGCGCGCAGGGTGGCGGGCGCGGCGCAGGATCTGGACGCCCTACGCGCGGCGCTGGCGGCCTATGAGCACTGCGATCTGAAGCGCGGCGCGCGCAATCTGGTCTTTGCCGATGGGGTGGCGGGCGCGCGTGTCATGATCATCGGCGAGGCACCCGGACGCGATGAGGACCGCGAGGGGCGGCCCTTCGTGGGGCGCGCGGGCCAGATGCTGGACCGGATGCTGGGCGCCATCGGGCTGAGCCGCGCAGAAAGCGTCTATATCACCAATGTGCTGCCCTGGCGCCCGCCGCAGAACGCCGACCCCAAGCCCGACGAGATCGACATGATGCGTCCTTTCGTGCAGCGCCATGTGGAGCTTGCGGGCCCCGAAATCGTCATCGTGATGGGCAATATCAGCTGCCAGGCCGTGCTGGGCGCGCGCGGGATCACCAAGTTGCGTGGCGCATGGCATGAGGCGTGGGGCAAGCCCGTGCTGCCGATGTTTCATCCGGCCTACCTCTTGCGCACATCTGCGGCCAAGCGGGCGGCCTGGGCCGATCTTTTGATGGTGCAGGCACGGTTGCGGGACGGGGCGGAATGATCGACCCATGGCTCCTTCTGGCCTTTCTGCCCGCCGCTCTGGCGCTGAATCTGACGCCGGGCGCGGACATGATTTTCTGCCTGGGACAGGGGCTGCGGGCGGGCCCGGTGCCCGCGATGGCGGCAAGTGCCGGAATTGCGCTGGGGTCGCTGATCCATGCGGCACTGGCGGCGCTGGGCGTCAGCGCGCTGGTGGCCGCGGCACCATGGCTTTTCGATGTGATCCGCTGGGTCGGGGTCGGCTATCTGCTCTGGCTTGCGCTGGGTGCGCTGCGCCAGGGCCGCATGCAGGCGAAGGGCCGGCCCATGAGCGCGCCCCGCGCGTTTCGCGAGGGGCTGATCGTAAACCTGAGCAACCCCAAGGTGATCCTCTTTGTGCTCGCCTTCCTGCCGCAATTCGCCGACCCGGCGCGCGCGCTACTTCCCCAGTTTCTGGTGATGGGGTGCATCATGGGGATCGGCGGGCTTTTCATCAACGGCGCGGTCGGTGTCTTTGCCGGGGGACTGGGTCGGCGCATGGCCGGATCGCCGCGGTTTGCGCGCGGGCTGGGCCTTGCCACGGCTGCGATATTCACCGCGCTTGCCGCGCGCCTTGCCATCCTTGAAAGGGTCTGAGCCATGAGCCGCATCGACGAGAGCCGCGCCTTTATCCCCGTGCGCATTGCCGTTCTGACGGTCAGCGATACGCGGGCCGAGGCGGATGACCGCTCGGGCGACACGCTGGTCCAGAGGCTGGAGGCGGCGGGGCATGTTCTGGCCGCTCGCAGCATTGTGAAGGACGAGCGGGAGGCCATAGCGGCGCAGCTGCGCGCCTGGTGCGAGGATGCGGGTGTGGATGCCGTCATCTCGACCGGGGGGACGGGCCTGACCGGGCGCGATGTGACCGTCGAGGCGCACCGCGATGTCTATGAAAAGGAAATCGACGCCTTCGGCACCGTTTTTACCCATGTCAGCATGGCCAAGATCGGCACCAGCGCCGTGCAGAGCCGCGCGACGGCAGGTGTTGCCATGGGCACCTATCTCTTTGCGCTGCCGGGCAGTCCGGGGGCGTGCCGCGATGCCTGGGACGAGATTCTGGCCCTGCAACTCGACTATCGGCACCTGCCTTGCAACTTTGTAGAGATCATGCCGAGGCTGGACGAGCATCACCGCCGCAAGTAGGGCGTTTGGTATTCACGTGGCATGCCTTATATTTAGAGTGCCCTGATGTTCAGAGTGCTTGCCCACATGCGAGGATGGCCCCGCCATGCATTTTCTGCGCCGCAGCCTGACCGGCCTGATCCTGATGTCGCTGACATTGGGCCTTCTGGCCTATGCTGGTTATATCCTCAGCACATCGGTGCAGGCCCGGATGGAGCGTACGCCGGGGCCGGGCGCGCGGGACGAGCGTGAGTTTGCCGTCAACGTGGTGGTCGCCGCGCCTCAGACCATTGCCCCGACACTGACTGCCTATGGCGAGGTGCAGAGCCGCCGCGCGCTGGAGCTGCGCGCCAAGGCATCCGGCACCGTGATCGAACTGAATGACGCCTTCGAGGAGGGCGGGCAGGTCGAGGCCGGGCAGGTCTTGCTGCGGATTGATCCGGCCGACATGCGCTCGGCCCGCGACCGGGCCGAGTCCGATCTGATGGATGCGCGTGCTTCGGCGCGCGAGGCAGGTCGCGCATTGGATTTGGCGCAGGACGAATTGAGCGCCGCGCGCGATCAGGCCGAGTTGCAGGAGCGCGCCTTGCAGCGCCAGCGCGACCTTGAGGATCGAGGCGTCGGCACCGCCGCCACCGTCGAGACGGCAGAGCTGGCCGCCGCCGCCGCGCGGGGCGCGGTGCTGACGCGCAGGCAGGCCGCCCTTGGGGCCGAGGCGCGCGTCGATCAGGCCGCGACCGCGACCGCCCGCGCCGAGATTGCGCTGGCCGAGGCCGAAAGGCGGTTGGCCGACACCGTGATCACGGCCGAATTTTCCGGCGCGCTGGCCGATGTGGCCGTCGATGAAGGCGCGATTGTCTCCAATGGTGAGCAATTGGGCACGCTCATCGACCGCAATGCGCTCGAGGTGGCGTTTCGCGTCTCGACCTCGCAATTTGCGCGGCTGCTTGATGCGCAGGGCCAGCTTCGCCGCGCGCCGGTGACGGCCGTTCTGGAAGCGTCGGGCGCGCGGCTGAGCGCGCCGGGCACGATCACCCGCGCCAGCGCCGCCGTGGGCGAAGGGCAGACCGGGCGGCGCGTCTTTGCGCGGCTCGAGACGGCGGGCGGGCTGAAGCCCGGCGATTTCGTCACAGTCGAGGTCGCCGAGCCCGCGCTGGAGCGCGTGGTGCGCCTGCCCGCCAGCGCGCTGGGCGCGGACGGCGCTGTGCTGGCGCTGGGCGAGGATGGCCGGTTGCAGCCGGTGGCCGTGACGCTCTTGCGCCGGCAGGGCGATGATGTGTTGGTCCGCGCGGAGGCGGGCGCGCCCGCACTGACGGGGCGCCAGATCGTCATGCAGCGCTCGCCGCTGCTTGGCGCCGGGATCAAGGCCCGCGCGCTGGGCGCCGGGGCGGCCACTGGGGCAGATGTGGATGTCAAGGCGCAGGACGAGACCTCTGAGATGATGAACCTGTCCGATGAGCGCCGCGCGCGTCTCATCGCCTATGTGGAGGGCAGCCGCGACATGCCGGACGCCATGCGCACGCGCCTTCTGGATCAATTGGCGCAGGCCCGCGTGCCCGCCAGTGTGGTCGAGCAGATCGAAACGCGGATGGGCGGCTAGGGGATGGCGGGCAAGATCGGCGCAGGTCCGGGGGGCATTCTCAGCTGGTTCACGCGCCACCCGACGGCTGCCAACCTGCTTTTGGTGGTCATGGTCGTGCTGGGCCTTGCCGCCGTGCCCAACATGCGCGCGCAGTTCTTTCCCGATGTCGTGATCCAGAGCGTCACCGTCTCGGTCGAATGGGACGGCGCGGGGGCGGGCGATATCGACGCCGCCATCGTTCAGGTGCTCGAGCCTGATCTTTTGGCCGTGGAGGGCGTCGAGAGCACAAGTGGCTCGTCGCGCGAGAATTTTGGCACCATCGCGATCGAATTTCAGCCCGGCTGGGATATGTCGCGCGCCGCGACCGATGTGCAGGCCGCCGTCGATGCGGTGACGACCCTGCCTGAGGCCGCGGAGGAGCCTGAGGTGCGGCGCGGCAGCTGGTCCGACCGGGTGACCGATGTGGTCATCACCGGCCCGATCAGCTCCGATCAACTGGCGCTTTATGCGGATGATCTGGTGACCCGCCTCTTTGCCGAAGGCGTCACCCGCACCACACTGCGCGGCGTGGCCGCGCCGCAGATTCTGGTCGAGGTGCCAAGCGTCCAGTTGATGGAGCATGACATCACCCTGACCGAGATCGCGTCGGCCATCGGCGCCGAGGTGGATGCAAACCCCGCAGGCGACGTTGAGGGCGCCGACACCCGCGTGCGCACTGGCAGCGAAAAGCGCGACCCGGAGCAGATCGCCGCCATCACCCTGCGCGGCGGCATCGGCGACACGCGCCTTACCGTGGGCGATGTGGCCGAGATCACGATGCTGGGTGCAGCGCGCGATCGCGCCTATTTCGTGGGTGACAACCCGGCCATATCGTTGCGTGTCGACCGCTCAGAAGGGGGCGATGCGCTGGCCATTCAGGAAACCGTGGCCGAGGTCGCGGCCGAGATGGTGAGGGGCCTGCCGGAGGGCGTCAGCGTCGATCTGATCCGCACGCGGTCCGAACAGATTTCGGGCCGCCTCAGCACGCTGCTGGACAATGCAGCCACGGGCCTGATGCTGGTCGTGGCGCTGCTGTTCCTGTTTCTCAATGCGCGCACGGCCTTCTGGGTGGCGGCGGGGATTCCCGTCGCGCTTCTGGCCGCTGTCGCGCTGATGTTCGCGGCTGGGATCACGATCAACATGATCTCGCTTTTTGCGCTTATCATCACGCTCGGGATCGTGGTGGATGATGCCATCGTGGTGGGCGAGCATGCGGATGCGCGCGCCCGCGGGATGGGCGAATCGCCCGTCGTTGCCGCCGAGAACGCGGCGCGCCGCATGGCGATGCCGGTCTTTTGCGCGACCGCGACGACGATCATCGCCTTTGGCGGGCTTATCACCATCGCGGGCCGGTTCGGTGATCTGATTGCCGACATCCCCTTTACCGTGATCGTCGTGCTGATCGCGTCGCTGGCCGAATGTTTCCTGATCCTGCCGCACCACATGAGCCACGCGCTGAGTGCTTCGAAACGCCGGCATTGGTATGACGCGCCGTCGCGCGTGGTCAATCGCGGCTTTGAATGGGCGCGCGAGCGGGTGTTTCGCCCTGCCATGGCCGGTGTGATCTGGGCGCGGTACCCGGTTTTGGCGGGGGTGATCCTGATCCTAGCCAGTCAGGCCGCACTCTTTGTGCGCGGCGATGTGACCTGGCGCTTTTTCAACGCGCCCGAGCAGGGCAGCGTCACGGGCAATTTCGCCATGGCACCCAGTGCGACGCGCGCCGACTCGCTGGAGATGCTGCGCGAGATGCAGCGCGCCACGCAGGAACTGGCCGATGAGTATGAGGCTGAATATGGCCTCAGCCCGCTGGACTATGTGATCGCGGAAATCGGCGGCAATGCCGGGCGCGGCCTGTCGGGCGCTGGCAATAAGGAGCCCGACCAGCTTGGCGGTATCTCGATCGAGTTGATCGAGTCGGACCTGCGCCCCTACAGCAGCTTTGCCTTCGCCGCCGACCTGCAAGAGCGGATCGTGCCGCACCCGCTGGCCGAAACGGTCAGCTTCCGGGGCTCGCGCAGCGGGCCGGGCGGCGACGCACTGGACGTGCAATTCTCGGGTGCCGAGGCGGCGACGCTCAAGGCCGCCTCGCAGAGTTTGAAAGAGGCGCTATCGGCCTTTCCCGAGGTCAGCGGCGTCGAGGACGATCTGGCCTATGACAAGCAGGAACTGGTGCTGGATCTGACACCGCAGGGCGCGGCGCTTGGCTTTGGCATCGACGATCTAGGGCGCGAGCTGCGCGCGCGGCTGAACGGGATCGAGGCCGCGACATTCCCCGTCGGGCCGCGCAGCGCCGACATCAGGGTGGAGTTGCCCGAAGGCACGCTGACTGCCGATTTTCTGGAAGAGACGCAGCTGCGCACTCCCGGCGGCGCCTACGTTCCGCTGGCCGAGATCGTCACCGCCGAGACGCGCGACGGGTTTTCGACCGTGCGGCGCGAGAACGGCGTGCGCCTGATCAGCGTGACGGGCGACATCTCGGAAGAGGACCCGGCCCGTGCCACCGAGATTCAGGAGCTGTTGCAAAGCGATATCCTGCCGCGCATTGCCGCCGAATTGCAGGTCGACTGGCAGATGTCGGGCCTTGCCGAGCAGGAAAGCGATTTTCTGAACGATGCGCTCTTGGGCCTGATGCTGACGCTGATCGGGATTTACCTTGTGCTGTCGCTGGTCTTTGGCAGTTGGACGCGGCCCATGGTGGTGATGGCGATCATCCCCTTCGGCCTGGTCGGCACGATCTATGGCCACCATGCGTGGGACGTGCCGCTGAGCATGTTCACCGTTGTCGGCCTTTTGGGGATGACCGGCATCATCATCAACGACTCGATCGTTCTGGTCACCACGATTGACGAGCATGCGCGCACGCGCGGTCTGATCCCGTCGATCATTGACGGTGCCGCCGACCGGCTGCGTCCCGTGATGCTGACAACGCTGACGACGGTTCTGGGCCTGACGCCCCTGCTGTTCGAGCGTAGCCAGCAGGCGCAATTCCTGAAGCCGACGGTGATCACGCTGGTCTATGGCCTCGGCTTTGGCATGATCCTTGTGCTGCTCGTCGTGCCTGCGCTGATCGCTGTGCAGCACGACGTGGCGCGCCAGATGGCGGCGCTGCGCCGGGGCATGCGCTTTCGCACGGGGCGGGTGCGGGGCGCGATGCTGGGCGGGGCGGCTTTGCTGGTGCTCTGGTTCGCGGCGACGATGGGCTGGGCGATCTGGTCGGGCAGCCTGCCGGGCGCTATCGCGCAGGTAATGCCAGCGGCCATGACGGGTGTGCCGGGCGCGCTGGTGGCCTTCTCGCTGGGGGCGATGGTGATGGTCTTGGCGCTTTATGCGATACTGGCGATCGGGCAGGCGGCGCGGCGCGGGCGTGTCTGAAGGGTCACGCACCCCTGATATTGGGGACTGCGCTCTGCCAGCGGCTGTGATGCGGGGTCTTGGCTGCGCGTTTCAGGGCGCGGGGCAGCCCTTGATATCAATCGCGCGGCTCTCTCCGATAAGGGTCAGGCGCAGGTTCGAGCGGTCCACCGCAAAGGGCCGCCCCTCGACATGGGCCAGCCGCGTCTCCGCGACGAATGTGTTTCCCTGCCGGGTGCTGCGCGGCTGCGCGATCCAGATACTGGGGTCACTGGCTTCGATCACCATCGTCTCAAGGCCGCCGACGGGTGGTACCGTCACCTCGGCGCGCAACGCCAGACCGCCTTTCTGACCGGGCGAAATGGTGCAGGCGACACGGCCCACGCCCGCCTCATCCGCGGTCAGCGGACGGTCGGCAAGCGCGGCGATGATGCGCGAATCGCGCGGCGCGTCTGCCTTCGGAAGATCGGCAGCAAGGTCGAGCGTCAGAGGGATGCAGACATCGCGGCAGACGCCGATTTCGACAGTACCGGTCAGGCCGACGTCCCCGCTTGCCTTCGGCAGCACATGCAGCGGAAAAATCACGGTATCATGATAGCCTATGGCCATCATGCCGCCCTGGTCGATACGCATGGGCGTCGGCCATTCGACCTCGACACCCGCAAGATTGCGCGACGCGCGCCAGTCAAAGCGCGGCGGGATGCCGATATCGCCAGGCGCGCGCCAGTAGGTCTTCCATCCGGGGGCGAGGCGCAGCTCGAACGCGGCCATATGCGTGCCGTCGGCCATGCGCCAACCGGGCAGCACCTTGGCCGAGGTGACCGCTTGCATCGCATCGGCGGCGGCAGGCAGTGGCGCGAGGCAAAGAACGGCGGCACAAAGGGCGGAGAGGATTTTTTTCATCCCCTCTCTTTGCGCGATGTCGCGGGCAAAGCCAATTCACAATCGGGTCACCGTCTGCGCCCGCCTGGCCCCTTGTAAACGCGGGGGCGAGCCGCCATTGTCGAGTACATGACGACTGCCAAGGATACCGCCCTTTTGACTGGCCCCGCACTTGCGGGCATGGACCTGACGGGCCGCATCCTGATCGCGATGCCCGGCATGGCCGATCCGCGGTTCGATCAATCGGTGATCTTTGTCTGCGCCCACTCCGACGAGGGGGCCATGGGGCTTGTCCTGAACAAGGTGGCCGATGACCTCAGGTTGGCGGACCTTCTGGAACAGCTGGACATCGAGGCGGCGCCCAACGCGCGGCGCCTTCCCATCCATTACGGCGGGCCCGTCGAATCGGGGCGTGGGTTCGTGCTCCATGATGGCGGCTATGCGTCGTCCATCTCGACGCTGGAGGTGACAGACGATTTTTCCATGACCGCGACGCTGGATATTCTGGAGGATATGGCGTCGGGCGAGGGGCCGGACAATGCGCTGATTGCGCTGGGCTATGCCGGATGGGGTCCGGGTCAGCTGGAGGGCGAGATTGCCGAGAACGCCTGGCTGATCTGCGATGCCAGTGCCAAGCTGATCTTCGGCACGATGTCGGAGGGCAAATGGGCCGCTGCGCTTGCCACGCTCGGGATCAGCCCGGTGGCGCTGTCGGCAGACTTCGGCACGGCCTGAGAGCCGAGACGCGCTCCGCGCGGGAGTATTTTCAGAACAATGAAAGGTGCCAGTCCATGGTGCGGGCGCTGGACTGCGCACGCGGCACGGGGTAGAGCGGGCGCCATGCTGACACCCTATGATCCGCCCATGACGCCGCTGGATGTCGTCCACGAAGACTTCGAGGTGCTGGCGGTTGTCAAACCGGCCGGCCTCTTGTCGGTGCCGGGCCGGGGCGATCACCTAGCCGACTGCCTGCTCTCGCGCGTGCAGGCGGCCTTTCCCACCGCGCTTCTGGTACATCGGCTGGACCGGGACACATCGGGCGTGATGGTCTTTGGGATAACGCCCCATGCGCAGCGGTTCCTGTCGACGCAGTTTCAGGAGCGCCGCGCGCGCAAGACCTATGTGGCCCGTGTGGCGGGGCGCATGGAGGGGAAGAAGGGCGAGGTGGATCTGCCGCTGATCGTCGATTGGCCAAATCGCCCGCGCCAGATGGTGTGCCATGAGACGGGTAAGCCGTCGCTGACGGAATATCGTGTGATGAAGGCCGCAGAGACGGAAAGCCGTGTGCGCCTCTGGCCCAGGACGGGACGGACGCATCAGCTGCGCGTGCATATGCTGGCGCTGGGTCACCCCATTCTGGGCGATCCGATCTATGCGCCCGATGACAGCCATGCCCGCATGATGCTGCATGCCGAAGAGTTGCGCATCAACCACCCTGAAAGTGGGCGGGGCATGTCGTTTCGCGCCAAGGCGCCTTTTTAGCACGCGGGGGCTAGCGCAGCACGCGGTCGGTCAGGTTGAGGCGGTTGGCGATGATGGGGGTAAGGGTTCTGGCAAGCTCGGGCTCGCGCTCCTGCATCTGGGCAAGCTCGTCGAGGCGGTTGGCGGCGACGAGCTGTAGCGCGTCGTTGCGGGTGCTGCCGTCTGGGTGGCGCGGCAGGGCGGCTACGGGCTGGATCGCCTCCGGCCTCGGCTGGGGGGCAATCTCCGCCAGCGCATCGGCGTCTAGCGTCGTTTCCACGAAGGCATAGAGACCTACGCCCTTGGCGGGCAGGGCGTAGGTGGCGAGGGCCACGTCCGTCACATTGCGGTGCGCCATGAGCGCCGCCGTCAGGGCCGGGCCATCGCGCTGGATGCGGTCTTCGGTGCCCTCGCCATCGGACCAGTTCATCAGGCGGCGCGTGATGAAGTTGTAGGCCCGTTTGCCCGTCGCCATCCAGATGCGCGACGGCAGCGCCTTTTGCGCCAGCATCCGGCGCTCGGACGGGGTCAGAAGGCCGGGCGCATAGGCGCGTTTCTGCTTCAGCAGGTGGCGCAGATCCTCGCGGGCCATGACGCGGAAAAGACGCCCGCGCCTGCGGTGAACCGAGGCCAGTTGAAAGTCTATGACGGCGGCCTCACCCTCGGGGGTCATCAGCCAGTTCTGCGGCTTGGCGATATCATTATGCGTCACGCCCGCGCGGCGCATCTCGCGCAGAAGGCGCTTGGCGTCGCGGTACCATGCGGCATCCGAAGGCTGGGCCAGTTGCAGCGGCGTGCCGCGGGTCCAACTGCGCAAGAGGCCGGTTTTGTCGACGCGCACGAGGGCAGGGCAGCCCTTGATCCCCTTCACGGCGCGCAGGCCGCGTATTTCCTTGCGGGCTAGCGTCCAGGCGACGGGGCGGGCGTACCATGGCACCGTGTCCAGCTTGCGCAGGACGACCGGATAGTCCGGGATGCCTTCGAGTTCCCCCGAGATCGTCTCGGAGAAGATGTCACGCTTGTGCACCGTCTTTGGAACGAATGCGGCTGCGGCGATGTCACTGGATGAGGGGTCTGGCAGGCTCATGGTTCCTGTCCTAGACGGTTTTTGCGCGCGGGCCCAGACCCTGCTGAGCGGGGCGAAAGGGGCCGGATCACTCCGGCCCCTTTGCGTGTCACTGCGCCGGGATCAGGCGGCTTTGGGGTCGTAGCCCGAGACGGATTTCACCTCGATGAAATCCTCGATGCCCCACGGGCCACCCTCGCGGCCGTTGCCCGACTGCTTCATGCCGCCAAAGGGCGCGCCCTGTCCACGGCTCTGGCCGTTGACCTCGACCATGCCAGCGCGGAGCGCGCGGGCGACACGGGCGGCGCGGCCCTTGTCCTGCGTTTGCAGATAATCGGTGAGGCCGTAGGGCGTGTTGTTGGCGATGGCGATGCCCTCTTCTTCGGTGTCGAAGGGGATGATCGCCAAGACCGGGCCGAAGATCTCTTCGCGGGCGATAACCATGTTGTTGTTCACATCCGCAAAGACCGTCGGTTTGACATAAAAGCCGCGGTTGAGGCCATCGGGGCGACCGACGCCGCCTGCGACGAGGCGCGCGCCCTCGTCGATGCCCTGCTGGATCAGGTCCTGGATCTTGTCGAACTGGACTTGGTTGACCACGGGGCCCATGTGATCGCCCTCTTCGCTGGCCGGGCCGACCTTGATCGAATTGGCGATCGCGGCGGCCTTTTCGACGGCGGAGTCATACACGTCGCGCTGCACGATCATGCGGGTCGGCGCGTTGCACGACTGGCCCGAGTTGTTCATGCAGTGGCGCACACCGCGCTCGACAGCCTCGCTGTCGGCATCGGAGAAGACGAGGTTCGCACCCTTGCCGCCCAGCTCGAGGCTGACGCGCTTGAGCGTGTCTGCCGCGCCTTTCGAGATCAGCTTGCCCGCGCGGGACGAGCCGGTGAAGCTGATCATGTCGACATCTGGATGCTCGGTCAGTTGGGTGCCGACGCCGACGCCGTCGCCGTTGACCAGATTGAACACGCCGGGGGGGAAGCCCGCCTCGTGCATCATCTCGGCAAAGACCATCGACGACAGGGGCGATTCCTCGGAAGGTTTCAGAACCATGGTGCAGCCCGCGACGGCCGCCGCGATCACCTTGAGCGTCACCTGATTCATCGGCCAGTTCCACGGCGTGATCAGGGCGGCAACGCCGATCGGCTCGTTGCGGATGTAGCTGCCGGGGGTGTCGGGATCGTGCGGATGCTCGAACTGGTACTCCTTGGCGGCCTTGAGGAAGGCGGCGATATGGCCCAAGCCTGCGGCAGCCTGCTGCTCGCGTGCCAGCTCGATGGGGGCGCCCATTTCAAGGCTGATGGCCTGCGCCATATCCTCGGCGCGGGCGGCATAGACCTTTTGCAGTTTTTCGACCAGCGCGATGCGCTCGGCGGGCGTGGTGTTCATCCACGCCGGAAAGGCGGCCTTGGCGGCGGAAACGGCAGCGTCGGTATCGGCTGCGCCGCCCAGGGTGATGACCGCGCAGGGCTCTTCGGTGGAGGGGTCGATGACGTGGCAGTCATTGGGGCTGGCGGGGTCCGTCCAGTGCCCGTTGATGTAGAATTGACGCTTCTCGATCATGTTGTGTCTCCGTTTGAACGTTCCGTAAATACTATGTCTCGCTGGCGGTTTGCGCCTTGCCCCATGACATAGCCCCGGCACCGACAGCCTGCAAGGTGGGCGGCGCCCGGCGGGGGGTGCAATTCAGGCCAGAGCGGCTTATCTTGCGCCGTAGAAAGACAAATGAAACATCACAGGAAAGGACAGCCGCCATGGCCCTTCGCATCAATGACACCGTCCCTGATTTCACTGCCGAGACCGATCAGGGCACGATCAGCTTTCATGACTTCATCGGTGACAGCTGGGCGATCCTGTTTTCCCATCCCAAGGATTTCACCCCTGTCTGCACCACCGAATTCGGCGCCGTTGCCCGACTGAGCGACGAGTGGGCCAAGCGCGGCACCAAGGTGATCGGCGTCTCGGTCGACGGTGTCGAGGACCACAAGAAGTGGAAGGCCGACATCGAGCAGGTCGCTGGCACCGGCGCGGGATTCCCCATCATCGCGGATGCGGGGCTGGAGGTGTCCAAGGCCTTCGACATGCTGCCCGCGGAGGCATATCTGCCCGATGGCCGCACCCCCAATGACAGCGCCACGGTGCGCAGCGTCTTCATCATCGGCCCGGACAAGAAGCTGAAACTGTCGATGACCTACCCGATGAATGTCGGCCGCAACTTTGCCGAGGTGTTGCGCGCGCTCGACGGTTTGCAGACGGCGGCCAGCGCCGGTGTGGCGACGCCCGCCGATTGGCAGGTGGGCGAGGATGTGGTCATCCCGGCCACGCTGAACGATGCGGACGCCAAGGAGAAGTTTGGCGATTTCACCACCGTTCTGCCCTATCTGCGCATGACCAAGCTCAAGGCCTGAACCGCGCTCGTCGCGCGCCAGCACGTCCCCGAACATGAGAAGGCCCCGGCAATGTGCCGGGGCCTTTGGTCATTCAGGCGCAAGCCGATGATGGCTGGCTGGCGTGATGCGAGCCAGCTCTTCCAAGGTGGTGCTCGGCGCATGTCGCGCTAGCGCGCACGCCCACCGCTTTTCGCCATGACGCGCACAGGCACGCCGCGTCCGCCGCGGGGCTCGTCATCGTCGTCCTTTTCGGTCATCAACATGATCGCGACACCGCATTGGACCCCGGCAAAGACGATGCCGTTGAGGATCCAGAACACCGTCACTGCCATCACGCCGATGTCGGATGTGCTGATCAGATGCCACAGGTTTGCGACGTTCAGCCACAAAAGTGCGATCGTGAAGAGCGCGGAAAGCGCGAATCCGATGGTGCAATGCAGGATGTAGAAACGGGCAATCTTGGGCATGGCTGCCTCCCTCCGTTAGAATTGAAGTCTACTCCAATATCGCCTGTAATCAAGCTTGATGACCGGATTGGCGCTTGCCTGCCATTGAAAGTGTGGCAAGCGCGTGCCGCGACGGGCAGGTTTTGATGTGTGCAGGCAGGCGCGCATAGGCCCGCGCCCTTGATCCGGCGCAGGGTGATAATTGCGCAAATCTTCGCGCACGGCGGCCTCGCGCGGGCGCCTTTTCGCGCAAGCCCCTCATCATTTGCTTGTCAGTTGCGGCGAATCCGGGCCTTAAACGTGCCAAGGAATCCTATGGAGACATCCCGGATCATGATCCTGCGCGCCGCTTTTGTTGCCTCCCTCGTCTTTGTTGCCGCGTGTTCCAGCACCCCGCCGGCAAACGGCCCAAAGGACTCCCGCAGCGCCTCGGCCGCGCTTTATCCCGGAGAGACGCCCGAAATCCGGCAATTGGTCAACAAATACGCCGATCACTACGAGGTGCCCCGCCCGCTGGTGCACAAGGTGATCCAGCGCGAGAGCGATTATCGCCCCCATGCGCGCAATGGCCCCTACTTTGGCATGATGCAGATCCTGCCCGCCACGGCGCGCGGCATGGGATTTGCCGGCAGGGATACCGACCTGCTGGACCCCGACACCAATCTGCATTTTGCGGTGAAATACCTGCGCGGCGCGTGGCTGGTCTCGGACGGTGATATTGACGAGGCGGTGATGTGGTATGCGCGCGGATACTACTACGAGGCGCGCAATCGCTGCCTTCTGGTCGAAACAGAGCTTCGGGACCGCGAGATCGCCAAACATTGTAGATAAGCGCTGTTTCCGCGCTATTGCACCTCGCTTTTTCTTGCCCGTGATTTTGAAGCAAATTGGCGCAACTTGGCTTTTGCATGGCGATGCGCGCTGGGCTAATCTCTGATTGTCGGGCCAGGAAGGCCGGAACCTATTCCAGAATACACGTGTGGTGCTTGGGAGCACGTGGGGTGGCGGAGGGTTTCGGTGTTTGCCGGAACCCTCCGTTTTTATGCATATGCGGTCCGCGCCAACGTCTCGCGCACGGAAACGGAAAAAGGCCCCGCCGAAGCAGGGCCTTCACCTGAAATCTCAAATATCTCGCCAGCTCGCGGATCAGCTGTCCAGTTCGGTGGTGCATTTACGCACCTCATAGACCGCGTCCGAGGCACCCGACATATCCACGACGAATGCCTGCGGCGTTTCAGGCAAGACGGTCAATTCACCGCCCGCCTCGATATCCTGGACGAACTCAGCGTTGTTCACGAGGACATAGCCACCCTCGTAGCCATCTTCGAGGCTTGCACCAACGCCGGTCGCCATACCGGAGTAAAGGTTGCCATTGGCGATGAACGCAACCTCCTGTTCGCTGGGAATGGCCATCGCATCGCGACCAAAGAGGCCCAGATAGCCGGCGGTTTCATCCTCGGTAAATCCGAATTGCACGATTGCGCCCGACTCGGCCTTGTAGGAGGCAAAGCACGAGCCCTTGGTGACATTTTCGCGGATGGTCCATGCGCCAGCGTCGCGGAATTCGGCAATCTCGTCGCTGCGCTCGGGCAGGACATCCTCGGGCGCTGCGGAAAGGGGGGCGGCGAAGGCGATTGTGAGGGCGCCAACGGCGGTAAGAAGCTTGGTCATAAGATTTCTCCATAATTCCTGCCATCGCGCGTGACGCATCGCATGATGCTGAAGATACTGCCTCGCGCTGCATTACCGGCTTAACCCCGCGTTAAGCAAAAGGTTCCATTCAGAGCAACAGGTTGGCCGGTTTATGCGTCGATGCCAGCCATGTCGCACAGGATACGCCACGCCTCCGGCGTGACGGGCTGCACCGACAGGCGCGGCTGGCGCACCAGTGCCATTTCGGCAAGGCGCGGGTCGGCCTTGATCGCATCGAGTGTGACGGGCGTGACCACGGGCATGACGGCGCGGATATCGACGCATTCCCAGCGGTCATCGCCGGAGGTGCTGTCGGGATGCGCCTCGGCGCAGACCTCGACGATGCCGACGATCGCGCGCTCGTTCTGGCTGTGATAGAAGAAGCCCCGATCGCCCACGGCCATCTGGCGCATGACGTTGCGCGCCTGATAGTTGCGCACGCCGTCCCATTCCTCACCGGCATCGCCGCGCGCCACCTGATCGTCCCAGCTCCAGGCAGACGGCTCGGATTTGAATAGCCAATAGGCCATGGCGCTCAGATCACCTTTTTCCAAGGGATCAACTCGGCCGAGGCGAACAGCCCGGCCTGCGCATAGGGATCTGCGGCGGCCCATGCCTTGGCCGCGGCCATGTCCGCGACATCGAGCACGACGAGCGAGCCGCACATCTGGCCCTCATCATCCAGCAGCGGCCCTGCATGCGATACGGCATCCGAGGATTTGAGGTAGGCGACATGCGCGTCGCGCGTATCGAGGCGGACTTGCAGCGCGCCGGGTTTGTCGCGGGCGATGAGGGCGATCAGCATATGAGCTCCTTGATGATGCTTGGTCGGTATGATGTCTGTTTGGGCGCAGACTATAGCGGGGCGGCGCGGCGCGCAATTTACGCTTTGGCGCCTTTGCGCCCCGAGCCCAGCATCGCGGGCGCGGCACTGTCCAGTGGCCAGCGGGGCCGCGCGGCGAGTGTCATGTCATCGCGCTGGCCCGCGCGCAACAGTTCGGCCCCCGCATAGGCAATCATCGCGGCGTTATCGGTGCAGAGTGCAAGCGGCGGCGCGATGAACTGCACGCCGGCCGCCTCGGCCACCTCGACCAGCGCGCTGCGGATGGCCTGATTGGCTGCGACCCCGCCCGCGACGGCGATCACGCGCAGATCGGGGAAGCTCGCCAGTGCGCGGCGTGTTTTCTCGGCCAGAACCTCCTGCATCGCGGCCTGAAACCCGGCGCAGAGGTCGCGCCGGTCCTGCACCGTCAAACCGCCCTTGACGGCCACAATCGCATCCCGCGCGCGCAGCAGGGCCGTTTTCAGCCCCGAAAAGGACATATCGCAGCCGGGGCGGTCCAGCATCGGGCGCGGAAATATATGGCGCGCGGCATCGCCGAGCGCCGCCTCAGCCTCGACTGCGGGGCCGCCGGGCTGGGGCAGCCCCAAAAGGCGCGCCGTCTTGTCAAAAGCCTCGCCGGGGGCGTCGTCGATGGTGCCACCAAGGCGCATGAAGTCTTGCGGGCCATCCACGCGCAGAAACTGGCAATGCCCGCCCGACACCAGCAGCATGAGGTAGGGGTAGGGCACATTGTCCGTCAGGCGCGGCGTCAGAGCATGCCCTGCCAGATGGTTGACCCCGATCAGGGGCAGGTCCGCGCCTGCGGCCAACCCCTTGGCACACATCACCCCCGACATGACGCCCCCGATGAGGCCCGGCCCGGCGGTTACGGCAATGGCGTCCATGTCGCGAAGCCCTAGGCCCGATGCGCGCAGCACCTCGGCCACGCAAACGTCCAGCTTTTCGGCATGGGCGCGGGCCGCGATCTCGGGCACGACGCCGCCAAAGGCCGCGTGCAGTTGCCCTTGGCCATGCACCGTCTGGGCGAGGATCTGCGCGCTATCGCCCACGCGCAGGATTGCCGCTGCGGTGTCGTCACAGCTGCTCTCCAGTCCGAGGATGGTCAGGGGGTCGTTCATCTTTTCCGCCTGTTGCGTGGCCGCCGTTGCGTGACCACCGCGCAGGGCGTATCACTTGGATGACTGCCTCACAACTGCGGAGCCGCGCCTTGCCCCCCACCGTGCTGATCACGCGGCCCGAACCCTATGGGGCCGAATTCGCGGCCTTGCTGCGGGCCGCGCCGGGGGGCGATGTGCCGGTGATCCTGTCGCCTGCGCTGGTGATCGAGGCGGCGGGCGCCTTGCCCGGCCTTGATGGCTATCACTGGCTGATCTTTACCTCGCGCAGTGGCGTGCGCCAGTTCGTGGCGCTCAGCGAGCGGCGCGATATTCCGGTCTATGCAGTGGGCGATGCCACTGCCCAGGAGGCGCGCGGCGCGGGGATGCGGGCGATTTCCTGCAGCGGCGACGCGGGCGATCTGCTGTCCCGAATCCGCGCGGACGGGGTGCGCGGCCCCATGCTGCACCTGCGCGGAGAGCATGCGGCGGCGAATGTGGCCGGGGCGCTGCGCGATGCAGGCATTCCGGCGGATGAGGCGGTGATCTATGCGCAACGGCGCGCGCCGCTGAGCGCGGAGGCACGCGCCTGCCTTGATGGCTCGGCGCCGGTCATCGCGCCAGTTTTTTCTCCGCGCAGTGCGGCGGCGCTCTTTGCCGATGGGCCGCCGCGCGCGCCACTGGTGGTCCTGGCGATCAGCGCGGCGGCGGCGGCGCGGGTGCCCGAGAGGGCGCATGGCGCCGCCGCGCAGACCGTGATCGTGGCAGAGCGCCCGGATGCTGCGGCCATGCTGCGCGCCTGGCCCGCGGCGCTGTCGGCGGCCTATCGCCTTGAGGGAACAATGCGCCCGCAGTAAGGTTGGCTGGCTGAGCAATTCGGGCAGATTCGAAAGGGACACGCGACGTGGTAGATAAAAAAGGGTCCGGGGACAGTCCGAACAGCAAGCCGGGTCGCGATGAGACCTCGAAGTCCCGCAGCCCGGATGATGCGACAAATAGCGCAAAGTCAGACGAGGCCGGGGCGCAAACGCCGAAAACAGAACCCTCCGAACCCGCGGGTCAAGGCGCGGGTGCGACCGAAGGCAGCAAGCCGAGCGCCACCAAGGCGAGTGCGCCCAAGCGCGGAGCCAAGTCCAGCGCCGCCAAATCTACGGCTGCCAAGTCAACCACGACCAAATCCACCGCAGCAAAATCCACGACATCGAAATCATCTGCGGCAAAATCTGCGGCGGACACATCAACATCGGGCAAGCCCGCGTCGTCCACACCCCCTGCTTCGCCAAAAGCCGAAGGCGCCACTTCCACCGGGGTGCAGTCCACGACGCCCGCCTCCGAGACATCCGAGGACGGCAGCGCCGGCACTGCATCCACCGCAACGCCAACAGCCGCTACGAGCATTCCCAAGAGCGAGACGTCAAAGCCAGCCGCCGGCAGCGCCCCCGCATCCACGCCGTCCCAGACCGCCGCGGTGCAAACGGGCGCTTCTGCGACCTCTCAACCCGGCACCCAGGCGCCCAAGGAAGCCACTTCCGGGCAGGCGAGTTCCGGGCAGACGACTTCTGGGCAGACCGCGTCGGGGCCGGGCGCCAAGGCAGCGCCCTCGGGTGGCCAAGGCGCGGCCGGCCAGAGCGCACAGCGCACCACGGCCCCCGCACGGCAGCGCAAGGGCGGGTTCTTTGCGCTCTTTCTGGGCGGCGTCTGCGCCGCGGCCATCGGCTTTGGCGCCGCTTATTATGTTCTGCCGCAAATGGGTATCATGACGCCCGCTGGCGCCGGGGGCGACGATCTGGCCGCCCGCCTTGACGCTCAATCCGAGCGCATTGACGCACTCTCGGCCCAAGTGGCCGACCAGCCCGGCGCGCCCGAGGCCCCCGATCTGAGCGGGATCGAAAGCAGCCAGCAGGCGCTCGAGGGCACCGTCGCAGACCTGTCGGATCAGATCAGCGCGCTGAGCCAGCGCCTCGATCAGGTCGAGGCGCAGCCCGCGGCCGACGGCTCGGGGGTGTCGGCGAGCCAGCTGAATGCACTGCAAAACACCCTGTCGCAGCAGGGTGAGCAATTGGCCGCGCTGACCCGCGAGGCCGAAGAGGCCGACAATGCCGCGCGCGCCGCCGCCCAGCAGGCCCTGCGCCGCGCCGCGCTCACACGTATCCGCACCGCGCTTGACACAGGCTCTGGCTTTGCAGAGGCGCTGGGCGATCTGGAGCGGGCGGGCATGGCCACGCCCGACGCGCTTCAGGAGGTCGCCGAGACCGGCGCCCCGACCCAAGCCGCTCTTCAGGAGGCGTTTGCCCCTGCCGCACGCGCCGCATTGTCCGCCGCGCGTGGCACAGGCGCCGAGGCGGCCGATCCGGGCTTCTGGTCCTTCATGTCGGACCAGCTGGGCGCACGCTCGCTTGAGCGCAAGGAGGGGCCGGGCACGGATGCGATCCTGTCGCGCGTCGAGGATGATCTGAGACAAGGCGAACTGGAAAGCGCACTGAACGAAGTGGAGACGCTGCCGGATCCCGCCAAGGCCGAGCTTTCGGATTGGGCCGCAGATGCGCGCGCCCGGTTGCAAGCGCTTGCCGCCCATGACGCGCTTGCCGCGAAACTGAACTGAAAGGGCCAGCCCCAATGCTGTGGTCAATCATCAAGATCGTCGTTTTCCTGGCCCTCGTGGTCATGGTCACTTTCGGCGCCTCCTACCTGCTGGAACTGGATGGCGGTGTGCGCATCGTCATGGCAGGGGTCGAGCTGAACCTGACCCCGCTCAAGGCGGTGCTGGCACTGTCGCTGCTGATCCTTGCGCTTTGGCTGCTGCTCAAGCTGTCGGCGCTGGTGATCGCGGTGCTGAAATTCATCAATGGTGATGAGACTGCCATTTCGCGGTATTTTGACCGCAACCGACAGGAAAAGGGCTACCGCGCGCTCTCTGAGGGCATGATGGCGCTGGCCTCGGGGGAGGGCGACGTTGCGATGGCGCGCGCCGCCAAGGCCGAGCGCTATCTGCGCAAGCCCGCGCTGACCAATCTGGTCACCGCGCAGGCCGCCGAGATGTCGGGTAATCGCGCCAAGGCCGAGGAAGTCTACAAACGCTTGCTCAAGGATGATCGCACGCGGTTTGTCGGCGTGCGCGGCATCCTGCGCCAAAAGCTCGCCGATGGTGATACCGACACCGCGCTGAAACTGGCGCAGACCGCCTTTGGCCTCAAGCCGGCGCATCCCGAGATTCAGGACACGCTGCTGCGCTTGCAGACGGGGCACGAGGATTGGGCAGGTGCGCGCGCAACGCTGAATGCCAAGCTCAAGCATGGCAACATCCCCCGCGACGTCCACAAACGCCGCGACGCGGTGCTGGCCTTGTCGGCAGCGCGCGATATCGCCGTGGAAGGCAAGACTGTCGAAGCGCGCGAGGCCTCGATCGAGGCCAACCGTCTGTCGCCGCACCTGATCCCCGCCGCCGTCATGGCCGCGCGCAGCTACATCGCCCAAGGCGCGCCGCGCTATGCCGCCCGCGTGATCCGCAAGGCATGGGATCAGCAGCCGCATCCCGATCTGGCTGCCGCCTTTGCCGCCATCGCCCCCGAAGAGACACCACAGCAGCGGCTCAAGCGCTTTGCCAAGCTGACAAATGCGCGCCCTGATCACCGCGAATCGAAACTCGTCGAGGCCGAGCTGAACCTCGCCGCCGAGGATTTCCCCGGTGCGCGCCGCGCGCTGGGCGATCTGGTGGAAAAAGATCCCGACGCGCGGGTCCTCACGATCATGGCCGCCATCGAGCGCGGCGAGGGTGCCGCCGACCGGGTTGTCAAAGGCTGGCTTGCCCGCGCCATGGCCGCGCCGCGCGGCCCGCAATGGATCTGCGCCAAGTGCCAGCACATCCACGGCGACTGGTCCCCGGCCTGCGAGCATTGCGAGGCCTTCGATACGCTGGAATGGAAAACACCGCCGCAAAACGATGTGACCTCGCCCACTGGCATCGAGATGCTGCCCCTCATCATGGGCGATCTCGACGAGGCCAGCGCGACGGATGTGGCCAGCGTGGTCGATGCCGAAGTGGTTCAGGACCCGCCCGAAGAGCGTGAGAAAAAGGAAGGGTCCGAGCCTGAAAAATAGTCTTGGCCCGCCCCGCCGGCGGTGCTATAGCGCCGTCACCCGAGGCGCAGTGCCGGTCCCCTGACCCGTGTATTGCCCCGCCAAGGGCCGCTGTAGCTCAGCTGGTAGAGCACGTCATTCGTAATGATGGGGTCGTAGGTTCGAGTCCTATCAGCGGCACCACTATTTTAGCTAGCTGACTGCTTACATTCCCGCTCTTGACCGGAAGTGGGAGCCGTAGATGATACCTGCAATCATTTCACCCGCGTTGACCTTGGGTTGAGACGGGGTGCTCGACGTCACCGCAGGGAAAACCCAAGGAATGCGCCGGGGGAAGAGGGCAAGGCCACTCGCGCCTTCGCATCGCCCGAAGTGGTTGGGCGCCCGCCACAATTTCCGGGGTCAGTCTCAGCGGGGATAACCGAACGCGTCGATCAAACCCCAGATGTCGCGGTTCACCTTTCCAAGCTCGTCTATGGCGGTGATGATCCCATCGGCCGCCGAGGTGTCCATCGGGGCCATCTGCCCCATCTTCAGGCTGTCCTTGCGATCTGCGATCCGCATGAGGATGGTGCGCGGATTCTCCCCCTCGCTGTCGAAGGCGTAAATACAATGGTTATAGCGATTGCGCAGGGCCGAATGCCCTTGGATGCGTGAGGTGAGCGCCAGCGTGCGCGTCCGCTGGTCCACGTCGATGCGCGGCAGCTTGGCCAGCCGTTCAACCAGGTCGATCCGGGCGCGGGCCGTGCTGAGTGTCAGAAACACGACCGTCGCAGTTTCCTTGTCCATTTTGCCGAGGCCCGCGATGAGGTGTATCAGCAGGCTCTCGGTATTGGACCATGCGTAGTTCAGCTTGCCGATCAGCAGCAAAAAGGTGTCGAAATCGGGCGCATGCGCCGCGCCGGTCATGATGAGCGCCCCGAAGCGTGCTGTGACTGCGACAGATACCACAGGGTCGCTTCGGTGCGGTTGCTGACCCCCAGCTTGGCGATGATGTGGTGCATGTGCAGCTTGACCGTATGTTGCGATAGGCTCAGGTCCTCGGCGATGATCTTGTTCGGCTTGCCTGCGGCGGCTGCGCGCAGGACTTCGCGTTCGCGCGCGGTCAGATGCACTTCCTGCTGCGCGTTATGCGACCGGTCCTGGCCGTTGGGTGTCGAAGGCGTTGCCGGCGCCGGGGCCTCGCGCGCGTTGTCGATCAAATTGGCTGGCACGTATCGCTCGCCCCAGACCAGGAGACGCAGCACGGACAGCCAGCAATCCATTTCCACCCCCATTGGCAGAAAGCCGACATCCCTTGAACAGGGGTGGTCACAAGCCTCCCTGATCAGGCGCAGGGCTGCGGCGCGATTGCGGTAGGCCAGCGCCATGAACGCCTGCGGAAATTTTTGCTTGAGGCTTGGAATGGCGACTTGAAGATCGTCCAGCATCCCTTCGTAGACGACAATCAGTCGCACCTCCGCCGCCGCCGCGTCATCCAGTGCCGACAGATCGGCCAAGGTCGGCAGGCGCTGAAATGTGATGCAAGTGATTTCCTCATTCGCCAGCTTGATGGCGATGTCGGAAAAGCACAGTGCGCTTCCAATGAATATCCCCCGAAGGGATCTCTGAGAGTCGGCAATATCTTGCAACATAACGATACTCGTCTCTTTGGCCCATAACCACGTCCGGCGCAGCAACCTGTATCTTTGACATCTGGCCCTAATTTATCTGGGCATTTGCACAGTGCGGTGACAGATGCGCCTGCATCGATCGACAGGCTCGGTCAGGGTCGTGCGCTACGAAAGTCGAGTAGCCCATAAGCGGCTCTGTCGAATGTAATTGTCATCTGGCAACGTCAGGGAAAATGCGTCGAGAACTAAGGCTTCTTCGCGGTTTGTGTGGGTGTGCGGGTCTCCGGTCAGTTCACGACCACACCAGATGTTGTGTCGTAGGGTGACGCGGGCAGGTGCTTGAGCCGACCGGCGAC